>CALFJG010000014.1 GCA_937877625.1 uncultured Prevotellaceae bacterium
ACACTTTATTCTTAATTAGCCCAGGCTTTATCAACTGGGGAAATCCGCTGAGCCGAAATTTTTTTTCAAGCCTCTTGAAATTTTTTTTCAGACCCCTTGAAAAATTTTTCCGGACGGCTTGAAAATTTTTTTCAAGGCACTTGAAATTTTTTTCGAGTGCTTTGAAATTTTTTCCGGACGGCTTGAAAAATTTTCCGGTGCGCTCCGGAATTATTTCTGCCCCAAGAAAATTATTCGTCCTTAGGGTTGCTGGCTCTGAGGAATTCGGCTAAGGCGCGAAAGAAATGGAGGAAGAAATGATAGAAGCCTAAGAGTATCGCTTTAAGAATGCGCAGTATTGTAGCCACAATGAACAACAGCAGGTCGAACAGCATATCTCCCCATTTGCCAAAGCTTTGTTGTGTGCCTGCGGTGAGCCTCTCATAGATATAGCGTACCAGCAAGGGAAACCCTACACCTACTACGAGATAGAGCAACCAGGTGAAGTCCCACCAACGGCCTGTTTGTATGGTCGGAAATTCGGCAACACGCTGCCATTCTATGCCATAGACACTTACCACAAGCATACTGACGAGTTTGAAAGCGAGTAAGTGGAAAGCAAGAATGCAGAGATAATGCCTACCGATATATACAAGTGCACGGGTAAGCATATTTTCATTTTTCCCTACCAACTCTGCAGCACCGAGAAGGAGTACGTAGGCAGCAAAAGCGGGTATGGGCAGGGCAATGAAGTGTAAGATGTCGGCCTTGGGTATCATCGTCACGGGATAGAACAGTGCTACTGACACCCAGACGCAGAGGCATAATAGGTAGGTACGCCAATCTATATCTATTGTGGGGCGATACTGCCGGAAGAGGAAACCTATGCTTATAAAGAGCAGCCCAACCAATTCGCGATAACCGCCGCCGGCAACGCCCGTCACCTGCAAGCCGCCCAACACCTGCCAGAGCAGCAGGGCTATACTGACCACAAAGATGGCCCATCCCACCTCTTTGTCGTTTTCAAAGCGCGACATTTTTCGCCCCAAGATAAACAACACCATAAAACCGATGCTTGAAACGAGCAATGCACGCAGTATCCAAAACGGAGCGGCAAACAGTTCGTCGTAGTCCGACATATTGAGTCCTATGCTCCATAGGCGTTGGCTGAACTCGTGCCAACTGTAACTATGAGCGGGGTTTAATCCGTTGTGGCTCAAGAGGCCGATAGGGAACCATAGGTTATGGAGTAGCAAAAACAGCACGGCCCATCCGAGAAAAGGCAGATAGTACTGCCTAAATCGTTTTTCCACAAACCCGGCAGGACTTTGCACCGATGACGGGTTGAAGAAATAGCCCACACAAAGGAAGAGCGTGGGTACGGCAACGATGCCGATAAAATCGCTCACGACAGTCCACGGCGCGCACGCCATCAGTACGAAGAGTAGTACGGCAAAGGCTTTAAGTATAGGGGAGGTAAGGGATTTCATAATGGTATGTTACAAAAATGGGGCAAGTATTTGATAGAACCAGGCGGC
Source organism: uncultured Prevotellaceae bacterium (assembly GCA_937877625.1). Taxonomy (GTDB): domain Bacteria; phylum Bacteroidota; class Bacteroidia; order Bacteroidales; family Bacteroidaceae; genus Alloprevotella. The sequence goes on from CALFJG010000014.1 coordinate 1,518, forward strand.
GAAGCGTCGTGAGCGACTATATGTGCGCCAGGCTTCGGGCGTTAGCTGGTAGCAACGTGTTTGTTTGTCGGTCTCGAAGATTTGTTGCAGAACAGAGGTGGCGCGTCGGTCGCATACCAGCACGTTGCACTCGTAGTCGTAGCGCAGGCTGCGGCTGTTGAGATTAGCCGAGCCGACGAAACTCACTACGCTGTCCACCATCATAATTTTGCTGTGGTGGAATCCACCCGTGTACATATACACACTGGCTCCGCGCTTCATCAGTCGGTGTACACAATGTTCCACCACACGCGGGGTAATGGGAATGTCGCTTTTGTCGCTCACCATTATCTGCACGTCAACGCCTCGACGCAGCGCACGTTTGAGTGCGCGCATAATCTTCCCGCCGGGAATAAAATAGGGATTGATGATTTGTATCTGCGTCTGTGCGTGATTGATAAGCGAGAGAAAGGTGCGACGGATTATCTTTGGCGTTTGATGCGGCACACGATCTACCACCCCTATTGTGGTGTTACAAACCGGCACAATGGCGTTTGTATCGGGCGTTGAGTAGTAGCGTACGGTATCGGGCGTTGTACTCTGCACCTCCAACACATCAACGTCTGCAGGCCGCCGCGTCACTTTCTGCCAAAAGTCTGTAAAGATGTTTTGCAACGTTTTCACAACAGGCCCTACTATACGACAATGAATATCGCGCCAGTCGCCAAACTCGGGCTTCCCGATGATGTAGTAGTCTGCCACGTTCATTCCACCGGTGTAGGCTATACTGTCGTCGATGACCACTATTTTGCGATGGTCGCGATAGAGGGCGTGGTTCACCCAGGGAAACTTCACGGGGTCGAACTCCACAATGTCTATACCTCGCCGACGTAGGTTATTGAGGTGGTTGCTTCGAAGCGGGCTATTGTTAGAACTATTACCAAAACCATCGAAGATAGCCCGAATACGCACCCCGTGCGCCGCACGTTCTGCCAACAAGTTGAAGAGCAAGTCGGAAATGCTATCGTTGCGAAAGTTGAAATACTCCAGATGAACACTTTTTCGCGCACGAGCCACGGCAGCAAAGAGGTCGTCAAACTTCTCTTGACCGGTATGGAAGAAAGTAATCCGGTTGCCCTCGCTAAATGCTACGCCAAACTCTTCGCGCAACATCTTCACTGTAGCACTATCAACTCGTTCCTGAGCCACGGAATACAAGGCACAGGAGCAAAGAAGTATGCTTAAAACTTTTCGTAGCAAGGCGTTATGGCTGTTTTTGTTGTTTGGTGGGTTGTGATTTTGCGGGCATGTTGCTCGTTATATCCCGATGGTCTTTTCTGCCTAATGAAATGCGTTAAGTTGGCTTATAGAAACATCATTTGGCAAAGGAGATAGAGACGAAGACACAAGGAATATAGGCGTATTGGCTAAGTTCAAAAACCTACTAAACGACAGTTGGTAAAACTAAAGAAGCGTGCTGAAAGAATCTACAATGCCTTTCACCTCTCCACGGTTGTCAGTGACGATAACAGCATGGATTTTGTATTTGTGTAAGAGGTTTTCCACATCGGCGATGCGCATTGTGGGCGGCACGGTCTTCGGATTGCGCGACATAATGTCGGCGGCTTGTAGGTTGAAAAAAGCATCGTGGTTGATTTGCAAGGCGCGTCGCAAATCTCCGTCGGTGATGATGCCGAGCAGTTTCTTGTTATCTACCACGACACAAAGCCCCAAGCGTCCCTCGCTCATATGTATAAGCGTCTCGGGCAGCGGCGTGTCGGGCGATATGATAGGAAGGTTTGCGCGGTGCATTACGTCCTCTGCCGTGGTGAGGAGGCGTCGTCCGAGTGAGCCGCCGGGGTGGAACTGCGCGAAGTCGGCTTCCTTGAAACTGCGAGCCTCGATAAGCGCACACGCAATGGCATCACCGAGAGCAAGGGTGGCGGTGGTGCTACTCGTAGGAGCCAAGCCGAGCGGACAAGCCTCGTGGTCAACACCGGCAAAAAGGTGGGCATCGCTGTTTTGCGCCAGGAGCGAGGAATCGTTGCCCGTGATGGCTATGACGGGGATGGAATGGCTCTTGAGGTAAGGCAGGAAACGCAGCAGCTCGTCGGTCTGCCCACTGTTGCTAATCGCCAGCACAACGTCGTCGGAGGCGATGACACCGAGGTCGCCATGGAACACGTCTAACGGATTTACAAAAAAACTCGGAGTACCCGTGCTGCTAAACGTAGCGGCGATCTTTGCACCGATAAGGCCGCTCTTTCCTACACCGGTTACTATCACTTTGCCTTTGCAGGCGAGTATTATCTCAACGGCTTGGTCAAGATTTGCTCCGATACGGGGCATAAGTGCCAAAATAGCCTCGGCTTCATCGCGTAGGCACTGAATGGCTATATCTGTCCACTTGCTCATTCGTCTGTATGTATCAATTTTTTTATCACGCCCGCCAGCTCATTAAGGGGAAGCATATTAGGCCCGTCGCTTAAAGCGTGGTCGGGATCGGGATGTGTTTCAAAGAAAAAGCCATTGGCACCGAATGCCTTGGCAGCAAGTGCCATTGAGGGTATATACTCTCGGTCGCCGCCGGTCTTACCACCCGCAGCACCCGGGCGTTGCACGCAGTGGGTGCAGTCCATCACCACACGCGGCACAAAGCGAGCCATGGTGGGTAGGTTGCGGAAATCTACGACGAGGTTATTATAGCCGAACGTGTTGCCACGCTCCGTGAGCCATATTTCGCGTGCCCCTGCTGCACGACATTTTTCCACAGGATACTGCATATCCTCGCCCGAAAGGAATTGTGCCTTCTTTACGTTCACTATGCGCCCGGTTTTTGCTGCGGCGACAAGGAGGTCGGTCTGCCGACAAAGGAATGCTGGAATTTGCAGCACATCGGCCACCTCGGCCACGGCACTTGCCTGATAACTTTCGTGAATGTCAGTAAGGATGGGGAGCTGGTATGTAGATTTGATATCGGCAAGCATTTGCAAGCCACGCTCCAAGCCTGGACCACGGAAGCTGGCGAGCGATGTGCGGTTGGCTTTGTCAAAAGAGGCCTTAAAATATATGGTGAGGCCTAGTTCCTTGCGCAGGCGGACTAACTCGCACGCCACTTCGTGGAGTACCTCGGTGCTTTCTATAACACAAGGCCCGGCAATAAAGAGAGGAGACATTGGTATGATGGAAGTTTTTTCAACGTTTTAGTAAGTGCGCAAATTTACAAGCCCTCGCGCCGCTACCAAAGTTTAAGAGCATTTTGCTACAGTTAATTTTGATTTTCAGCGGTGGCATCAGCCATTATTTGCAAGTCCAGTTGCGTTTTTCCGTTTTGTAGTAGCAGGTCTTTGTCGTGCTCGAAAAGTAAATCTATGGTTTGTTGGTTAGCGCGAACAGTAGGGTCGAGGCGATTGTAATAGCCTTTGTAAAGTGCCACGGCCTCGGCGGTATCGCCACTCAACCAAGTGGCGTGTGCTACAAGCAGGCGGTCGTAATTAGTTGGTTCGGCAGCCAACAAACGCTTCCCCACCGATAGTGCCGAGGCAAAGTTTCCGGCGGAGAGCAGTGTCGCGAGCAAAGCGCGTGTGCCTTCGCCGGGTGTCTCCTCTAAGTAGCTGGCTTTGTGGAGGAGTTCCAAGGCCGACTCACGGCGGTTTGTTTCGCGCAAACATTCGGCACGGCGTACGAGCGTCGGGATATCATCGTCCTTTTCGTCAGAGAGTTGTTCGTAATAGAAGAGTGCCTTGTCGTAATTTCCTATAGCGCGGTTACATGCCGCCAGCTGACGGATAGTCCATTGTGACTGCTCTCCGAAAAGTCCGCTTCGTTCGTAGGCCGCTACTGCCTCTGCAAAACGCCCCTGACGCTGGTGGCAATAGCCCGCTACCTGCCAAAGACGAGCCGTGGGTTCTTGGGACAGCAGTTGAACAACGATAGGCAACGCCACGGCATAGTTTTTCTCGTAGAAAGCAAACATAGCAATTTGCTGTAAGTTTTCGGGCTGGCTAAGTAGTATGTTGAACGGCTCAATGGTGGTAAGCAACATATCAGAGTTAAACGGATTGAGCCGCTTATCGCCGTGCTGGAAAAGAGTAGCAAAACGATAGAAATCCTGCAACGCCACGCGTAGGGCAGACGTGAACGTGTTGTTGATGTCCGCTATATCGGTGTCGTCGGGGAGCATTGAGGAAAGTTGGTTTTGCAGCATCACAAACTGCGTCTCAGGCATTTGACCAAGGAGCAAGGCAAGACTATATTTGTCGCTCTCACAAAACATACCGAGCTTAGTTAATTTTACAGCGAAATCTCTTTTTGTTCCACTAAGGCTCAACTCGGGAGAATCAGGGCTGAATGGTAAAAACCAGTTTGAGGCTTGACGGAAGAAGGAAAAACGCCTTTTGAGCATAGAAAACGAAGAAAGATACACATCGGCACCTTTTTGTTGCATCTCAATGAGACGATGGATTTTCTTGCCTATCTCTGAATGTTTAGCATCGCGTTGCCAGTCGGGGTTGAGTCCCAGTTCAGCCATCTCGGCATTGAGACGCGATATTTCTTCCTCGGTTTGCGGTATCTTCCCGTTGGTCTTCTTCAACATCTCGGGCAGGATGTCTTGGTTAAGGCTGCGGGCTATTTCTTTCGTTTCCAAACTCAGCAACAACTGCATTTGTAGTTCCACTAACTCTCGCTGACTTGCTGCGGTGCTGTAAGTCATCTCCAAGGCTGTTATTAGTTCGGGATAGCGCGCTATGCGGTAACGGTGGGTAAGCATCACAAGCACCACTCCTACCATAGCGCGTGAACGCACGAGGGTGTCGGTGTGGCGCGAGACACTTATAAGAAGACGAAACTTCAAGGCATCAAACACTTCAAGCGTGGAGAGCGTGAGGGCACTGGCCACAATCTGCTTGGCATCGGTGGCAATGTCTTCGTTGTCGAAGAAACTACGAAACAGCGACGCTATTGACTCTGTAAAAGGTTCTGCCGTCCATACGCTATCAAACAGCACCGAGGCGTGCTGTGTGGGCTGAGTCAGGAGATCGCTGAGTGCAGGACACGATTCCATATGTGCTAATACGCGATATGCGTGGGCGTAGGCCGTTTCGGTGTAGCCCAAGAGATAGCGGCGCAGAAGAAGGTTATAAAGCTCATCAGCTTGGCGCAAGAACTTTTCAAACATATTGTAGCGCCCGCTGTCGTTGGCACCGCTTCTGAAGTAAGAAAGAAGAGCGGCATAGGCACGCTGTATATTATTCAGGCGCGCTGTAACCTCCCAGTCGCCCTCCATACGTGCTATGGGTTCTAAGGCATTGAGTGCAACGAGCAGGTTACCGGTGCTGAGATGCGTAGCAGCCTCGGTAAGAAGACTTTTGTAGGTGGTCTTATCCATATATGTTATGTCAGGGGAGGAATTGGGGGGGGGGAGTCTTTAGTGTACTAATTCTTCAAAAATCTATCGTCCATCGCCAAAGTGTTGGGTACAACAATGCCACGACGAGAAAGAAAGGAGCGGCTCTGCTCTATGGCTTTTGCCGTAGGCAGGCTGGCGCGGTGGTAGCGCGGGCGTTGAGCTTTGGAGAGAATCTCTGAAGGGATTTTTAGGTGCTTAGCTATCAGTGTGTCGCAGTCGGAAAGTCCACGCTTGTTAAGTTGCTCAACAGCGATGTTATAACCGGCAACGAGCAATGCCACTTGAGCCGAACGACGTTTAGAAGAAAGCACGGTACTATTTGCTGCGAGACAACCTAAAGAAGCATCGTCAGACTTAGCCGACCATAGTCTGCGGCCTTTATTCTCCATTGTCCACGTAAGCCACGGCTCGGGCAAGATAGCCCCCTCGGTCTGTGCCAGTACAAGCATATTGGCACGTACAGCAAAGTCGTTCGCCTGAGTACGAAGCATATCATCGTATTCCAACTCGGCAGAAGCCAAAACTTGCTGGCTATAATAGTCGCTCGCGGAATAGCGCGAACTGCCGAGCAAACGGTCTTTCAAAGCCTTGACATTCGCGGCACGTTGCACAGGAGAGACACATAGCCCCCACGTGCCTTGCAAACCCATCAACACCGTGGCCGTCTGGCTACGACTTGTTTGGTACTGCAATCGCACAAGGTCGGTGGCTGCTATATGGGCCGAACTTCCATATAAGGCGGTGTCGGCATCAAACTGCGCACGTCTATCGGCTATCTCCAGTTTTAGTCCCAAACTATCGTATATCCCCGTGGCTTGGGCATAATAAAAGGGCAAACACTCTGCAATAGGCAAAAGAGACACACGCAATGCCCCGGTATCGGCTGGCGTTTCAGCAGGTGGTAGCCCATCGGATGTGTTGCGGCTCAAAGCCAGCCAACACATATGAACAACAAAAACTAAAACCAAAACATCAAGCGAATACGCGAAATAGGGATGCTCCTTGTGAAAGGAGAGAAGTTTATTCATATCTATTCTTAATCAATTTCTTTTGTGCTTATTATAACGGTGTGTTCTATTCACTCCCACGGCTTCGTTTGACATAGGCGGGTCTTTAATCTTTTTGCAAATATAATGCCTAAACTCTGTTCTTGGCTTATACTTGGCTTGCTAACAAACTTTAACGGCCATTTTCCAGCGTTCTTTCTTTCGTGCATCGCTTGGGGTTGCTATTTTTGCAGGCTGAAAGGAACAAGTCATCCTTATTTAGACGGGCTGCGTGCGTCGGAAAGAAACGTTTTGAAGAAACTGCTCTACATATTGTTGGCAATGTTCGTTGCGCTAAATGCGTGGACGAGCCTTATAGGATATATGCCACAGCGCAAGACAGCCAACGCTCCAAACGAAGCCACGGTAGATGCCGCTACCACGAAAAACGCCACGACACGCCCGGCATTTCTTCCCCCAGCCCCTATCGACTCCTTGCCCGACTCGGCACTTAACGCCAACGACTCAGTATATTTTGCCCGCCTCGGCGAACGGCTCAATGCTGTACCCGACACCCTGCGCCCACATCTTAACGACACTACCGCACAAGCAATAGACACTATACCCGACGACAGCTTAAAGAAAAAACGAGAAGCAGGCATTGAAGCCCCTGTTCACTACACGGCAAGCGACTCAATGGTCTATGATGCCGAAACGGGACTAATCTATCTCTACGGCAAGGCAAATGTGAAGTACCAAAATATGGAACTTGATGCTGCTGCCATACGTATGAATATGGATAGTAGTACGGTATATGCCCTTCCTGAACTTGACACCTCGGGCGAACTAACCGAGAAGCCCACCTTTCGTCAAGGGGACGACGAATATGTGAGCGAGGAAATGGCTTTCAACTTTAAGACAAAGCGTGGTTTTATTCAGCATGTCAATACCACACAAGGCAACGGCTATGTACAGAGTATGGAGAGCAAACGCGACAGCGATGGCGTGGTATATATGAAGCGTGGCACTTATACCACCTGCGATGCCGAACACCCTCATTTCTACATTGCTCTGACGCGCGCTAAACTACGTCCGGGAAAAGATGTCGTTTTTGGTCCCGCATATCTTGTGGTGGCAGACGTACCCCTACCTTTGGCGATTCCATATGGTTTCTTCCCTTTCAACAAGAAATATAGTTCCGGATTTATTATGCCGAGTTACGGCGATGAAACCGCGCGTGGTTTTTATCTGCGCGATGGTGGCTACTACTTTGCAATCAACGACCGTATGGACTTACGTGTTACGGGAGAGATTTATACCAAAGGCTCGTGGGGGCTCAACTTTGAAACAAACTACCGTAAACGTTACCGCTACAACGGTAATTTCTTCTTCTCTTATCTCAACACCGTGGAGGGCGAACGCAATATGCCCGACTACAGTGTTACCAAGAGTTTGAAACTACAGTGGTCGCACACGAAAGACCCTAAAGCCTCACCCAATACCACATTCTCTGCGCGCGTAAACTTTGCCTCAGAGAGTTACGAACGGAGCAACCTCACATCAATGTACAACCCGCTCTCTTACACACAAAGTACACGCTCCAGTGCTATTTCATATAGTCATTCCTTTCCTAATATAGGCTTGTCGCTCTCGCTCTCCACAAACCTCACACAAAATATGCGCGATTCTACCGTCGCGATGACATTGCCTGACTTAAGCATTTCGCTGGCACGCTTTTATCCGTTTCGACGAAAGAACCAAACGGGGCGCGAGCGGTGGTACGAAAAAATCAGCCTCTCCTATACAGGAAACCTCTCTAACTCTATCAATACACACGAAGACCAACTTCTTCACTCCAACCTTATAAAAGATTGGCGTAACGGTATGCAACATCGTATCCCTATCGATGCCACATTCCAGCTCTTCAAATACATCAATATATCGCCCGCTATTTCTCTGCGAGACATTATGTACACCAATAGAATAATGCGCTCGTGGGACACAGATAATCAGCGCGAAATCGCTGATACTGTTTACGGCTTCTACAACTTATATGACTGGAATGTATCTGTTTCGGCAAACACCACGCTATATGGTATGTATAAGCCCCTACCGTTCTTCTTCGGAAAGAAGATTATTGCTATTCGCCACGTTGTCAAGCCCACTGTCTCTTTTAGTTACGCACCCGACTTCACCACCTCTGCCTACGGCTATCAAGACAGTTACGTTCGCACCGATGCCAATGGCGAGACATCTACCGTGACATACTCACCTTATCAGAATGGTATTTACGGGTATCCCTCAAGCACAAAACAAGGCCTCGTGTCTTTCTCTCTCTCCAACAATTTAGAGATGAAGGTACGCAGCGAGCGCGACAGCACCGGCGAGCGCAAAATATCGCTCATTGACGAGCTCTATGGCTCACTATCGTACAACTTAGCGGCAAAGGTACGTCCGTGGAGTAACCTCAGCACGCGCCTGCGACTCAAACTCTCAAAGAGTTACACATTCTCGTTGGCTGCCGTCTTTGCCACTTATGCCTATGCCTTTAATGAGAAAGGACAAGTAGTAGTGAGCGACCGCACGGAATGGAGCTACGGACGCTTTGGACGCTTTCAGGGTATGTCGCAGAGCATCTCCTATACGCTCAATCCGGAAAAAATCAATCGCTTTTGGAATTGGATTACCGGACACGGCGATCGCAACAAGACTGCCGCAAACAGCAAAGCTACACAAAACGACCAAGAAACAGACGATGTAGAATCGAACCTCGACCCCGAACTACGCCAAGGTCAGCAAAGACAAGTAAAGAAAGTGAAAGCCAGTGTGGACGAGGATGGTTATCTGTCTTTCTCTATTCCTTGGAGCCTCTCATTTAGTTATGGTATCACAATGTTTGAAGACCGCTCCAAACCCATCAATACCCGCACAATGCGCTATCCTTATGGTTTTACACAAACGCTGAACTGCAATGGCTACATTCGTTTAAGCGATGGCTGGAATATCAATTTCTCAAGCGGCTACGATTTCAACTACCACAAACTCTCTATGACTACCGCGAGTTTAGCACGCGACCTCCACTGCTTCGAAATGTCGGCCAATGTGGTGCTACGTCCGTTCACCAGTTTCAACTTCACCTTCCGAGCAAAAGCCAACGAACTTACCGATGCCCTAAAATGGGACAAGCGCAGTTCGTATAGTAGCAATATAGAATGGTATTAAATCAACAACCTCTAATAATGAAAAAACTCCTTTTGGCAACCCTCTTGGGTGTATTGAGCCTTACAGCATGTGAGAGCGAAAACGAATTTCATCAGACATCATTTGACAAGAGTGGGATTGTGATGTACGCCGACCAAGTGGTTGATAGCGTGTTACTGTTCTACTCCGACAACTGGACGGCTACACTTGCCGATGGTAGTTGGGTGAACCTGCTTAGCGTCACAAAAAACGATCAAGGCACGATTGTTTCTTCTGAAAAGGTGGGAATGCTCAGTGGCACTTCACAGAAAGATGCACTTTTGATTTCTACTCCGATTTATGTTACAGCCGAGCCCAACGCTACAGGTGTTATGCGTTATGCCACGCTCAACGTATCAAGCCACGAAAATGCTTCTATTATGATTACACAACTCCCAATGCTCAACGTCACCTATCCCTACTATCGCTTCAAAGAAGGGACTGAGATTAGCAGTGAGAATCTTATTTATGAAGACGACCTCGTGGCAAGTTCTACGGAAGGCAAGGTGATTTGTACGATATATCGCGAGGGTGCCACACTTACATCCGATGCTGCGTGGTGTACACCCGAAATATCCGATCTAAGCGTTGGAACAAACACTATCATGCTTATCTTAGAGCCAAACACCACCCCCTTGCTGCGTACAGCCACACTCACGCTCACCAGCGGCGGTGTAAGTATGCCTATCACCATCAACCAGGCTGGAAAAATAGATGATTAAACCTCGAAAACGCCTACAAGATGGAGTTCGTCTTCGACAGACTTTTTCTCGCCAAGGCAAAGCTGAAACAAGTTTCGCTTTGCACTCCTGGCTTAACGAAAAAGTTCATCTTGTAGGCGTTTTTGCTTAAGTGTTATTTCTCAATGCGGAAATATCCAAGATTATCTAAGATAAGTGTACGCTCGCCTCGCTTGAGCCAAAGTTCAAAACCATGAGGGGTAGCTGCCACGCCCAGTTCAGGTTCTACCGTTCCCACAACGTTTGAAATGGCGGGCAGTAAGGCAGGGCGTATCATCTGCCAGTCGTCTTCTGTTAAACCAAATTCTTCAAGCGAGCCAAAATATCGCTGTTGGGATGCCCAAGCATCTTGTTGTGCATAAAAGAGCATCCAAAGGAAACGATAGTCATCGGGGAGGTAAGATATTAGCGGTTCGTTCGAGCGACGCTGTTGGAGAGGGTCGCCTGCAAAAAACACATAACCCCATCGTTCAGGCATGTGGATATCAACTACTCCCGTAGGAGACCACACCCAGTTTTCTTCTGGGCCACCATTTTTCAACCACTCTACGCGCGAAAAGTTCATACGCCATATTCGACTCTGCTTAAGCGCATCGCTGAAATCTACCGATAGAGCCTTATGCGGAATAGCCATTTCAAGAGTCCAACAGGTGTCAGTGTCAATACTGTCGGAAATAGTACCGCTAACCTTCACCGCAGACTGTAGCCCCGGGCAGTTCCAAGCAGAGAAGAAGTGTCCGCCGCTGCGATAAGGATACGACATCTGCAAGTCTAGCAGCGTACCGAGAGCGTTAATTTCTATCTCATAATAGTTTAGCCCGTCACCATCTGGGTCAAGGAATACTTCAAAGTCGTTCTCGTGCCACACTATGTCGTCGCGTTGAGCAATCGTTGCGGTTATATAAGGCTCTGTTAGTCGTGCCGACACATAAAGATTGTCGTAGTCCCAAAGCAAACGTATCTCCGTGGGAAGTGTCGGCTCTGGAAAGACAGATGAACGAATGTCATGCAAAGAAGAAATACACGTTGCCTGATGCCAAACGTCATCGCTTAAGTCTCCGTCAATGAGCGGTGCTTGAGCCGTGTATGAACAATGATATAGCAGCGGAGCTGTTAGGCGGTCGGCATATTTTTCGCGCAGAGATTGCGCAAAAACACTTTGTAAACAAAGAGAAGAGAATAAAAGGAATGAACGGATCTTCATTGAGGTTTGTGTTTAGATGTTTCGCGCTGGTAAGCGACGGAGGATTAACAAGAAATTCAATATGGTGCGTTTTATATTGTGGTGCGTTTTATATCGTACAACACAAAGCATCTCTTTTCCAGCCTAATTATTGATTAGGGGTTTAACTATTCACTCTTTGTGAACGCCAAAATCATCGTTGGGAAAGAGTTCGTTCCACCACTCTGTTTGATCTTTAAGATGGTAGGCAAACCAAGCGAAGATAGCCTCTTGCCAAAGAGTTTGTTTCTTAGCATTGGTCACGACGTGGTTCTCACCATCCACCTGTACAAAACTGACTGGGCGTCCTAAGATACGCAAGGCGGTGAACATTTGCTGGCTCTCATTGGTAGGCACATTGGTATCTGCGGTGCCATGAAGCAGGAGAAGCGGCGTATGAATTTTGTCTGCATTGAAGAGCGGCGACTGGCTCGTGTAGAGCGTAGGATTGTTCCACGGATACTGTCCGAACTGTGCCACTTGTCCGTAGGTATAGCCCCAATAGCCGCCACCCCAATAAGAGGCGATGTTACTGATGCCGGCATGACTGATAGCCGTGTGGAAGAGATCTGTTTGTGTAAGCAGATACTGCGTCATAAACCCTCCGTAACTTGCACCTATACACCCTATGCGCTCAGCGTTGATATACGGATGAGCCTGGCAGAAAGCGCGCGTGCCTTCTATGATATCGGTGGCAGACTCGCGCCCCCAAGTTCCTACGTGGCGTGCGGCGAACGCTTGGCTAAAGCCTATCGCACCGCTCGGCTCTACAACATACACCACATAGCCCTGGGCAGCGAGGACGGTGAAAGGATAGAGAAACTCAAAAGTCTTATACGTGGGCGTACAACCGCCGTAATAGTACACGATAAGCGGATACTTCTTCGTAGCGTCGAAATTGGCGGGGAGATAGTAAAAACCCGTAATGCTGTCGCCGCGAGAGGAGCGGAACTTCCAGTCGTGGCATATGCCAAGGGCTACGTCCATATATATGCTATCAAAACACACCTCTCCTACACGCTCTGTTCGCACCTGGGTCTTATCGCCCAGGGTGGCTACGAAGCAGTCACGCGAACGCTCTCCGCTTTGTCCATAGAATACACAAGTGGGTTTCTCACCATCAAGCTGTATGCTCACTCGTTGAAGTAACGAACAAGGCAGGTCGTAGCGCAAGCGTTTACCACTCTTGGTGTTGAGCCGCCAAAGGGAACGACCATAACTCTCTGTAGCGGTGAGATATACGTTATCGCCACTAAGCGGCACAATCACTTGGTCAACAGAGGCATTAAACTGCGAAAGAAGCGGTGTTGCGGTGTGCGTGGAGGGGTCGTAGCGAAAGAGGCGATAGTCGTACTCGTTGCCGTGCTGCCCCGATGCGAGTTCGCTACCGATACCTGCAAAAGCATCAGGGGAGCCTTTTATCAAAAGCGAGCGGCCATCGGACGTGTATTGTGCAGAGGCAACGTAGGGTGTGTCACATAGCAGCGTATCTACCTTACCACTGTAAGCGTCCATCTCAAAGAGCGTCACGCGATTGAATGGTATGCGCTGCGGCTCCATTCGCGAGAAACTAAGAAGCAAACGCTGCCCATCGGGAGAGATGTCGCTCAGCAACACACTCTCGCGGCCAAACGTTAGGCGGCAAGTAGCACCCGTGCGCAAATCGTAGCGATAGAGTACGCCGCGCTTGCCCCAGTCAGACATACGGTCGTCGGGCTGCTCTAAGCGCCGAAGCGAACCAGAAGAACTACGGCTTTCGTCTTGTTTCGTATATATGATATAGTCCTCGGTGGGGCTTAGTGTAAAACGCTCGGTCGGCAATCCTTCTGCCACGATACGTTCCTCACCACTTGGAGTGCGATAGACGAGGCTAATCGACTTATTCCACATACGTGGATAATAGATAACATCGCGCGTAGGTAGCCAGTGCCAATTTTTGCTCCCCATTTCGCGAGCGAGCGTACGCCCGCTATTTGTCTCGGTAAGCACAGTCCAATACTCCGCCGTACCCTCGGGCGACTGGTCGTAGTAGATTGTAATAAGGTATTTCCCTGAAGGCGACAGGCGCACATCGCCATAATGCCCACCCTCACGCATCGTCGATAGAGTCAGTGGGCGGAGGTCGCTCCGAGCAAGTACACAAAGCGCGGCAGCATGTTCACCCACCAGAGCCACATCAAACGTGTCGCGACGTGCGGTATCCACTTGGCAGAGTAAGCCTATCTCTGTCATTCCGGGCTTCAGCACTATCTCTCCCGTGTGTTTCTTCCCGTCAACAAAGACATTACTTCCTGTCAGATGACCCAAGAGAAGCCGTGCTTTCACATAACGCTCGGTACTCACACGAAACTTCAAAGCATAGAGTGCACCATGTACCGCATCGCCATAAAGCGGGTCGCCATAGTGAACGACCGCCTCGCCCTGTCGCTTCATAAACTGAAACGTAGCATTGAGGTTAATGAAATCTCTCGTATCCAGTGTCTGTCCGCCCATATTGGTCGTATCGGTTTTGTAAACGGGAAAAGATACTACGGGGGGAAGGACAATAGCCTCGGATACAAACACCGTGTCCTGTGGTATTGTAGCATTGGCACTGCCTATACCGATAAGAAAAAAACTAAGAAGAGAAAAAGATAAGGAACGCATAGTTTTGGAAAGTATTTTCTACGAAATTGTCGCCTTACGGTGCTATGGGTAGTGTAATACCACAAAGCAATAATGAGAATGTCCGACAAATTACAATAATAGTCCGACCGTGTTTAAACGTAGTCCGACCGTGTTTAAACGTAGTCCGAGGGGTTTTAAACTCGAGTGCTTTGATTTCAAAATCAAAGGCGTTGATTTTAAAATCAAAGGCGTTGATTTTAAAATCAAAGCACTCGAGTTTAAAACCCCTCGGACTATGATTATAATCCGTCCTATCTATTTTGCATGCGAGCCGCGTGCGCTCCGACACGCGGCTCGCCTGCTCACCCTGAAAGCACTATATAGGGCATACTTTTAAAAAACGGAAATAGATATGGCTATTTATAGGGGTTGAGGGGTGATTACATAATGCTTTCAAACTTTTAGCGGACAGCAATAAATAGGCTTGGCGGTATCAGCCCTTTATAGCAGCAATGCCAGGAAGTACTTTGCCTTCTATGGCTTCAAGCAGTGCACCACCGCCAGTTGAGATATAACTTACGCGGTCGGCCATACCAAATTTGTTGATACAAGCCACACTGTCGCCACCACCAATGAGGGAAAAAGCACCGTTCTCTGTGGCTTGGCAAATGGCTTCGGCCACGGCACGGCTGCCAGCAGCAAAGTTGTCGAACTCAAAGACACCTGCCGGACCGTTCCACAAAATGGTCTTAGCGTCTTTTATAGCATCAGCAAAGAGTTTCTGAGTTTCAGGGCCGGCATCAAGGCCTTCCCATCCTTCGGGGATGTCGTTGGCGGGACATATCTGTGTGTGGCAATCGTTCTTGAAGTCATCGCCAGCCACACAGTCAGTGCCAAGCACAAGATTTACGCCGAGCTCTTTGGCTTTAGCAATGACACCGAGTGCCACATCGAGCTTGTCGTCCTCGCAGATACTATTACCTATCTTGCCTCCTTGTGCTTTGGCAAAAGTATAAGTCATACCGCCGCAAAGGATAAGATTATCCACTTTGCCCAGTAGGTTATCTATGATACCAATCTTTGTACTCACCTTGGAGCCACCCATAATAGCTGTGAAGGGGCGTTTGATATTAGAGAGCACGTTGTCCACTGCGGTCACTTCTTTCTCCATAAGGTATCCGAGCATCTTATGGTCGTTATCGAAATAGTCGGCAATAACCGCTGTGCTGGCGTGTTTGCGGTGTGCGGTGCCGAAAGCGTCCATTACGTAATAGTCGGCATACGAGGCAAGTGTTTTAGCAAACTCTTTCTGGCGCGCTTTCATCTCTTTCTTTGCAGCATCAAACTCTGGTGTGCCTTTTTCCACGCCTACGGGTTTGCCTTCCTCTTCGGGATAGAAACGAAGATTTTCGAGCAGTAGCACCTCGCCACTTTTCAATGCTGCAGCTTGGTCGGCGGCCTTAGCACAGTCGGGGGCAAATGTCACAGTCACACCAAGGGCATCACCTACGGCTTCGCTAATCTGGCCGAGTGAGAACTTGGGATTTACCTTGCCTTTAGGTTTACCCATGTGGCTCATAATGATAAGTGCGCCGCCATCGGCAAGCACTTTCTTTAGGGTGGGCAATGCACCACGAATACGGGTGTCGTCGGTGATGTTGCCGTTCTCGTCAAGAGGCACGTTGAAATCTACGCGCACAATAACTTTGCTGTCTTTGAAATTGACTGTGTTGATTGTCATAGGTTTTGATTGTATTTAATAGTGAATAATTATTGTACGTCTTTGACAGACTTTTGCTCGCTATGGAAGGCTGGAGTAAACATTGTTTTGCACTTCCTGTGTGAATAGGGGCCTTGTGAATGTGTTTAGTAACCTTTTTAGTTCTTAATGATTTTCGTGGTAAACGTCTCAGCCTTATCGCAAACGTCTGCCAACTCACACTTCGCACACTTAGGTCGTAGGGCTTGGCATGTGTATCGTCCGTGGAGCAAGAGCCAAGAATGGCTATAAGCCACTTCTCCTGTCGGTATATATTTAAGGAGTGCTTTCTCCACAGATAGCGGCGTTGTGCAACGCTTAGGTACGAGCGAGAGACGATGGCTTACACGAAACACGTGGGTATCGACGGCCAAAGTCTGTTGACCAAAAGCGAATGCGAGTACCACGTTGGCCGTTTTACGCCCTACACCAGGCAAGGCAGTGAGTGCTTCGAGTGTGTGAGGCACTTCGCCTTGGTGTTCTTTTACCAAGCCACGTGCTATGCCCGAAAGGTACTTGGCCTTGCTGTTGGGATAACTCACGGAACGGATATATTCATAGAGCGTGTCGGGTTCGGCGTGCGACATAGTATGCGCATCGGGATAGTCGGCAAAGAGGTGTTTTGTCACGATGTTCACACGCTTGTCGGTGCATTGCGCCGAAAGCACAGTGGCTACAAGCAGCTGGAACGGTGTGCCATAGTTCAGTTCTGTGTCGAGCAAGCCATACTTGGCCGACAAGCGTGAAAGGACTATTTCAAATCGCTCCTTGCGAGTCATTCTTAGCGTGTATTTTAACCACTAAAAACATTCAACTAAGGCTATTAAGTCGAGCAATATATTTGCCGAGTATGTCAAACTCAAGGTTTACGACAGTGCCTTCCTCAATAAGTCCAAAGTTGGTGTTCTCAAGTGTATAAGGAATGATATTCACCTCAAAGGCATTGTCTGAGGGATTGCATACGGTGAGGCTTACGCCATTGACGGTGACGCTACCTTTGTCAACAGTGAAATAGCCACGTCGTGCCAGTTCTGGCTTTACATCGTACTGGAACGTAAAAATCTTGCTGCCTGCAGCATCCTCAACTTTCGTACAGCGTGCCGTGGTGTCCACATGTCCTTGCACAATATGGCCGTCAAGACGTCCGTTCATCAGCATACTGCGCTCAAGATTTACTTTGTCGCCTATTTTCAACAAACCGAGGTTGCTTCGTAACAATGTCTCACGCATCGCTGTTGTGGTGTAGGTGTCGTCTTGCTGTTTGGTGACGGTGAGGCACACACCGTTGTGCGACACGCTTTGATCTATATGCAGCTCCTTGGCAAAGGAACACGTGAGCGTGAAGTGCATATTGTCTTGCTCGCGTTCTATAGCAACCACTTCGGCCATCGCTTCTACAATACCAGAAAACATTCTTTTGTGAGTATTTATAAGGTGAGTTGAAAGAATTGATTATTGTTTCATCAAAACCACAGCACTACGTGCTGGGAGATAGAGTTTAAGCCAGCCTTTACCGTCTTTCTTCAACAGGGGGTCAAAGTTGGTGAAGTGTGAGATGCTGTCGTCGGCGAGGCCGTTGCCGCCGAAGTCGGTAGCATCGGTATTCAGTACTACGTTGTAGGCTCCTTCGGGCATCATAAAGCCGTAGCCCTCATAGCTACGCGTGGGTGAGAAGTTGAAAACAAAGAGCAGGTTGCCACGTGTGTAAGCCAGTACTTGGTCGTCGTCGTTATGCCAGATTTCCTGTACTTTAGTATCTCGGAAGCGGCGCTGCAATTTGATAACGTGAAGCATCTCGCGGTCAAAATCGCCGAGCCAGTGGTAACAGAGCTCATGGTTGTCAACCAAGTTCCACTGACGGCGTGCGTACTTATGGCTCCATCCGTTTCCCTCGCGGGGGAAGTCTATCCATTCGGGATGTCCAAACTCGTTGCCCATAAAGTTTAGGTAGCCGCCGTTTAGTGTAGAAGCTGTGACGAGGCGTATCATCTTGTGGAGGGCTATACCTCTGTTGGCTACGTCGTTCTCATCGCCTTTTTTGAAGTGCCAATACATATCGGCATCTATTAGGCGGAACACGATTGTTTTGTCGCCGACGAGTGCTTGGTCGTGGCTCTCACAATAACTTATGGTGCGCTCGCCTTGTCGGCGATTGGTAAGTTCCCAGAAGATGCTACTGGGCTTCCATTGCTCATCATTCAGTTCCTTAATGGTCTTAATCCAATAGTCGGGGATGTTCATTGCTAAACGGAAGTCAAAGCCCAGGCCGCCGTCTTCAAATGGCATAGCAAGTCCGGGCATTCCGCTCACTTCCTCGGCAATAGTTATGGCATTGGGCTTCACTTCGTGTATGAGGAGGTTGGCCAGGGTGAGATAGACGATAGCGTTGTCGTCTTCAGCACCGTTATAATAGTCGTCATAGCCTCCGAAGGCTTGTCCAAGGCCGTGGCTATAGTAAAGCATTGAGGTGACACCGTCAAAACGGAAACCATCAAACTGAAACTCTGTAAGCCAGTATTTGCAGTTAGAAAGGAGGAAGTGTATCACGTCGTTCTTTCCGTAGTCGAAACAAAGGCTATCCCACGCTGGATGTTCGCGGCGGTCGCCGGGATAGAAGTATTGATTGGGGTCGCCAGCAAGGTTGCCCAGGCCTTCCAGTTCGTTTTTCACAGCGTGACTATGTACCAAGTCCATTATTACGGCAATACCCATAGCGTGTGCCTCATCGATGAGTTGCTTGAGCTCTTCGGGAGTACCGAAGCGACTACTCGGCGCAAAGAAATTGCTCACGTGGTAGCCAAAACTGCCGTAGTACGGATGTTCCTGAATAGCCATAAGTTGCAACACGTTGTAGCCATCTGCCTTAATACGCGGTAGCACATTCTCACGAAATTCGTTGTATGTACCCACACGCTCAGCGTCTTGCCCCATACCGATGTGCGCCTCGTAGATAAGGACCGTCTTACTTTGTGGCTTAAATTTCTTATGACGGAAGACGTATGGTTTTTCAGGGTCCCAAACTTGTGCGCTAAAAATTTTTGTGTCATCGTCTTGCACCACGCGCCGTGTCCATGCGGGGATACGCTCGCCTTCTCCGCCGTCCCAGTGTACTTTTATCTTATATAGTTCGCCGTGGTGTAATTCGTTCTTGCCGAGTTTAATCTCCCAGTTACCCGTGCCGGCGATACGCTTAAAGGCATACTTCTCGTCTTCTTGCCAGTCGTTGAACGTGCCTACAAGATATATCGCCGTAGCATTCGGAGCCCACTCGCGTAGTACCCAGCGGCCATTGTCGGTACGATGCAGACCGAAGTAAAGATGGCCGTCGGCAAAGTCGGAAAGCGTTTTCTTGCCACGAACAAGTTCTTTCTTCTTACGTAAAACACTATCGTGACGGCCTTGAATGGCAGGCTCAAACGGCTCAAGCCACGGGTCGTCGGCTACAATGCGCAAATGTTTGGGCTGACGGGATGTTTTCATAACAAGGAATTGATTAAGGTTTGATTTGTGTGTGTGTGCCAATAGCCTCTTAGCGAAGGAATGTTTATTGGTTATTGTGTAACCTCTCTTCCGTTTCGATAGTTCACGCGGCGTGTGATATTTCCGTTGCGGTCGCGCTCCACGAATTGACCTTGTCGCACGCCTTCCACGTATTCACCCGTCTCGCTCGTGCCGTCGGTACGGATTTCTTGTCCGCGTCCGTGGCGTCGTCCGTTCTGGAACGAGCCTTTGAACTGCCTACCATCGGCATAGATGAGTATGCCATCGCCATCCATCAAGTCGGACTTCCAATAGCCGTTGTAGCTATTGCCGTTGTCTTCGCGGTATATGCCTTTACCGTGACGCATATCGTTTTGCCACTGACCATCGTAGAAAGCACCGTTCTTCCATTTGAACATGCCTTTCCCCTCGCGATGTCCATTGACAAAGGCTCCAGTGTAAGTGTCACCATTCTTTAGATAGTACGTACCTTGACCCGTGCGCACGCCCTGGCTGTAGTCGCCTTCAAAACGGTCGCCAGTAGCAAAGATATATATACCTTTTCCGTCCATTAAATCGTTCTTCCACAGACCTATATACTTCTCGCCGTTAGCATAGACATACGTGCCTTTTCCGCTGCGTTGGCCATTGTGCCAAGCACCTACATAGGTTGAGCCGTTGCCCCAGTCAAACCGACCGCCACCCTGACGTTTGTCGTGTACCCAGTCGCCATCGTAATATGCACCATTGGCGTAGGTGTAGCGACCTCTGCCGTGACGTTTGTCGGCATCCCATTCGCCGTCGTAGCTGTCGCCATTGTAATAAGTCATTACGCCTTTGCCGCGTTTTTGATCCATATACCACGTGCCGTCATAGCGGTTGTTGTTGGCAAAATAGAACGTGCCGCGTCCGTTGCGTTTGTCTTTCACCCACTGTCCTTCATAGCGCTCACCGTTGGCGGCGGTGTAGGTGCCTTGGCCGTTGCGTTGTCCTTTTTTGAACTCACCTTCGTAGGTGTCGCGGTTAGCGTACATAATACGTCCCTTGCCATTGGGCTTGTTGCCCGAGAGTTCGCCGGTATATATCGCGCCGCCGCGTAACTGTACGGTACCCACCGTGACACGCTGTGCCGCGGCGGGCGTTAAGGCAAGGCCAACAAACAATATATATATAAGGAGTCTGTTCATCATTCTGGGTGTTGGGAGAGATATTGCTGCGCCCGTTGTAGGTCTTCGGGCGTGTCTATTCCTATGGTTTCTATTTGGGTTATGGCCGTACGGATACGCAGTCCGTTTTCAAGCCAACGTAGTTGTTCGAGCGACTCGGCTTGCTCTAAATCTCCTGCGGGCAATGCAGTGATGCGCAGCAAAGCACTGGCACGATAAGCGTAAAGACCGATGTGCTTATAATATATATGGTGTGCCGCCCATTCTTTTTGTTCCTCTCCGCGTAGATAAGGAATGACGCTTCGGGAGAAATAGAGTGCCGTGCCATCTTGTGCAAGCACCACTTTAGGCGTGTTAGGATTGGCTAACACCTGCCAAGACGTATTGACGGGAAAAGGTTTCACCAGGGTGGCGATTTCAGTAGCAGGATTGTCGAAGAGTGCTTTTACAGCCTCCAATTGTTCTGCGCTGACAAAAGGCTCGTCACCTTGAATGTTTACCACGATGTCGTCTTCCCTACCTCCGAGTTTGTGATAAGCCTCGGCAGCACGGTCTGTGCCGCTACGATGTTTGTCGGAAGTCATCACAGCCCGACCGCCAAAGGCTTCTACGGCATCAGCGATGCGCGCGTCGTCGGTAGCCACTGCCACGCGTTCAAACACTTGTTTGGCTCGCTCGTAAACATGTTGCACGATAGGCTTGCCGCCTAAGCGTGCGAGCGGTTTGCCGGGGAAACGTGTGCTGGCATAGCGTGCGGGGATGATGGCGAGGAATGACATCGTTTGTGCGAATTGGAAGAGTTGTCGTAAGATATGGAGTGGTCGGTGTTAATCAAAGAACCTGTCGGCACTGCTACTGCTTGATGCGGCGGGCTTTGAGGGAGCGGGGGCGGGCTGTGGTGTGGGGTTAGACGAGCCGCTTTCGCCTTCGCCTTTGTTACCCTTATCGTCGCTGTTCAGAGAGCCGTTATTCTTGTTCTGGTTTTCTGAGTTTGACGCGGTGCGGCGTGTGGCAGAGGAGCGGGGGCGGTCGGCAGCGATGCCGCGGTCGGAGTTGCGTTCTACGGTGAGCATCTGTTCTGGGCCATCGGGGATTTTATCGGGGATATTGAATTTCTCACTCTGCGAGTAGTCCAACCCTTCGTCGGCAAAGACTTTCTTCATATAGATAGCCCACACGGGTAGCGCAGCGGCTGCACCTTGTCCCATAGCACCGCTATCGAAGTGAATGTCGCGGTCTTCGCCACCCACCCAAACGGCTGTGACGAGGCGCGGCACACAACCTACAAACCAGGCATCGGAGTTGTTGTTCGTAGTACCTGTCTTGGCTGCTATTTCACAACTAAAGCCGCTTCCGCGCAAACGGCGGGCAGTGCCGTGGTTCACTACGCCTTCAAGCATTTTTATCATACGATACGACGTGGCTTCGCTAATCACCTCGTTAGGACGGGGACCAAACTCCGCGATGACGTTGCCCTCGGCATCTTCTATTCGTGTGACAAAAATAGGCGGGCAACGCAGCCCTTTATTGACAAAGGCGGTGTAGGCACTTGCCAGTTCGCTGGCACTAATCTCCGACGGCCCCAGACACAGGGCGATGCTCGGGATTATCTTATTGTTAGCAATGCCGAAATTGTGTAGCATAGAAATAAGACGGTGTCCTGTGGGGTCGGTTTGGTTCATCACCTCGGCGGTCACCCAGTTGTTGGAGTGCGAGAGGCCCCACTCCAGCGTCACCTTGCTCCCGTAGGCGGCTTTGCTACCATTGCGCGGCGACCATCGTTCGGGGCCTATGCGATATACGCGGCGTATGTTTTGCACGCGGTCGTCGGGCATACGTCCGTCTTCCAAGGCGAGGGTATAGACGAAAGGTTTCATCGTGGAACCTATCTGGCGCCTTCCTGTCATCGCCATATCGTACTGGAAATGTGCGTAGTCCAAGCCGCCGACGTATGCCTTCACATAGCCTGTTTGGGGTTCTATACTAAAGAGGCTGGAGCGTAGGTACTTCTTATAGTACATTATGGAATCGCGCGGCGTCATCGTAGTGTCAATATCACCATTGTAGGTAAAGATTGTCATCCTAACGGGTACGTCGAAGTTCTTCAGTATCTGCTCCTCGCTCCATCCGTTTTCTTTTAGCGTCTGATAGCGGTGGCTTACACGTATGTTGCGCTGAATGATTTTTTGTATCGTTTCTTGGCTGAGACGAGTAGTATAGGGGAAGTTGCGCTGATTTTTCTTTCCGTGATAGAAAGCGGGTTGCAGCGTTCGTCCCACGTGTTGCCGCACGGCTTCTTCGGCATAGCGTTGCATACGCGAATCAATAGTGGTATATACGCGAAGCCCGTCGCTGTAGATATTGTAGGGGGAGCCGTCGGCTTTGGTGTTCTTGTTGCACCAGCCATAGAGCGGGTCGTCGGCCCAGGCAATGCTGTCCTCATAAAACTGTTGGGCCTGCCACTTTTGGTATTGGCTACGTTCAGGCTTGTTGGCCATCATAATGCGGCGCAAGTATTCCATCATATAAACGTTGTTACCGTCCTTATAGTCCAACGTATGAAATCGGAGTACGATAGGTTGTACGGACAGGCTGTCGTACGCCGCTTGCGATAGTTTGCCTTGCTTCACCATCTGTCCCATCACTACGTTGCGTCGTTCAAAAGCCCTCTGCGGATAACGGCGCGGGTTATAGAGCGAGGGGTTCTTACACATACCTATTAGCACCGCTGCCTCGCTGACGGTGAGGTCGCGCGGATTTTTATCAAAGTAAACGCGCGCTGCTGTGCGGATGCCGACGGCGTTGTGTAGGAAGTCAAAATAGTTGAGATAGAAAGTCAGGATTTCTTCTTTGGTAAACGTGCGCTCTAACTCCACAGCAATAACCCATTCTACAGGCTTTTGAAACAGGCGTTGCAACACGCTGTGTGATTTCTCTGAATAGAGTTGTTTTGCCAGTTGCTGCGTTATCGTGCTACCTCCGCCGGCGCTTTGCTGGCGCATCAGCCCGCGCTTCACCACGGCGCGTCCCACACTTCTGGCATCCACGCCGCTGTGCTCGTAGAAACGCTCATCCTCGGTGGAGACCAAGGCATCGAATACGGCGGGCGATATGCTGTCGTAGGCACAAAACACACGATTGCCTGCCTCCGACCACGTACCCATCAACTTACCATCGGCACTATACACACGAGAGGCGTATTGGCTGATGGGGTTCTGCATACGTTTCATATCGGGCATATAGCCGAGCCAGCCCCAGTCAAGGGATAAAATAATAAAAACGGCAAAAACCGTAAACAAAGCGAAGGCCAACCAGAGCCAGCGAACTATCTTCTTTTGTTTTTTGGAAACTTTCATAACTTGGTGTTGCATGCCAATAGCGCACTTTTTTCCGCGGCGAAGATACTAAAATTCGTGCTTATGTGCGCTGACAAGGCTTTGAAAACGCGAAAAAGACGTATATTTTTACTACAATGGAGGGCGTTTGGCGTTTTTTATCCGCTTTTTTGCTATCAATGGCGGTGTCTTTTCAATTCTTCGGAAGCACAAACGAGGTATTGAAGAGTTTCATTATCTTTGCGGCGAGAACAGCCTTTGACGAAGGCACTGCTTTTGTTCCGTAGCACAACTATTACACCCTTTATAGGTGGGTTCTATTAATTTGCTTTGTCAGATTTCTGAGCTATTTTTGCTTTCAGTCTGTCAGTTGAAGAGTGAGTGTAGCGGGCTACACGACCGATGAAACTTACCGACGGAAGCAAAAAAGAGCCATAGAGATGACAAAAGGTTAAAGCCCCATCTATGTAAAACTTCACCGTGGAAATTAATAGAACCCACCTATACCATGAAACGAATTGTTTTAGTGTTTCTCACCTTCTTCCTGCTCCTGCACACCCGTGCTAACGACAGCATGTACTACACCTATGGTTCACAACTTGTTCCGTTGCAGGCCGCAGATATACGCCTTTCAAAAGAGGTGCTGACGATTACGCTCCTTAACGACGGCTTTGCACAGGTCGATGTGGCATATACGCTCGACAACCAAGGGCCTGCGCGAACCATTACTATGGGGTTTGAAGCCAGCGCACCTTATATGGGCGAGGATTTCAGCCCTAACGGGGTACACCCACATATCTCTGATTTTTGTGTAGAGGTGAACGGCTCTCCCCTCTCCTACCATAATGCCGTCGTACGCCTCGGAGCAATAGAAAACAGTCAACAACTTGAGATTCTTGACACGTTGCAGTGGCGCAACCCACAAGAATTGTCTTTCCCGCGCTCCGACGAGATAGATTTCATAAGCGCACTTTATAATCCTCAACTGGACAGCATCGCCAAATATGCCTACGCCTATTATTTTGACGCACATTTTGAGCCTGGCACAAACACCGTACACCACACCTATCGCTACCGTGTAGGCATCGTGGTAGATGAAGCCTTTTTCTTAGACTATAAACTCACACCGGCCTTGCGCTGGCAGGGCGGACAGATTGATGACTTCACACTTATCGTAAGGGCGGAAAATACATTTAAGCATTTCTTTGTATTCAACAACGCCTTTGGCGACAACCCGCTCTGGGCTATTTATGGCAAAGGCAAACAGCGTCAAAGGAAATATGACTACGAAGCGTTTGTAGAGGTAGATGAAAATGGCGAAGAGGTCTATGAACCCTTCGTAGGATATGCCACAGAGTTTGCCCTGCGCAATGCCGAGGTGCGCTTCCACGCCACAAATTTCCGCCCCGAAGATGAGTTGGAGATCCGTTCGGGCGACTGCGCTACGTTTCACGACTTTCAAGACGCTTCACGCCATTTCTGCTACGATCCAGGGCGTCCCTATGTAAGCAGCTTTTGCGTTTACGACAATCCACCCATCGTTGCCCGAAAAGTGTTAAGCATCAACCGCATCCTGCGCAACCTGCCTTTTGCAGCACGTGGATATGTGTTTAAGGATAAGCAACTGAAGCAATACTTCAGCCAACAATGGTGGTATATGCCCGACAACACGTATCAAGCCGACGTTTCTAAACTTTTGCCTCAAGAGCAAGAGTTTATCTACGACGTTGACCACCCACGCAATTAAGGTGGGTTCTATCTATTCCCACGCTTCAGCAAGATTTAGGCAGCCCCATAGATCCTTTTCCCACAAAAACGTTCGCGCTGAAACTGTCGCTTGTGGCGTGCCTGTCCTTACTCCTCGACAACTCACGTTTCGTCACCATCTTGTCCGTCTTGATGTACTGCGTCGTGCGGTTGTGCGTCACTTGTTGAATGCCCGTGCCAATGAGGAACAAGCCAAACTCGTTTGTGCTCTCCCGAGTGCCGACGGGCTTGTACCCCGCCACAACGACCTCTGCTTTCGCCGCTCCACGGCTGCAACCCGGGCTGCTTCGATTTCTTCTCGTTTGCCATAGTAGAAAACTTGGGGTTCTGCAGAAGCTGGCAAGCATTCAGTAAAACTATCTTTGTAGCATACGGACACACAAGAAAAGACTCAGATTTAGCACACGGCTTTATCTGAGTCTTATTTTTGGGATTAAGTTGAACTTTCGGTGCAAAGGTTCAATTTTTTTCGCAAACCCGATGCAAACCCCTCTGCTTTTTTCGATATTTTGGCACACACGGACGCTGAAAGCGCAGAAAGGGCGGCAAGCGGTCAGCCCAGGTCATCGCCTGGGGAACGCGCGCTCCGGCATTGAGCCGCGTACAATATGATGCAGGCGAGGGGTGTACTTCCTGAAAAAGTATCCGCAATTCCTGTTTATCGGCATTGCGGACGGAGATTTGATGCGTTAGCACATTTAGCGGACAGCAATTAATGGCCTTCTATCTCTTGAACATCTTCTGCTGTAAGAGCATATAACGATATAAGGACTTCCTCTATTGTAAATTCATCAACAGACA
>CALFJG010000015.1 GCA_937877625.1 uncultured Prevotellaceae bacterium
CTAAGCCGCTGGCGAGGTACATGCCGCTCGTGTTACCCTTGATGCGGTAGAAGCCAGCGGTGGGCAGGTTGAGAGTTGTGGCTTCAAGAAGAGCCTGCGCAGCCTGAAGATTCTCTTCGCTGTAGCCCTCTGTCTTCATACCAGCAATTATTGTCGGCATTTGAGTCGTGTAGCCAGCTAAGCTACCCGTGAGGCTGTATTGATGTACTCCTGTGCCGTATGTATAAGTTTCAAGAGCGGCAATCACTTGATCGTAAAGTTCGCTACTGGTTGGCACCACTGTTGCAGTGAAGGTAGAACCACTGTCAGAACCTCCTGTCCAGTATGCGAGGTTGGCTGTGCTACGTTGGTTGAGCGCATAACCTTCTGCATTGCGGAGGAAGAAACCATCGGTATAATATGAGCTGGCTTCTGGATACCAGCGTTCGTAGGTCTGAGAACCTGCTGCAGCAAGTGTGGCGTATGTGCTACCACCAGTCTTTCCGTCGCTTGCAGCACTTTCAGAACCAAGCACGAGGCTTGTGCCTGCTGCCTTGTTAATGATTTGGAAACCATCGTATGGGTTACCGATGAATGCCCACTGTGCCGTTTCGTCGTCTGCATTGGTAGCAGGCAAGGTTACGTTGGGTGTACCAGCAGCAACATACGTAGGATAGTATGCATTCTTCATCTTAAGATAGTACCATACGGGATCCGTAGCATCAGCTGTAAAGGTGAATAAGGGAGATGCTTTCAGCGTGGCGGTACTGCTAAGCGTAATATCGCTTGTTATTTCAGTTTCAGCAAATGTAGAATAGTCATAGAACATCGTGTGGTACATTGAGGATGGTAAAGAGCTTATTTTAGTTCCACCATAGACATCTTCTGACATTTGTGAAAGGACGTTGTTGCTCTCGTCAAGTACTTGATAGGTTACCGTGTATTTTGTATGAGCAGCAATGTCATTATCAAGTGTTTGTTTGGCTGCAGTAACAGCTGCATTTGCGGCAGTGCGTGTAGTGTTGTTAGTCGTTGCTGAAGCAGCGCGCAGTTGTTCGGCTGCTGCAAAGAATTCGTTAACAGTTGTATTGTTGGGCAATACATACCATTCACTTACGCAGAACCAGTTAGGTGTTGTGCTGCTGTTCGTTGAATTTACTGTGATGCGCCAATATTTATAGCTTTCTGTAGCTGTTACAGCAGAAGAGTAAGTATCAAGTGGAGAACCGCCCCAAGTAAGATCAATTGTAGCAACGTCAGCAAAAGTGCTATTATCGTTAGAACCAGAAACTGTTACGTTTAAGGGACGTCCTGTATTATTATTTGAGCGTTGCTTGATGTAGAAACGCACGGCATCTGTTGCATCAGTCAGCTCGTATGTAAGCCAGTGGGGTATAGTACTGCTTGTATTATGCCAGTCACTGTGGTGATAAGTGCTGTACGTGTTGTCAAGCAATGCTGGAAGATTACCTTCTTCTGAATCGGATGATTCGGTGTAAATCTTTGATGAAGAAGTTACGCCATAAAGTTCCTGGATGCTAAAGATGTTGTTGCTCAGGATTGTCTCGGAAGCAGAGAGGTCAACAACTTCTTCAACGGTATAGATAGCATAAGGATGGCCACTATTCCATGTTGCAAAGCAGTTACCGCCTACACTACTCCAGTTATTGCCATTCCAGTATGCAGAACCATTGTTGATAAGCCAAACGGCGGTGCTGGCATCAATGTCAGCATTGGCAGTATAAGTGCCATCGTCGTTGCGTGATTGGGCACTACTTTTATCTGTTGAAGCATCCTGCCAAGCAGTGAAGGTATACGAAGAGCCAACAACAGCACTCTGTCCCACGCTGTTGAGCGTATAGGTACCATCGCCATTGTCGCTCACCGTGAAGAGAAAGTTCTGATTGCTGGTAGCATAGGTTTCAGGAACTGCACCTCCATAAGTCTTCACGGTTCCATCGTAGTAGATAAACCCATAACGATTGGCATAATCGCCACTCGTGTATGCGGTGTTGTAAATCATGTACTGCGTGCCTTCACTCAAGGAGGTAACACGCGTACCTGGCGCATAAGTTTGCGCCCATACTCCTGTTATTGCAACGAGGAGCATCACGAGCAGAGAAGTAATTTTTCTCATTGTTTAGGTTGGATTGGTTAATAAATAAAAGTATTTGTGGTTGATTTGTGGCTTCGCATCGTTGCACACCTCATTCCCCATTGTCCTCTGCCGCCGTGTGCAACGCGACAGGATTTTTTGAGAATGGTCATTATGTTTAATCCGTTTCCGTGTGTTTTGTAGCGTGCGTACAGATTGTTTTTCGCCGAGCAGCATTTTGTCTAAACCGCTGCAAAAGTATTTCGCACAAATCAATTATCAAAGAAAAACTGATTTTTTGTGCTTTTCCTTTAAAATAGTTTAGCAAAAAAGCATAAAAGGAATGTCAACGTTGCAAAATAGAGCATTTTCTTTTGGAGTTTTCTTCGTTTTTTTTGAATGGCATAGATTTCCCGACTCCGGCGATACGTCACCAAAGCAGAGTTTTGTCTTTCTATCCTATTCTCTTCTCATTCCCGCCCCCCTACGAGAGCCTTTGCAAATACGCGATTTTCCCGCGTCACCCAAAGCTCGGAAATAGTATTAAAGGTATGGTTTACCATTTTAGATCTGTACAATAGGAAGTTTACTTGATGAAAATTGCAATGTATTTTGATAGGACATATTTCTTGCCACGACGTGCATACTTATGATATGAACAAATCTATTCAACTTTTGCAAGTTCCGCAAAGACAGCCTGAAAGGCCGTTTCTACACTGGGTTTTCTTTACTTGGGAAACTTGAATTATTTTATAGCAACGTGTTGCAGAACATAAAACAAGCACCCTATGAGGATGCCTGTCGTTGGTGGTACGATTGCGGATAATCTTCGCGCGCGTGCGCGTACGTATATATATAAGGAGTAGCGTCACTTTTAAGCTAAATCGTAGCTGTAGGATAGGCAAGGAATAAACTATTTAGGCGCATAATTCTTACTAAACATAATGACCATTCTCAAAAAATCCTGTCGCGTTGCACACGGCGGCAGAGGACAATGGGGAATGAGGTGTGCAACGATGCGAAGCCACAAATCAACCACAAATACTTTTATTATTAACCAAACCAACCTAAACAATGAGAAAAATTACTTCTCTCTTCGCGCTGTTGCTACTATTTGTAGTTTCAGCCAAGGCTACCGATGTGACGGTGATCGCGTCAGGTTCTGACGCTTCTACCTACGGCACAGTTTCCGGTACGACATTCACTACCAATGCTGCGTCCGGTCTGGCGGACGTCACTGTTACTGGTTTTACTGGGACAACAGCCACTACGTTTGCCTATGGTGCTTGCTTGGCATTTCAGAGCACCTCATCTGGCACCATAACTCTGTCAGCTCCTACTGGTTATAAAATCGCTGGTTACAAGCTGACAGCAAGATCTAACACGTATTCTGTACCTTATACGCTCACACCAAGTGAGGGCGGCTCTGCAGTCAGTACTACCACTAGCGGTGTAGAATTGACAGCATCTGGTCTCGAGGCTTCCAGCACAACAATAAGTTACAGTGCAGCATCAGCCAACTCTTTCTACATACCTTCGCTGGTTGTAACTGTTGTTGATGAAGCCGCAATAGTAGTGGACGTTACTTACGCACTCTACGACTCTTCCGACCCCACTACGCTTATTAGTTCTGTTGTTGTAACGCAAGAAGCTAATTCTGCTATCAATGTACCCTCTTCCTTGCAGAACACCGCTTTCTATGATTATACAACAAGCGGCACTATCGGCGACACAGACTGCACAATTACCGTGACCCGCACAGGGAAAGAAGGATTTATCCTCAAAGTAGGTGACTTAAGCAATTACAAAGTTTATACAATCTCTACCTACGACCGTGGCTCTTTTTACGTGCCAGCAGATAGTACTCAGGTAACAGGTACTACGAAAGCCAATGTCAGTGTTGATCCTACTTCCACCACTCAGCAGTTTGCTTTCATCGAATACGAAAGCAACTACTACCTCTACAGCGTGAGCGAAAGCAAGTTTATCTCCAAGAGTGATCGGTATACTACGCTTACAGCCCAGCCCGGTGACAATGTGACATTGCTTGCCTCCTCTGGCAGCACGACCCATCCTGTTGTTGTCGCATTGCAAGACGGAGCTTACCAAATGGGTGTCAGCAACGGCTACACTCCTGCCGTGATTACTTTCTGGAACGATGTGAGCGATGGAGGAAACAGGGTTCTCTTAACCCCGGTTGACGACTTTGATCCCACAGCCGCTCTTCAAGCTTTGGAAAATTATTTCCATCCCAGCTACTTTGTTACTTACGTAGTGAAAGACACTGAAGGCAACACGCTCTTCACCTCCGACGCAGAGGCCACAACGCTGGGTGCCAACATCACCACGCTCCCCAGCGAATATCAGCGCAGCGCGTTCTACACCTACAACACGGTTGACGTGACCATCGCTGATGCCAATACTACTGTTGAGTTCACTGCTACCCCGCGCACGGATGCTCCCATTCAGTTCACCGAGGACGCTACGAACCCCTACTACTACAACCTGAACATCCGCAGCAAGTATCTCGTTTATGACGATACCGCTACCGGCGAGGTGACACTTCAAGACACCAGCGAGCCTTTCAACACCAATGCTGCTTGGGCTTTTGTGGGTAATCCCTACGATGGCTTCAATATCGTAAACCAAGCCAAGGGCACCGACTACTACCTCACCTATACCAGTGTGGTTACTGGCGGTAACAATGGTTCCGATGGCTCCAACAACAACATTCAGTTCCTCTCCACGAGTGAAGCCGCAGGCAAGGTATGGCTTTGTGAGACCAACACGGGCGGCTTCTGCCTCCGTATGAAGGAGAACACCAATATCTACTTCCACCATCAGAACATTTCCGGCAGCAACGGTTACCTCCGCACCTGCAGCGTTTCTGAATGGAGTGCCGTACACAACGACGCCGGTTCTACCATCGTGGCCAGCACCGACGAGCAAGTCCTCGTTGACCTCTACAACTCGATGAAGGATATGAGCTTCGGCGATGCTATCGGCCAGTACTACAGCACGAACACTACTGTAGCAACCGATGCTGAAGCTGCCTCAACAATCAGCAACGTGGGTGCTGCTATCTCCGCAAGTGCTACCTCTGCATACGCTTCCTGCTATACTGCTTTGACTACCCTTGCCACAATCGTTGCACAGCATACTCCCGCCGCAGGCTTCTACCGCCTGAAGAACGTTGCTACAGGCAAGTACCTCACCGCAATTGCTGCCAACGGATACGCAGGTGAAGCCGGTGTCTTCGCCAACGGTGACGCAACAAGCGCAGCTACAGTGATTGAGCTCCGCGAAGGTTCGGATGGACTATACATGTACAACCAGTCCTACGGCTTTGGCTGGGTTGAAGCACAGAAGACAGTCGGCAGCGGCAATGCCTGGGTAACGGCTACTCCCGACAAGTATGTGAACTGGCTCACCAGCACAGCTCCCGGCCAGATTGCATTCTCCATCGCCTACGGCAACGGTACAGGCAGTTATGCTGCATACCTCACTCGCGGCATCTATACCGCCAATGAAGAAGAGGCTGTCGTTGGTGGCGAAGACGCTACGGCCGACGCTGCCCAGTGGATATTCGAAGAAGCTACCGAGGTGGCTCTCACCCTCAACGATGGTGGCGACGGCAACTACTACGCTACGATGGCCGTGCCTTTCGACGTGACGCTTAATGGCACCACCGCTTACACCGCTACCCTCAGCGAAGACAAGACCCGCGTCAGCTTCACCGAGCTTGGCACCAGCGTACCCGCAGGCACCGCCGTACTCCTCAAGGGTGCAAACGCTACAGCCACCGCTACTATCACAAGCGGACTTTCCGAAGCTACCAGCGACCTTGTTGCCAACTACTTCAGCACCACGCTCTCCGACACACAGCTCGCACTCGGTAAGAGCGGCGATGAGGTCGGCTTCTACCAATATACCGACGCTCTCGGTGCTAACAAGGCTTACCTCGACGTAACCGGCAGCAGCGCACGCGCATTCGCCATCGTATTCGACGATGAAGTGACTGGCATCAACGCCGTGAATGCCGGCATCGCCAGCGGTGCCGCAGTTTACGACCTGCAGGGTCGCCGCGTAAGCAATGCTCAGAAGGGCATTTACATCGTGAACGGCAAGAAAGTGCTTGTGAAATAATAACCCCCTAAAGATATTTCCAAGATTTATGAAAAAGACTTATATCGCTCCTGCTGTTACCGCTGCGCAGTACAGCACGGGTGTCCTCATGGAGGGCAGTATGAATGTTGATACCAGCAAGTCCACCAGCGGAAGCTCCGGCGGCTGGACACGCCAGATGTGGGTAGAAGACGAGGAAGAGGCCCAATAATCCTCCCTCTCATCCCAACCCTTTATATCACCCCTGCAATCACTCAGGTTGCAGGGGTGATTTGTGTGTCATCGGAGTGCTCCCAGATGCCTGCGCTCACAGATGCCTGCGCTCCCAGATGCCGACCGTGCATAAACATAGTCCTTTTGATTTTAAAATCAAAGCCATTGATTTTAAAATCAATCGGATTGATTCTAAAATCAATCGGACTAAGTTTAAAAGCCGTCCGAACACGTTTAAAAGCCGTCCGACCTATTTTCGCCTTCCGTCTTTTCCCTCCTTAAGTTGATGATACGGTTATAATTCCAGTTTCGCAAGAAGCGAGAACACACCAGTGTTACAAGCACAGCACCAGGGCGCAGCCTTCTGGGAGCGCAGGCGGCCTCGCCTGCATCATATTGCACGCGAGCCGCCTGCGCTCCGGCCTTGGCGAGCAAAAGTCTGTCGATGACGAACTTTAGCTAACACCAATAATATATGGGCTATACGCCTCTTATAAATGTATGTGGTTTGGGCGGCAGGCTTTGTGAGAGAAAAAGAAGCGGCTCTGCAGCCTGTTCTGTGCGTCGGAACTATACATCCCGTTTTAAGCACCCGCTATCTCTCCGCTCCCCACACAAATAGTGTGCGTCTTATCGTAAACTACGCCGAACTGTCCGGGCGCAATGCCTTGTATGTCGGAGAGCGATGTGATAGAAAAAGAATTGTCGGGTAGCCGAGTAAGCGTGCCGTGGGCAAAGCGGTCGGTGTGACGAATTTTGAAAGTGATCTCTACTGCCTTGTGGTCTGCCCACGGGTTGTGAGTGATAAAGTGGAAATCTGCAAGACGAAACGTGCGACCATATTGCAGACGGGTGTCGTAGCCGCGCGACACATAAAGCGTATTGGTAGCCGTGTCCTTGCGCACGACAAACCACGGGCCGCCGCCGAGTCCCAAGCCTTTACGCTGACCTATGGTGTGAAACCAATAACCTTTGTGTTTACCGATACGCTGCCCCGTCTCTATATCTACCACATCGCCCGGCTGCTCGCCGAGGAAGCGGCGCACAAAGTCGTTGTAGTTGATTTTGCCAAGGAAACAAATGCCCTGGCTGTCTTTGCGTTTGGCGGGTGGTAGTAGTGCATCAATGGCTATGCGCCGCACCTCCTCTTTAGGTAACGCGCCGAGCGGCAACACAAGTTTGGCGAGTTGCAACGTATCAATCTGCGCGAGGAAGTCTGTTTGGTCCTTCACGGGGTCTGCGGCGGTGGCGAGCCAGCGTCCGGTGGCAAACTCGTCGGACGGTGCCCCGATGCCGTGAGCCACAATAGCGGCATAGTGGCCCGTGGCAATGCGGTCGTAGTTCTTTCCGACCTTTTGCTCAAAAGCCCCAAACTTAATAAGGCGGTTGCACATCACATCCGGATTAGGTGTGAGGCCACGCCGCACACGGTCGATAGTATATGTCACCACGCTATCCCAATACTCCTGCTGCAAGTCTATCACCTCCAACGGCAGTTGGTAGCGGCGGCTGATGGCTCGGCACATCTCTATGTCCTCCTCGGCGGTGCAGGAAAACTGCCCGTCGTCCATTCCTATGCGTATATAAAAGAGGTCGGGACGATAGCCCGCCTGCCACAAGAGGTGTGTGGCTACGGCACTATCCACGCCGCCCGAGAGAAGTACACAAAGTCGCTGATTGGTTAGGTCCTCTATCATAACGGCTGCAAAGGTAAGGAAAAAGAAGGGAAAAAAGGGGCCGCCTACGGGTGTTCTCGCGAACTGCGTAGGCGGCATAAAATTAAAAGAGCGTCCGTATCGCTGACACACGGTGGGTATTTCACAATCCTACTGTAGCCATTCGGGTATTAAACGAACCCTGCTAAAAAAGTATTTTATACGGACGTGGCAAACGCTCTGCTTCACAGCAATCGTAAGCCATAATGCATTTTGGGGAAAATGAGAATGGAGAGAAAAAAAAGAAGATGAGAAAAGTGTTTGTTTGAAATACTACAGAAACAGAAGTTACTTGTTATTACTATACTGCTCCAAGCCTGCACGTAGGAACGTGATGTATTTTCCTATGTCCTCGTCGTAGGAATAGGAGCGGTTA
Organism: uncultured Prevotellaceae bacterium; assembly: GCA_937877625.1. GTDB lineage: Bacteria > Bacteroidota > Bacteroidia > Bacteroidales > Bacteroidaceae > Alloprevotella. The sequence continues at coordinate 8,504 of CALFJG010000015.1, forward strand.
AGGGGTTTTCCATCGTTGTTGAGCAAGACGTAGAACGGCTGCGCGTTGGCTCCAAACTTGTAACGTTGAAAGTAGCTCCACTTGTCGCCTATGGTACGCAGGGTTATCTCGCTGCCGTCGGCCTCTTTCACGTTGAGACGCTGGGGCAGAGGTGTCTTGTCGTCCACATAGAGCGAAATGAGTACATAATCGTCGGAAAGCATACGCGCCACCGTGTGGTCTTGCCACACAGCCATTTCCATCTTCCGGCAGTTCACACAGCCAAAACCCGTGAAATCTATCATCACCGGCTTGCCCACCTGCTTAGCATAGCGCATACCGGCATCGTAGTCCTTGAACTGAGGCTCCACGGCGGTTTTGTCGAGCACAAAGTCCTGTGTGGAAAGCGGGGGAGCGAAGGCACTCACGGCCTTACAGGGAGCGCCCCACAGTCCGGGTATCATATATATAGCAAACGCCAGGGAACAGAGTGCGAGGAAAAAACGTGGCACACTGACGTGGCGGCTATCGTCGTCGTGTGGAAATTTCAGCCAGCCGAGCAGGTATATACCGAGTAGTGCGAAGATTACTATCCACAGGGCGAGGAATGTTTCGCGGTCGAGGAGATGCCAGCCATAAGCGAGGTCGGCCACGCTGAGGAACTTCAGCGCGAAAGCCAATTCAAGAAATCCGAGCACCACTTTGATGGTATTCATCCATCCGCCGCTCTTCGGTGCGCTCCTGAGCCATGCGGGGAAAAGGGCGAAGAGGGTGAACGGCAGGGCGAGGGCTACTGCGAAGCCCAACATTCCTATGGCTGGAGCGAGTACCGAGCCACCGCCCGTACTCACCTCTACGAGCAGGAAACCGATGATAGGACCCGTACACGAGAACGACACTAAGGCGAGCGTAAACGCCATTAAGAAGATACTCACTAAGCCGGTGGTTTGTTCAGACTTGGCATCGACAGCATTGCTCCACTTTGAGGGCAGCGTAATCTCAAAGCCGCCAAAGAAACTCGCAGCAAACACCACAAGCATCAAGAAGAAGAATATATTAAATATGGCGTTGGTGCTAAGGTCGTTGAGGGCACTCGCCCCGAAGAGCAGGGTGATGAGCAAACCCAGCGTCACGTAGATAACAATAATCGCCACGCCGTAGGTAATGGCATCGCGCAATCCTTTCTTGCTGTCGCCGCTACGCTTGAGGAAGAAACTCACCGTCATCGGTATGATAGGCCACACGCAGGGCGTGAACAAAGCAAGCAACCCGCCGAGGAAGCCGAGCAGGAAAATATAGAAGAACGAAGCATCGGCATATTCACTCTGTTCGCCGAAGGCTTTGAGTTCATTTGTGACAGGTGTCCACCATAAGTTCATCTCTTCTTTCGCAACTGCTAAGGGCAGGGTGGCTGTGTCTGCGGCAGCGGCGAGGGTATCAGTCGAAGCCTGCTCCGGCATATCCTCCACAGGCTGTGCCGCTATTGCGGCCAGAGCATCAACGCCTGGCGTGGCAGGCTTTTCTACGGAGGTGGCCTCGCCAGGGGTATTGGTCGGAGTGGCCGTTGCTGTAGGTGTAGCACTGGGGCCGTCTGAGCCGTTCACCTTGCAGTTGAGTGTTTGAGGCGGCAGGCAGTTCATATCGTTGCACGCCCCGTAGCGTAGATAGCCTTGCAGGTTATAGTGTTGCTCCGTCAGACGCACACGCTGTGTAAACGTACAGGGGCCTTCAAAGAGGCGCACCGTCATCTCAAAGATAGGGTCGTTTATTACTTTCTCTCCGTTGCCGGGTGTCAACGCGCCCACGAGTTCCAGGCCTTGCTTGGTGTCCACGCCAAACTCCGCGCGTGTGGGGCCACCAGCGGCAAAGCCAGTAGAATAGACGTGCCACCCCGCCTGAGGCACAAGCGAGAAAACAATGTCAATCTCAGTGGAGGAGACGCGGTTGTACTTTACACTCCCCGTCACTTGTGCTGTAGCGGTGGGAAAAAGCGCAACAAAGAAAAGGAGAAGAGATAAAAAAGTTCTGTTCATACGTCAACGACGCGTGCAAATCGCGTGCAAAGGTAGCATAATCGGCCACAAAGCAAAAAGAAAGACCGCTTTTTTTTGCCCCACGCCGTGGAAAACGCTACTTTTGCTTGCCTAAACCCTAACAGGTTGTTGGAAAGCCTATGCCACAAGAACTGATACAAACACAAGAGGAACGCCAGGTGCAGACAGCGCAGGCGTTGCAGGTGGCATTGGCGCGTATGATAGAACTGCCGCTTGCCGACCTCCGTGAGCGGGTGGAAAACGAGATGATGGACAACGCGGCACTTGAGGTAAAAACCGACGACAACGAAAACCCCGAGGAGCACGACACGGAACCGGAGGAGGATGATTATTTGACAGACAGCGAGAGCAGTGACCTCCTAAACGACGATGAGCTGAGCGATTATCTCAGCGAGGACGATGTACCCTCCTATCTGCGTGAGCGTAAAGACACGGAGATGGAGCAACGCGAGGCCCCGCTGACATACGGGCGCTCGTTCTACGAGGAACTCCTCGAACAAGTAGGCGAGCACGACCTCTCTACCCACGAACAAGCTGTGATGGACTATCTCATCGGCTCGCTTGACAACGACGGCTTGTTACGCAAATCACTCTCACGCATAGCGGACGAACTCGCCGTGTATCAAGATATTGACACAAACGAAGACGAGTTGGAGCGTTTGCTCCACGTGCTCCAAACGTTTGAGCCGCGAGGCATCGGTGCCCGCTCGCTACAAGAGTGTTTGCTGCTTCAGTTAGGAAGCCCCGAACTACGCTCACCGTATAAACCCGCTGCCGAGACTGCCATCAGCCGGTATTTCGCCGATTTTACCTCCAAGCACTGGGATATACTGCAACGTCGCCTGCGCCTTAACGATGAGGATTTCAAGGGCGTGATAGGGTTGCTCACCCACCTCAACCCTGCGCCGGGGAGTGCCTTTGGCGAGGATATGACGGGCAACGCGCCGACAGTGATGCCCGACTTTTACCTCACCGTGGACGATGACGGCGAGATACACATCAGCCTCAACGACGACGGACTGCCCGAGCTGCGCGTCAGCCCGGCCTTTCGCGACACAGTGAAGCAATACAGCGGACGGACGCGCACGCTCAACCGGCAGCAGAGCGACGCATACGTCTATGCCCGGCAGAAAGTAGAAGCCGCACAGAGCTTTCTCAACCTGCTGAACCGCCGCAATCAGACACTACACACCGTGATGCGCGTGATAGCCCGTCGGCAACGCGACTTCTTCCTCGAGGCCGACGACGAAAATCTGCTCCGCCCAATGGCTCTCAAAGACGTAGCCACCGAGGCGGGAGTAGATATCAGCACCGTGTCGCGCGTGGCAGCCAGTAAATATGTGCGCACCGACTACGGCACGTATCCGCTCAAGTTCTTTTTCTCCAACGAGATGTCCACCGAGGACGGCAACAGCGTGTCGTCGCGAAAAATAAAACTCGCGCTTCGCGACATCATTGACAACGAAGACAAGCGCAACCCTTACAGCGATGAAATGCTCGCTAAGTTGCTCAACGAACAAGGCTTCGCCATAGCCCGCCGCACCGTTGCTAAGTATCGAGGACAGTTAGGGCTGCCTACCGGACGTTTAAGAAAATAACCCCGCCGCACTATGACCCCACGTTCCTCCACCTTAACGAATACCTCACGCACACGCAGATTGTTGTGGGCGGCGTGGCTCGTCTCGGCGGTGTTCAGCCCTTTATATATTACGGTGTATGCCTGCGCGTTGGTACTCACAATGAGTTATGTGTCGTTCCTTCCGGCGGGCTTCAAGATAGCAATTCTTACCGTGGTATGGTTTTTCACCGTGTTGCTGCCGCGTATGTTTATGTACGTGTATCGGCGCAAAAATCATCTCTCAAGAAGCGAGGCCGACAGCCGCCGACGACGCTCCGCACTCTACGTTTTTACCCTGACGTGCTACGTTAGCCTGCTTTACTTTATGGTACGCTTACTCGCCCCGCATGTACTCGTTGTGGTGGTGCTTGGGGCTACGGTGGTGGCGTTGCTGTGCTGCCTCGTCAACCTGTGTTATAAAATCAGTAGCCACGCGGCAAGCACGGGCGGCGCGGCAGGGCTGTTAATGGCTTTCTCACTCGTCTATGGCTTCGATGCAACAGGATGGATATGCGGCAGTGTGCTGTTTTGCGGACTGATATGCAGCGCACGCCTCGTTTTGCGTCGCCATACGCTTGGAGAGATCGGCGTCGGTGTGGCCGTGGGATTTCTTGGAGCACTGGTGAGCGGACTAATCTAAACATCATAAAAACTTCATACCATTATCAATACTATGCTTTCTCCTCTTGTCAGTATCATTATGGGCAGCACGTCGGATTTGCCGGTGATGGAAAAAGCCGCCGAGCAATTAGACGCACTGGAAATACCGTTTGAGATGCACGCCTTGTCGGCCCACCGCACTCCGTCGGAAGTAGAAACCTTTGCCCGCGAGGCCTCAGGGCGCGGGCTACGTGTAATTATCGCCGCCGCAGGTATGTCTGCCGCCTTACCGGGTGTGATAGCGGCACAGACGGCGTTGCCCGTCATCGGTGTGCCTATCAAAGGAATGCTCGACGGCCTTGATGCCTTGCTCTCTATCGTACAGATGCCGCCGGGTATCCCCGTGGCCACCGTGGGAGTAAACGCGGCACAAAATGCAGCCTTGCTCGCCGCACAAATTATTGCACAGACGGATAGCGGTGTGGCAGAGCGACTGAAGGCTCAGAAAAGCGGGCTAAAGGATAAAATAGTAAAAGCCAACACAGCCCTCGCCGCTGTGAATTATTCATTTAAGACAAACTAACGCTATGGCGACTTCTCCCCTACTCCGCCGCGCCACCCACGAGGTAAAAGTCGGCACGATAGGTATCGGCGGGGACAACCCCATTCGCGTGCAGACGATGACCACCACCGATACGAACGACATAGCGGGCAGTGTGGCGCAGTGTCTGCGTTGCGTGGCTGCGGGAGCCGAACTGATACGTCTGACCACTCAGGGACGACGCGAGGTGGACAGCCTATCAAAGATACGCGCCGCCCTGCGTGCGAAAGGCTGCAACGTACCGCTCGTGGCCGATGTACATTTTAACGCTGATGTGGCCGATGCCGCCGCACAGGTGTGTGAGAAGGTACGTATCAACCCGGGCAACTACATAGACCCTGCCCGTAAGTTCAGACACATCGACTATACCGACGAAGCGTATGCCGCCGAGCTGCAGCGTCTGGACGAGCGTTTCTGTCGTTTGCTCGCCATCTGTCGCCAACACGGCACAGCACTGCGTATCGGCGTGAACCACGGCTCGCTCTCCGACCGCATAATGTCGCGCTACGGCGATACGCCAGCAGGTATCGTCGAGAGTTGTATGGAGTTCCTGCGTGTGGCGGTGCGCGAGCACTTTCACGATATTGTACTCTCAATAAAGGCGAGCAACACAGTGGTGATGGTGGAGAGCGTACGCCTATTGGTAAAAACAATGTCGGCGGCGGGTATGACCTTCCCGCTCCACCTCGGTGTGACCGAGGCCGGCGAGGGCGAGGACGGACGCATCAAGAGTGCCGTGGGCATTGGCACCTTGCTCACCGAGGGCATTGGCGACACGATACGTGTGTCGCTCAGCGAGCCACCCGAGGCCGAGATACCCGTGGCGCAGGCCTTAGTAGCCCACCGCGAGACGTGTGCAACGACAAAGCAGCACATTGCCGTAAAAAGAGGTGTGGCCACGCTACATTTGCAGGATAAACATTTTGGCACATTCCAACTCAAAGCCGCAATGTCCGCCGGTGCTTTGCTGATAGACAAGGTGGCGGACGACCTTGTGTTGCTCGGCGAGAGTTTCTCACCAGAGACACGCACAGACCTGGCCGAGCGCATTTTGCAAGCGGCACGTGTACGTTTCACCCGCACAGAATATATCTCTTGCCCGGGCTGCGGACGCACACTCTACGACCTACCCGCCACCATCGCACGCGTAAAAGCCGCCACGACTCATCTTGTCGGCTTGCGCATCGGCATAATGGGATGCATCGTCAACGGCCCCGGCGAGATGGCCGATGCCGACTATGGCTACGTGGGTGCCGCACGCGGCAAAGTGTCGCTCTACCGTGGCAAAGAGTGTGTAGAAAAAAACATACCCACCGACGAAGCCATTGACCACCTCCTTGCCCTGATAGAAGCCGATGGCCGAGGCGTGGCAAAGCAGTAATATATCCTATAGGTAGGGGGCTAAATAGATGTATTTTTATGAAACGTAAATTCGACTTTCTTGTTATTGGCGGCGGTGTAGCGGGTATGAGCTTTGCCCTGCAAGTTGCCGAGAGCGGAAAAGGGCGCGTGGCTCTTATCTGCAAAACAACGCTCGACGAGGCTAACACCGCAAAGGCACAAGGCGGCATAGCGAGTGTAACAAATCTTGAAATAGACAACTTCGAGAAACACATACAAGACACCCTTGTGGCGGGCGACTACATCAGCAACCCCGCCGCCGTGCGACAGGTGGTGGAACAAGCCCCGGCAGGCATTAAGCGCTTGGTGGGCTGGGGAGTTCATTTCGACAAGAAGACCGACGGAACGTTCGACCTCCATCGCGAGGGCGGACACAGCGAGTTTCGCATCCTCCACCATGCCGACGACACCGGGTTTGAGATACAACGCGGATTGATGGAGGCTGTGCGCCGACATAGGAAAATCACCGTGTTGGAACACCACTTCGCCGTGGAAATCATTACACAACACCACTTGGGGGTAGAAGTAACTCGCCGCACACCCGACATAGCGTGCTACGGGGCCTATGTACTCGACCCCGACACCGGGAAAGTGGACACCATTTTGAGCCGCGTCACCGTACTCGCCACGGGAGGTGTGGGAGCGGTGTATAGCAGCACTACCAACCCCGAGATAGCCACCGGCGACGGCATAGCTATGGCCTATCGTGCCAAAGCCACCGTGCAGGATATGGAGTTTGTACAGTTCCACCCCACCGCCCTTTACAACCCCGCCGAGAAACACCCCGCGTATCTTATCACCGAGGCGATGCGCGGCTATGGCGGTATCCTGCGACTACCCAACGGCGAGGAGTTTATGCAGAAATACGACAAACGCCTCTCGCTCGCCCCACGCGACATTGTGGCACGTGCCATCGACCGCGAGATGAAGATACACGGCTTGGATCACGTGTGCCTTGATGTTACACACAAAAACGCCGAAGAGACACGCACGCACTTCCCCAATATCTACAAGAAATGCCTAAGCATCGGCATCGACATCACACGCGACTATATCCCCGTGGTTCCTTGCCAACACTATTTTTGCGGCGGCATCAAGGTGGACCTCAACGGACTCAGCAGCATACAACGCCTCTACGCCTTAGGAGAATGTAGTTGCACCGGGCTTCATGGCGGCAACCGCCTGGCAAGCAACAGCCTGATAGAAGCCGTGGTGTATGCCGACTGCGCCGCAGCACACAGCATAGCACACATCGATGCCTACGACTTCAACAACGATGTGCCCGAATGGAACGATGAGGGCACAATGACCAACGAAGAGAAAGTACTCGTAGCACAAGACGTGAAAGAGGTGGGGCAGATTATGTCGGCCTACGTAGGCATCGTACGCAGCAACCTGCGCCTCCATCGAGCCTGGACGCGCTTAGACATCCTCTACGAGGAGACGGAAGAACTCTTTAAGCGCGTGAAAGCCACACGCGACATTTGTGAACTGCGCAATATGATTAACGTGGGCTACCTCATCACGCGCCAAGCCCTCGAACGCCACGAAAGCCGCGGGCTACACTACACACTGGATTACCCCCGCCACGCGCTCGACCAAAGATAGATTATTGAACCAACAGAACGCTAATGACCAATATGGGTTAAAAAGCCTCTCCCCCGATGTTTTTTGCACAATTTCTTGCAAACAAAAGCGATTGTTCTTAATTTTGCCAAACAAAAACACACATTTATTTAACTCCTTTATACACATTATTGCTATGAATCAAGAATTAAGTCCTTTTCAAACGTATCTTGACGTCCTCCAAAACCATTATGCCGATTTTGAGGGGCGTGTACGTCGTCGTTATTTCTGGTACTTCGCCGCTATAAATGCTGCTATCAGTATAGTACTTTCCTTCGTAGGTAGTCTGGTGAACGACAACGTGAGTATGGTTCTTAGTGGCTTATATAGTCTCGCCGTACTGGTTCCTGGTCTTGGCTTAGCCGTGCGCCGCTTGCACGACATCGGTAAGAGCGGTTGGTATCTCCTCTGCGCGCTTATCCCTTGCGTAGGTCCGTTTATCGTGATTTACTTTTATGTTTTAGACAGCCAGATAGGAACGAACATATATGGGCCTAACCCCAAAGGCATAGGCAACCAACCAACTGGCTTCAAACAAAACCCCACCTACCGTGCTCCACAGCAAGGATGGGCGCAACAGCCACAGCAAGGATGGCCACAGCAGCCACAACAAGGATGGCCGCAGCAGCCGCAGCAAGGATGGCCGCAACAGCCACAACAAGGATGGCCGCAACAGCCACAACAGCCGCAGCAAGGATGGCCGCAACAGCCACAACAGCCACAACAAGGATGGCCGCAACAACCACAACAGCCACAACAAGGATGGCCGCAGCAACCGCAACAGCCGCAAACACCGCCCACGCCGCCTACAGGATGGCCACAACAATAAACAACCAAAAGCAAAAGACTATCCCAATGAAGAAAACAACATTCTTAGGCAATCCCGTGAGCCTTATAGGAGAAATGCCTTTAGTAGGCGACCTCGCACCCGACTTTGAAATGGTGAAAGGCGACCTTAGCACCGTTCGTCTCAGCGACTTCAAGGGACAGCGAGTAGTACTCAACATCTTCCCCAGTATGGACACAGAGGTGTGTGCCGCCAGTGTGCGCCGTTTCAACAAAGAAGCCGCCGCATTGGAAAACACCGTTGTACTCTGCATCAGCAAAGACCTGCCGTTTGCTCAAGCTCGCTTCTGCACCGCCAACGGCATTGACAACGTAGTACCCCTGAGTGCTTTCCGTTGCGAAGAGTTCGATGCGATGTGGGGCTTGCGTATCACGAGTTTACCTATGGACGGCTTGCTGGCTCGCGCCGTAGCGATTGTTGACGAGCAAGGCGTGGTGTCATACACCGAACTTGTGCCAGAAATCACACAAGAGCCCAACTACGCCGCAGCACTTGAAGCCTTAGCATAGGGAAATTCCCGCCGCTGCTGGTCTAAAAAAACGCGTCGCAAGCCAAAAATCCACCCCCCCCCACACACCGAAACAAAAGGGAAGCGACGACGAAAAAACAATGTCGGACTACCATTAAGCAATGTTGAACCCTGCTTAAAAGTAGTCCGACATTGTTTATCTCAGTTAGCAAGAGCCTTATAGCCGGGTGTGTACACTATGCCTCACCTAATGCAAAGCAAAGAGAAGCATGACGCGTGCATAAAAACAGGGACATTTCTCCACACAACACGAAAAGCCAAAGAAAAAGTTTGCTGCACTGACCAAATAAAGTATTTTTGCACGTATGAAAACAGCAAAAGCACTGCCCGTACGTCTTTGGCGGTTTTATGTTGACGGCTTTCGTCAGATGACGTGGGGGAGAACCCTTTGGATAATCATCCTGCTGAAACTGGCCGTGATGTTCTTGGTGTTGCGCCTCTTCTTCTTCCAGCCCGCCCTCGCTGGGTTGAACACCGAGGAGAAGCAAGAAACCGTGGCACGTAATCTATGCCCGTAAAAGCCACGAGAGTTACGGCAAAGCCACAACAACAAACCCTTTACTAAACAAACTAATACGAAGAAATATGCTAACCTCTCTCTATGCAGATCAAGCGGCACTATTAGACTGGTCGCGCGCGCAGTTTGCACTCACAGCGTGCTACCACTGGCTCTTCGTGCCACTCACCCTTGGCTTAGCCGTTGTTATGGGTGTGATGGAAACGCTCTACGTAATAAAAAAAGACGACTTCTGGAAACACACCACACAGTTCTGGCAAAAGATTTTCGGTATAAACTTCGCCATCGGCGTTGCCACGGGAATAATCCTTGAGTTTGAATTTGGCACAAACTGGAGCAACTACTCTTGGTTCGTGGGCGACATTTTTGGTGCACCTCTTGCCATCGAAGGCATCGTAGCATTCTTTATGGAAGCCACTTTTATTGCCGTGATGTTCTTCGGCTGGAACAAAGTGGGCAAGAAATTTCACCTCAGTGCCACTTGGCTCACGGGCATCGGTGCCACACTGTCGGCGTGGTGGATCCTCGTGGCGAACAGTTGGATGCAACACCCCGTAGGCATGGAGTTCAACCCCGACACCGTACGCAACGAGATGATGGATTTCTTCGGCGTGGCATTTCAGAGCGTCGCCGTGGTGAAATTCTTCCATAGCGTACTGAGCGGCTGGATGACAGGTGGCTTCGTAACGATAGGCATCAGTTGCTGGTACTTGCTCAAGAAACGCGAGAATCGCTTTGCGCTGGCCTCGCTACGCGTCGGTGCCGCCGTGGCGGCGTTAGGCACTATTGGCGTGATGCTAACGGGCGATGCCAGCGGCCTTGATGCCGCACGCCTGCAACCAATGAAACTTGCTGCCGCTGAGGGGTTGGAAAAAGGCGGCGAAGGCGCACCGTTCAGCATCGTACCCGGCATAGAAGTGCCCAAGGTACTCTCTATCCTTGCCACACACGACCCCGATGGCTTTGTACCCGGCATAGAAGACATCAAAAACGGCTACACACTACCCGATGGCACCGTGGTACCCTCGGCTGACGAGAAGATAGCACGGGGAAAAACCGCCCTATCGGCCTTTAAGACGTATCGCCAAGCCAAAGCCGACGGCGACAGCCTTCTTGCACAGACCGCACGTGCCACACTCAACGAAAACTTACCTTATTTCGGCTACGGCTATTTAGAAAAAGCCGACGACTTGGTGCCGCCCGTGCCACTTGTTTACTGGTCGTTTCGTGTGATGGTGGGCTTCGGCGGCGCACTGACGCTGATACTGCTGCTCGTGGTGTGGTTTGACTATAAGAAAAAAATCTCATCTATGCGCTGGCTACAGTGGCTCGGCCTCGCCGCCATACCGATGGTGTACCTCGCAGGCCAGGCGGGCTGGATAGTAGCCGAGGTGGGTCGCCAGCCGTGGGCTATTCAAGACCTCCTGCCCGTCAATGCCGCCATAAGCAGCCTGAGCACCAGCGCGGTAATCACTACATGCTGCATCTTCTTGGTACTCTTCACCATTCTGCTCATTGTGGAACTGCGCATTATGTGCAAAGCCGTGAAGAAAGGCCCCGACTTCCACAACGGCACGAAGAACAAAAAGGCCTAACCCGCAGAGAGAGGCATACGCAAACGCCACTCCTCCTCCCTTTCAGTTAAAACATATAAAACTTAGAGCCAAATGATAACTTACGAATTTTTGCAAGCATATTGGTGGTGTCTGATAGCCCTGCTCGGTGGGCTGTTGGTGTTCCTGCTGTTTGTGCAAGGAGCTAACTCTTTTATCTTCTCCTTGGCACACAACGAGGCCGAGCGCGAACTTATCGTCAACAGCACGGGAAGAAAATGGGAGTTTACGTTCACTACACTCGTCACTTTCGGCGGTGCGTTTTTTGCATCGTTCCCCTTGTTTTATAGCACCAGTTTTGGCGGAGCCTACTGGGTGTGGATGCTTATCCTGATAAGTTTTGTGCTGCAAGCCGTGTCGTACGAATACCAGAAGAAACCAGGCAACCTGCTCGGACGCGACACGTTTCGCACGTTTCTTATTCTCAACGGCGTGGTGGGTCCGTTGTTGTTAGGAATGGCCGTGGCCACCTTCTTCACCGGCTCACCGTTCGTGATAGAGAAAGGAGCTATGGACGGCACGGGGCTTACGCCGGTAATAAGTCGCTGGACAGGCGGCTGGAACGGTTTAGAGGCCGTGGCAAACCCCGTGAACTGGTTGCTGGGCTTAGCCGTGGTATTCCTCTCACGCACCAACGGCGTACTCTATCTGCTCAACAACCTCAGCGATGCCGCCCTGCGCCCGCGTCTGCAACGCGCCCTAAAAGTCAATGCCGGCCTCTTCCTTCTCTTCTTCTTAGCCTTTGTAGGCATCATTCTTGCCGCCGACGGCTTTGCCGTGGATGAGAGCGGCGTGGTTTATGTGGAGCACGCGAAGATTTTACATAATCTACTAAACTTGCCCGTAGTAACCGCTGTTTTTGTCGTCGGCGTAGTACTCGTATTGCTCGGCATAGCCTATCCCTTGTTGAAAGGAAAGTGGCGCACAGGCATCTGGTTCAGCGGCATCGGCACGGTACTGACGGTGATGGCCCTCTTTATGCTCTTAGGCTTCGGCGGCACGAGTTACTATCCCAGCACCGCCGACCTGCAGAGCTCCCTCACAATACAAAATAGTTGCTCCAGCGAGTTCACACTGCGCACCATGGCGTGGGTAAGCCTTTTCATCCCCTTTGTAATAGCCTATATCGTGTATTGCTGGTACGCTATAGACAAGAAACGGATAGACAAAGCCGAACTGGCCGAAACAGAACATAAATACTAAAGGTGTGTTCAATAAAAATAGGCAGAAAAAGGTTAAAGCCCCGTCGGTATCAAACTGAGCCGTGGGAATAAATAGCCCCCTTAACAGCAACACCTTCAACACGCAATACAATATATATATTATGAAATCATACCTCCTCAACACGTTTGCTGCAGCATTACTCATTTGTAGCAATGTACTGACTGCAACCGCACAACAAACGGAGACGTGGACTACTGGCGTTACGGGAAACAATCAGGCAGAACTCTTCTACTGGGTAGGTGCCACCACGCCGTCCAGTGCCACGAAGTACACACTCTCGTCTATCTCCTTCACCCTCGCCTCGGGGGGCAAAGCCACGGAGAGCCACTTAGCCATTTGCACCGCCGCTACTGCATCCTCCACGGTGAGCAGCATTCCTGCCGCCGAGGTGGTGGGTGTGAGCGATGATGCTTACCTACCCTCCGCCACGCCCGATGCCCACACCTACACCTTCAGCACACCCGTGGAGTTGGAAGGAAACACACGCTACTACTTCTGCTGGGTTTCGTCGGCCACACCCTCCGATGGCTACTACACCTCCACCGGCCAACGCCTACGCGTGCAAACAGGTGAGACGTACACCGACGAAACACTCTGCGGCACCACGGTACGCACTATTTGGGCTCCCGTATTTACCGCAGAACTCTCCTATGGCGAGGGCGATGAGAACCAAACAAAAACATTCACCGTAACCACCCTACCCGCCTGCGATGCCACGTTCTCTTGGAACGGACAAACCATTGTTGGCACGAGTGCCACGTTCTCCTACGAAGGCGAGGCAGTAACGGGCGAGGAGGCCAACGTGACAATCACTCCCACAGCCTACTATACGTTGCGATACCCCTCGCAGACTATTTCTTGGGACGGGCAAGACAACGCCAGCAACGAAGTAAAGATGCTCGCCGATGTCTTTGGCACATCCTACGGCGAAAAGTGGGTGCGCATAGACAACGCCGCTCTTCCCGCATACTCTTGGCATATCTCTGCCGCATCCGACTATGAAGGTAGCACTCCCGTGCGTACCGCCTTTACCTCGGAAGACGACCTCGGCTTCCTGTTTTGCTTTGTCGGTACTCCCGAAAGCTTTAGGATATATAGTAAATTAGCAGGAGAAGGCTATGCGTTAACCACCGACGGCACGAATAGCAACGATGCGACGAATGCCACCGCCTTATATCTTACGTCCGATGTGTCAAACGCCAAGATGTGGACTATTGACGACACTTATCTGACCTCCGCTGCCTCCTCTCCCGGCTTCGTTATCCACGACACCGATGCAGATGGGCTTTATGGGGCTAATCCCTTTGCTAAATACGACTATGCCCTCCGCTATTGGAATGCCGAAGGGCCACAGTCGCATTGGCTCTTGCAACCTTGTAGCAGCGATGACCTCTTCTCCGGTCACTACGGCGAGAAATGGCTGCAACTAACGTTCTCGCGCGACAAGAGTTATCACTGGAGTGTGGCCTCAACGACCGATGTGCCTAAGTGTACGAACAATGCCACGCCGCTTGATGGTAATCTGTGGTGCTTCGTAGGTACATCCGAACGGTTTAAGGTGTACAACAAACTCGTAGGACAAAGTAAAGCCCTGACTTCGAGCAACGTTAGTAGTGGCAGTTACGTTTCACTTGCCACGGAAGCCGTTGCCGATTTCTGGACGATAGGTGATATACGCTCCGTGACGGACAACAATCAAACCGATGGCTCAAACAAAACGGAAGGATACCCGATATATAGTTTTGGTAATGAGGCTCAGGCTCTCAGTCTGAATGCTTATCGTGGTAAAGGCAACCAGTTGGCTTACTACAGTTGGAATGACGGAGGCTCGTTGTGGCTTCCCGAGCTTTACGAACCCGAAGAGTTGGATATCTACAGTTCATATTATGGAGAGAAATGGGTGCGTATCACTTATGGTGCAAGCAACAAATACTGCCTTATGGTAACACCAAAAGAAACGCTGACCTACGATGGTGCTATGGTACGCAACGGACGCACCGATATGACGCACGAAGGACAACTCTGGTGCTTTGTCGGTACAGCCGAGGGCTTCACTCTCTATAACCGCGTTGCTGGCTCGCAATATGCCGCAGCAACAGGAACATCTCTCAACGGTACAAAACCGCTCGTCCTTGTGCCGGTAACCAATGCCGAGACTTTTGTCGTGCAAAATAATGTGTGCCTCAGTTCTACGAGCGACCTCTCCACGGGTGTGGCACCCATCGGTAGCAACGGCTCTCCCGCAGGTGCTGAATACAAAGTGGGATTTCTCAGTTCGTCGAACAGCAAGTGCAGTTATCTGTTTGAAGAGATTGGTGCCTCGGTGAACCTTGCCGTTGCGGGCATTACCGATGCACTGCCTGCAACACACGACCACATTGCTCGCGGTGCCGTGACATTCCCTATTGGCAGCACCACGCGTCAGATGAGTTTCAATGTCACGCCCACACAACATACGCTCTTCCTACCGAAACACGGCTCACTCTCGTTTGCTAAGCCTACGTGTTGGATAGGGTTCACCTTTGATGGCTACGATACCGACGGTGTCACCTTGCAGCAAACGCTGAGTGGCGTGAATAGCGAGACCGATGTGGTTACTCTTCATTTCACAGAATCGAACTCCGAGGTGCGTTACATCGCTTACGACGGTGACGAGCGCGACATTCCTTACCGCATACCTTCCATAGCACGTGCGAAAAACGGCGACCTCATCGCTATCTACGACCTTCGTTATAATGAAGCCGATATAGGATATTACGACCGTGGCTTCTATCATTATCGTATTGACCTCGTGATGAAAGTTAGCAAAGACAACGGTGTGACATGGAGCGATGAGTATCCCGTGCTGACGGGCGACAACAGCGGACGTTTCACCGCCGCTTTCGGCGATGCCGCACTGGTGGCCGACCGCGACCGCAACCTGCTTATGATGCTCTGTGCCGCCGGCAATACGGGCTTTGCCTCTGCCGTGAAGATGTCGCGCGTATATCTGCAGCTCAACGAAGCCACCGGCGAGTGGGAAATTGGCACATTGAATGCCGATGGTACTTTTGTACAAGGCGAACCAGAAGATATTACCGACTATATGCTCGCTCTGACATCGAAAGGCGGACTTTCAACCGGCGTGTATAGTGCTTTTTGTGGCAGTGGACGCATTAGCCAAAGCCGTATCTACAAACGCGACAATTACTACCGTATCTATTTTACCGCTATTGTGAAATCTTCAAACACCGATGGCACATGGGGCAACAACGGTAACATTACTTACTACAGCGATGACTTTGGACAGACGTGGAACATACTTGGCGAACGCGCAGCATTTGTCAACAGCGACGAGCCGAAGTGCGACGAACTGCCGAATGGCGACGTGTGGATGAGCGGACGCGCTGCCAATGGCCGCAACTTCAACATATATCATTTCACCGACATTGCTACCGGAGAAGGCACCTGGCTTAATCGCGTGCATACCCAAAACAGTAGCGTGACAAATGGTATCTACAGTTCCGACAATGCGTGCAACGGAGATATTATCCTTGTCAAAGCACAACGCGCGAGCGACGGGCAGCCGGTGACGTTGGCACTCGCTTCAATACCGGCACACAGTACGTTCACCGACCCCGTATGGAGCGCGAACGGACGCCGCAACGTGTCGATTTTCTATAAAGCCCTCATCAATGACAGCGACTATGCTACTACCGAAGCCCTCGCTTCCGACTGGGAAGGACGCGATGAAAACACCGCATTCTTGGTAAGCGATCACATGTCTGCTTATTCCTCAATGTGCTTAATGGCCGACGGGCGTATAGGGTTCTTCTTGGAAGACGATGTAGTGACGGGAACAGCCCCTTGGAGCCACTTCGATATGTGTTTCATTCCGTTCAGCATAGCGACAATCACCGGCGGGAAATATACCGACGGCTACAACCTCTCTGTAGATGCAACAGGCCTCAGCACAATGTTTCTGGACTATCCCGTGCAGATACCCAACTCGGCCATCGCCTACACCGCCAACAGCGAGACAGGAAGTGGCATTGTGGCAATAACACCCACCGAAGGCATAATCCCTGCCGAGACAGGCGTGTTGGTAAGTACCGAGGGAGAATGTACGCTTCACATGATAGAGGCATACACCTGGCCCGAGGCTTACGAGAACAACAGGCTCACAGGCTATTTCCCCGCCGACAAAATAACCTCGGCCTCTGATAGCGACTACTACTATGCACTCTATGAAAAAGAGGGAAAAAGCGGCTTCTTTGCCCCTGAAGATGCCTCGCCTGCACAACCAAACGCAATGACTTTTACAATGAACGCACGCGCAGCATACCTCTTATTGGACGCACCACTAACCTCGCTCACAGGGCTTGACCTTGCTTTTGACAAAGTGACTAATATAAACCAAACACTCTCCAACACCACCGACCAACCACGCATCTACGACCTTCAAGGACGGCGAGCCTACAAAGTGGGACAACAAGGCGTGTATGTTGTAAACGGGAAACTCGTCTCCGTGAAATAACAAACAACAGTTAGATACACTTTCGTACTACACACCAAAGGCTTCGCCTTACAAAATGAGGGTGTGTAAAAATTGAGCAGGAGGCGAACACTAATCATAGGTGTTTGCCTCCTACTCGTTTCAGAAACCAAGCCCCTCGCTGTCGAAAAGTCTGGGAGCGCAGATGCCCTCGCCTGCATTCTCTTGCACGCGAGCCGCGTGTGCTCCGACAGCCTGTTTGCCCCGAAAGGGCTGTTATACATGACGCACGTTCTCTATGGCGATGCCATAGGCTGATGGCGCGTCGCCCCTACTTTTACACTGTTTCAGTAGCTTGAATAAAAAAGCATAGTCCGAGCGTGTTTAAGCACATTCCGAGCGTGTTAAAACATAGTCCGATTGATTTTAAAATCAAGCCGATTGATTTTAAAATCAAAGCCTTTGATTTTAAAATCAAAGCACTCGAGTTTAAACTCCGTCCGAGTATGTTTGAACTCCGTCCGATACATTCTCTCTTTCGCGCTTTTGCCATTTCAGGACGATGATATGAGCCGCACGTTCCCCAGGGCGATGCCCCGGGCTAATCGCTGTAGCCCTTACAGGGTTTTTACACTGCTTGCGATACTGGGATAATAAAGCCCCCCTAAAACAGGTGGAGAGGCTAAAACCAAAAGCGGCGGCGGATAGAACAAGATGGTTCACTCCGTCGCCGCTTCGCACAAAGCAAAAGCCTACTACACACACGTATATCCGCCATCCACGGGTACGGCGATGCCATTCACATAGCCCGACGCGGGAGAGGCAAGGAATAGTGTTGCCGTGTCAAGCTCGCCCTCCTTGCCGTAACGCTCCAAGGGTATAGCACCTTTCGCGTAGTTTGCGAACCACTCCGTTTCGAGAGTGTCTTTGGTGAGCGGTGTCCAGAAATAGCCCGGGCATATCGTGTTGACCGTGATGCCATACCTACCCCATTCCGCAGCCAAGCCACGCGATAGATTTACCACACCACCCTTTGCGGCGTGATAGGGGGAGCAAGGGGCTATTTTGTTGCCTACAAGCCCATACATTGAGGCGATGTTGATAATACGTCCGTAGTTCGCCGGTATCATAGCACGCTTTGCCACAGCACGAGCCATCTTAAAGGTGCCGAAGAGGTCAACCTGCATCTCCCCGTTGAATTGCTCATCGGTGATGTCCTCGGCAGGAGCTACAGCCCCCGTGCCGGCGTTGTTGATGAGAATGTCAATGCGTCCAAAACGGCTTAAGGTCTCTCTTACAACGTTTCCCACCTGCTCCGTGTCGGTAATGTCGCAACGTATAGGCAAAGTCTCTACTCCGAAGCCGGTTTCCAACTCCTTAGCCACTTCAACGAGTTTTTCCATACGCCGAGCTATCGGCACAATGCGACATCCCTGACTGGCCAGTGCCTTAGCCATCTGCACACCGAGGCCACCCGAGCAACCTGTAACAATAGCCACCTGGCCTGTGAGGTCAAAATAGTTTTTCATAGACGAAATATGATTGATAAAATAAATTGGTAAGGCAAAAGTAAACGATTTGTATGGAACAAGAGTCCTTTACAGACATTTTCTTAATGCTCTACAGTGTATGATGCAGCAAAGAAAGCCTTACTTCAAATGCCAAGATTTTTTTATGCGCCACCACACACCAAAGAGTTAAACACTTTCCGACAAAGCCTGGCACAAGCCAAAAAAGAAGCCGTGCTTTTTGCCTTTCTTAGTGCTTTTCGTACTTTTGCGGCACGAAAATAGCCGATATGATAAACAGACAACTTATCCGCTTAAAGGCCGTGCAGCTGTTTTATGCCTTTTCAATTAGCACAGACAAAACACCTGATGAAGCTGAGAAAGAATATGCTACATCGTTAGAGCGTGCCTACGATCTCTATCTTTATCTATTAAACTTCCTTGTTGACATACGCCAACACGCCGAGCGTGCGGCCGAGACAATAGAAGCGCGCAACAAGCGTTTGAGTATCCGTGATGCGGCATTTTCTGCCGAACGCATATTGGCTAACAATCAATGGCTTCTCACCCTTGCCGAAAATGATGCGTTGAACGATTATCGCGAAAAACACCAAGACCGCACTGACGAGGAAAGAGCCGTAGCGAAACGATTGATGCAGACATTTATAGATAGCAATGACTTCGCTGTCTATCTCAAGCGCGAAGACTATTCGCCCGAGGCCGACCAAGAAATTGTTCGCCGACTCTACAAAACAATTATCATTCCTTCCGAAGATTTTGAAACGCTTCTTGAAGAGCGTAGCCTCTATTGGAACGATGACAAAGACGTGATCGACACCTTTGTGCTCAAGACCATCAAACGCTTACGCCCCGACCAAGACACTTCGCAACCGCTGCTCCCCGCCTGGAGCGAGGAAGAAGACCATCAGTTTGCACTCCGTTTGTTCCACGAGGCTGTGATGCGCAAAGACGAAACCTATGCACTTATTACCAAGTATGGCAGTGAGCGGTGGGATATTTCGCGCGTAGCGTTTATGGACATCGTGATAATGCAAGTGGCTATAGCAGAGTTGATGAGCTTTCCAGAGATTGACAAATCTATTACCATTAATGAATACATCAACACGGCAAAGTGGTATAGTACCCCTCAAAGCACTTCTTACATTAACGCTATGCTTGATGCCATAGCCAAACATTTGCGTAAGCAAGGAAACGTGTTCAAAAAGGTATAACACAAACTAAAAACGAATAATTATTATGACGATGCTCTTTTCTTTACTTCAAACCGCACAACCAGGCGGCCTGGCACAGTACAGCGGACTGATAATGATTGTACTGCTGTTTGCAATTATGTATTTCTTTATGATTCGTCCGCAAAACAAGAAACAGAAAGAACTGCGAAACTTTCGCGATGCGCTAAAGCCAGGACAAGACGTGCTGACCGTGGGCGGCTTGCACGGTACCGTGCGTAGCATTTCCACAACCGGGGATACCGTTACGCTTGAGGTGGCTACGGGTGTAAAATTAGTGTTCGACCGTACAGCCATTGTGCCGCAAGGCGAAAAGCCGGTATCTACTAAAGAATAGAAAACGCTACAACGTAATAGCTTTCATAGCACACACCTTAAAGCTACTCTCTGCTTCCAATGTCAAAAATCCCACACAACCGAGAAGCCTTGCTGCACGTTGTGCGTGCGGCTTTTCATCGTGTCTGGACACGCAGCACACTGACGTTGCTCGGTTTTGTAGCATTGGCAGCAGTATTTTGGCTCACCGTGTCGCTCAACGAAACATACGAGGTGGAAATTGCTGTACCCCTGGAGCTTCGTGATGTGCCAAAGAACGTGGTTATCACCACCGAGCTTCCTAAAGAATTGCATGTCACCCTGCGCGACAAGGGCGTGCGCTTGCTGCCTTATCTCTATGGGCCAGCACGCTCACCTATTATTGTGAGCTACAAGGAACACACCACGGGAAACGGGCGCGGACGCTTTACGGTAAGCGAGTTGCTCGGGCAGCTGCAACGACAAATTGTGTCGCCCACACAAATAGTACGTGTAAAACCCGACACGTTGGAGTTCTTCTACAATTTCGGAGCGAGCAAACGTGTACCCGTGCGTTTAGACGGCGAGGCGCGCTGCCAGACGGGTTATTTCGTAGAACAAGTGAAGTTTGCGCCAGAGTTTGTTACGATTTATGCCCCGCAAAACGTGCTTGACACCTTGCGCACGGTTCATGTGTCCAGTGCGCTGCTGGAAAGTGTGCGCGACACATTGAAAAAGACCTTGCCTATAATTACCTCAAAAGGAATGAAGGCTGTACCCAGCAACGTGAATGTGACTGTTGTGGCCGACCGTCTTACGGAGAAAACGGTGCAAGTGCCTATTCGCACACGCAATTTCCCTGCCAATCGTGTGTTACGCACATTCCCCTCGGTAGTAAATGTGACGTTCAAAGTTGGGGTGAACCACTATGATGAGATAGGCCAAGATAACTTTGTGGTGGCCTTTTCTTACGACGAATTGCAAGCATTGGGTACAACAAAAGCACGTCCTGTGCTGAGTAGCATTCCCGAAGGAGCTTACGACGTGCGTATTAGTCCCACTATGGTAGAGTACGTTATAGAAACGACTCCAGAGGAAGAGAATTAAACCTCGCAAACAAGAGTTTATGCACTATGCCGTGACAGGTGGAATAGCAAGCGGAAAGACGTGGTTTTGCAACAAGTTGCGTCAATGTGGCAACCAAGTATATTCGTGTGACGATGCTGCAAAACGTATTTTGCGCACCAATAACGCAGTGCAGCAAGCGTTGAAAGCCTTAGTAGGCGAGAACCTCTATACTGCTGGCGGTGTGTTGCAAAAAAAAGTTCTGGCGGCTTATCTCACAGCTTCGAATAGTAATGCCGAGCAAGTGAACGCCATCGTACACCCGTCTGTAGCCGCCGATTATCTGCTTTGGCAACAAGAGCAAACATCGCAGCACACTTTTATGGAATGTGCGCTACTCTTTGAAAGTGGTTTTGACAGATTAGTGGAACGTACCATCTTAATCTATACACCTGAAACGACACGCCTGCGGCGTTTGATGCTTCGCGATGGTATAAGCCAAGAGCAGGCTCTCCGTTGGATGCGCCTACAAATGCCCGAAGAAGAAAAACGTCAGCGCGCAGACGTGGTTATTTATAACACTTAAAACGAGAAGAAAGCAGCATCTTTAGAATTATTTTCCATCGTTGCAAAACCTCTTAAACCTCCTTTTTATGCAAGACACAATCCTTTCTATTGCAGGTCGCCCCGGTCTTTACCGCTTGCTTACACGCGGTGCGGGACGTATCATTGTTGAGGCTCTCGACGAGAGCCACAAACGCTTCCCGGCCAGCCCTCGCGACCGTATCACATCGCTTAACGATGTAAGTATGTATTCCGATGCTGATGATGTGCCGTTGATGCAAGTGTTTCAAAACATTGCTGATGCACTTGAAGGTAAAGCCTCGCCGCTGAACCACAAAACAGCCTCGGCAGAAGAACTCTCAGACTTTATGGCAACGGCTTTACCCGATTACGACCGCGACCGTGTACATCAAAGCGATATGAAGAAGCTTCTGCAGTGGTATAACCTTCTTATTAAAGCAGGCTATACACAGTTTGTTACCGAAGAGGACAAATAGCCTATCCGTAGGGGTAATCTCCTTTTTCAGTAGCGATGCAGGTAAAAATTCATCCCTCTTGGCAAAGGGTGCTGCAAAGTGAGTTTGAACAGCCTTACTTTGCCGCCCTTTCAGAGTTTGTCCATAGCGAGTATCGCACGGCACGGTGCTATCCACCAGCCCGCTTGGTGTTTCGCGCGTTTAATGCTACCCCGTTTGAACAAGTGCGTGTGGTACTCCTCGGTCAGGACCCTTATCACGGGCCTGGGCAAGCCGAGGGGCTATGTTTCAGTGTGCCCGATGGCATAGCGCATCCGCCTTCGCTCCAAAACATTTTCAAAGAGATTGCCTCAGAATTCAACACACCAACCCCCGCAAGTGGTTCCCTCGTGCGCTGGGCAGAGCAAGGCGTGTTATTGCTCAACGCTACACTAACGGTGAGAGAGCATCGTGCCGGTTCGCACCAAAATAAGGGGTGGGAACGCTTCACCGATGCAGTAATCGCCGCTGTGAACAGAGAGCGCGAGAATGTGGTGTTTTTGTTGTGGGGGAGTTATGCAGCAAGCAAGGTTTCATTGATAGACAACCAGCACCATTGTGTTTTACGCTGTGCTCATCCCTCACCCCTCTCGGCGTATCGGGGCTTCTTTGGGAGTCATCACTTTGTGCTTGCTAATGATTACTTAGTGAAACACGGCAAAACTCCCATACAATGGTAATTCCTATGGTTCAAGTGGGCGAAGTTATTGTTTCGCCCGATGTTTTTACCGAATACTTTTGTTGCGACCTTGATGCTTGTCGTGGGGCGTGCTGTGTGGAGGGGGAGAGCGGTGCACCGCTGCGGGAGGAAGAGATTGAAGGCTTGGAAGAAGCCCTTGACGATGTGACACCACTCATCGCCCCGCAAGCCCGGACAATAATTGTTGACCACGGCGTGGCAACTATTGATGGCGATGGCGACCTCGTGACAAATATCGTAGCGGGGAAAGACTGTGTCTTTACGTGTAAAGAGGGAGGCTGTGCGCTTTGCGCCTTAGAAAAGTTAGGCCACACAAAACCCATTTCGTGCGCCCTTTACCCTATTCGTGAAAAGAGGCTATCAAATGGTTTGACAGGCATAAATGTCCATCGTTGGAGTGTGTGCGAACCGGCGCGTAAAAAAGGGCGCGAGGAGGGTGTGCGCGTCTTTGAGTTTCTACGTGCGCCGCTTATCCGGCGTTTTGGCTCTGCGTGGTACGACGAGTTATGCCTTGTGGCGCGCGAATTATCTCAACTCAAAGACTGATACACCACTTTTCCATCGACAAAGGTGGCGACAACGCGATGACGAAACGTGTGACCCTCCAAAGGCGACCAGCGGCAGGCACTTAATATATTATTTGGAGTAAGAGTCCACGGGCTGTGCGGGTGAACAAGCGTGAGGTCGGCCAATAGCCCCTCGCGCAGGTAGCCCCTATCGGAAAAACCAAAGAGGTCGGCAGGGTGGTGACACATTAGGTTTGCCACCTGGGGATAGGAAAGGAGGCCTTGTTGAGCGAGGTCGAGCATCACCACGAGTGAGAATTGCACCATTGGTATGCCGCTCGCGGCTTTCAGCGCGCCACCACGTTTCTCTTTGCGGCGATGAGGAGCATGGTCGGTGCCTATAGTATAGATGCTGCCGTCAGCAAGCCCTTGGCGCAGAGCCGTTCTGTCGGCGGCGGTTTTAACGGCAGGGTTACATTTAATTCGAGCGCCGAGACGAGGATAGTCGTCTTCGCAAAACAGCAGATATGTAGGACATACCTCGGCGGTGATGAAGTCGGGGGCGGCAGCTATAAGAGAAAGTTCTTCAGAGGTACTCACATGAGCGATGTGCAAACGCGTGTGGTAGGTTGAGGCCAAACGAATGGCGCGCTGCGCGGCATTGATACAAGCCTCCTTCGATCTTAGGCGCGAATGTAGGGCGATTGGTGCATCGCCAATGACGGCAAAGTCGTTACGTGCTTGAGCATAGGCGGCAGAGAGAAGGTTTTGGTCCTCACAATGAGCCACCACGGGTTTCCGTGCGTTCTGAAACACTTTGCACAAAGGCTCATCGCTGTCAAGCAACATTCCACCGGTTGATGCCCCTAAAAACACCTTTATGCCGCAATATAATTGAGGATTTATTTCTGCGAGGTGTGCTGCATTCTCACGCGTAGCACCGATGTAGAAACCGATGTGTACACGGCTCTTCTCCGCAGCGATGTTCATCTTCTCTAAGAGAGCTTCTGCAGAGGTGGTAGGCGGCAGGGTGTTAGGCATATCAAGCATCGTCGTCACACCGCCTGCAGCAGCGGCTTGGCTCTCCGAAGCCATATCGCCCTTGTGCGTAAGCCCCGGGTCGCGCAAATGAACGTGCGTATCAATAACACCGGGGAAAAGTAACAAGCCTTGTGCTTGGATTATATGGTCAAAATACTCTGGATTTAACGGCTGCTGGGAAATTTTGGCAATGTGTTTGCCCTCAATAACCAAGCTGCTTTGAAAAGCCTTTCCGTCAGATACGAGCGTGGCACTTTGTATAAGGTGTGTCATAGTTGATTTTTGTAAATAGAACCTTAAACCCCAAAGAGTAAAACTGTATTCTTTTCCGCTTGTAGTTTTCGCTTAAGAAACAAGAACAAAGGGGCTTTTCCTATTTATATGTGCGAATAATTGTTTCTTGCTTCGCATCATAGAGGGCTTTCCAAAACATAAAAACCACTAAATAGCCGTCACTGTTTCCTCTTTATCTTTCCAGTGATAGCCCGCCAGCGCAGAGACATCACACCAAAAAGAGCCTCACTAAAGATGCCTCCCGACATCTTGCTCGTACCCAATTGTCGGTTTACAAAGATAACAGGTACTTCCGCCACACGGAAACCTAAGAGATGGGCTGTATATTTCATTTCAATTTGGAAAGCATAGCCCTTGAAACGAATAGCATCAAGGTCGATGGCTTCAAGTACGGCACGATTGTAGCACACAAATCCTGCCGTAGTGTCGTGTACAGGAATACCAGTAATAAGACGCACATACTTTGAGGCAAAATAACTCATCAAGACGCGTCCCATCGGCCAGTTGACAACGTTCACGCCGCTCACGTAGCGAGAGCCTACGGCCACCCCAGCATTTTCTTTTGCCACAGCGTCGTAGAGTCGCGGCAGGTCTTTGGGGTCGTGGCTAAAGTCGGCATCCATCTCAAAAATGTAAGAATAATCGTGTTCCAACGCCCACTTAAATCCCGTAATATAAGCCGTACCCAATCCTTGTTTGCCGCTGCGGTTTATCAGAAAGAGACGCTGGGGAAAGGCTTCTTGCATAAGCCGCTTTACTATTGAGGCAGTGCCGTCGGGCGAGCCATCATCAATAATAAGAATGTGAAAAGGCTGCTCCATTCCAAGCACAGCGCGAATGATTTGTTCTATATTCTCTTTCTCGTTGTACGTGGGAATAATCACCAAACTATCAGCAGTAGGCATATAAAACTATTGTGTGTGTTGTCGGTAAGAAATAAAGAAACCACAAGCGTCAATCACTCTTTGTCGGGTTGTTCTTGGGGGAAATCGCACGCAAAGGTGTCACTTTCTTTCCATATCTCCCTTATCTTTTTACCTAATAAGAATGACAAGTGTTAAAGTTTTTACAAAAAATGCGGCTTCTTATGGGGTGAACTACTGAAATCTGTGTAATTTTGTGTGCTAAAGGAAAAAGGTTACGAAAAGGAATACCAAATAAGCGTTTACGAATGACGATTCACGCCGCATCAGCCTACCACGTCCCCGTATTGCTTCAATCTTCAGTAGATGCGCTCTGCATTAAACCCAGTGGTATCTACTTTGACTTAACGTTCGGTGGTGGAGGTCATAGCCGCGAGATATTGAGAAGACTTGGCCCCGATGGTAAACTCTTCGCGTTCGACCAAGATGCAGATGCGTTTCAAAATGTACCGCACGACGACCAACGTCTTGTCTTTGTGCATAGCAATTTTCGGCATCTGGCTCGTTGGGCTCGCTATTATGGTGTAGCAGAGGCTGATGGTGTCTTGGCCGATTTAGGTGTGTCAAGCCACCATTTTGACGATGCTACAAGGGGTTTTTCTTTTCGCTTTGACAGCGTGCTTGATATGCGAATGAATAAAGGTGGAGAAAAAACTGCGGCAGATGTACTCAATACTTATAGTGAAGAGCAACTGTCTCGTATCTTTTCTCTCTACGGCGAGCTGCCTCGCGCACGCCAGATGGCTCGCGCTGTTGTCAAGGCTCGTGATGTCAAACCGTTGCACTTCGTTTCCGACCTTACTTCGCTCTTTGTGCCTCTCTTGCCTCGGTCGCGTGAGAAAAAGGAAATGGCAAAACTCTTCCAAGCGTTGCGCATAGAGGTAAACAAAGAAATGAGTGTACTTGCAGAGATGCTTAGTGCTACGGCAAAGTCTTTGCGAGTAGGAGGCAGGTTGGTTGTACTCACCTACCATTCTCTGGAAGATCGGATGGTGAAAAACGTAATGCGTAGCGGAAGTATTGACGGACGAGTAGAGCAAGACCTTTATGGCCACAACCTCGCTCCACTGCGAATGATAGGCAACAAGCCTATTGTTCCTAATGAAGAAGAGCAGCTGGCCAATCCCCGCAGCCGCAGTGCTAAATTAAGAGTGGCCGAACGTATAGCCTCCATATAACTATATTGCAAAAAAAGCAAGAAACTACTATGGCGGACAATAAAGAAAAGGAAAAGGAAAAAGAAAAAGCAACTCGCGACAAGGCAGAAAATCGCGCTGAACGCGCTTTTCGCGAGATTATTGATATTGACAACGAGCAACGCACACGTATCACGTGGCGTAGTGTGCTTGGCGGCGATGTGTTAACCAGTCGTTTCATACGCCACTCGGTGTTTTTTATCTTGTATATTGTTTTCTTGCTCGTTATTTATGTAAGCAATCGCTATGCCTGTCAGCACGAATTTATAGAGCAAACCCACTTGCTTGACACGTTGCAAGATCGCCGTTGGAAACTTCTTACGATTACCAGCGAAATCAAAGAGAAGACACGACGCAGTTTTGTGGAAAAACACCTCGGCGACACTGCACTCGGTACATCCTCTCAACCGCTCTATCAACTTGAAGTAGATGAACAACCTCAAAACACTTCCGAGCCATGAATTTCCCCTCCAAGAAAGTAATGCCGCGCTATATGGTATTCACTGCGTTGTTCTTATTGGTTGGCACAGCTGTGGTAGTCAAGTCCGCTTATTTAATGACGGCGCGCCGCGGTTTTTGGATGGAAGTGGACAAACGCTTCGTGCGTGAAGGCGATACACTGCTTGCTACACGCGGAAACATCCTCTCTGCCAATGGCGATGTGCTTGCGGCCAGCATTCCAGAGTATGAATTGTATATGGACTTTATGTCTTACGAGAAAGATAGCGCACGGCGTGTAAAGGAACAGTTCACACGCGACAGTGTACTAATTGTCTCGCTCGATTCTATTTGCAATGGTTTGGCAGAGGCTATCCCCGGAACACGAGCCGAGGATTTTCGTCAACGTATCTTGGAAGGCCGCGCACGCGCCAGCCATCACTGGAAAATCTATAAACGACGTGTTAGCCACGTGCAGTATAGTAGTATCAAGAAATTACCCGTGTTGTGTCAAAGTGTGGGTTCTGGAGGATTTACTGCCGAGCGATTTTTTAAGCGCAAGAATCCGTATGGAAAACTTGGCTTACATACCGTTGGAGAACTTTATGGCGGAAAGGATAAACCGCGGTCGGGCTTAGAGCTTAGTTTTGACTCTGTGCTTCGTGGTACACCAGGCTTGGCGCATCGACAGCGTGTGTTCAATACTTATGCCACTATTGTTGACAAACCTGCCTTAGATGGATGTGATGTGCATACTACAATGGACATTAATATGCAAGACATTGTAGAAGAGGCACTGCACGACAAACTCATTACAATGGACGACGCACGTGCCGGGATGTGCATACTTCTTGATGTACCAACGGGCGATGTTAAAGCAATGGCTTCGCTCACCCGTGCCAACGATGGTGAGTTCTACTATATGGAGCACCGAGCACTCACCCAGTTGCTTGACCCAGGCTCTGTTTTTAAGCCAATGTCGTTCCTTGTGGCTTTTGACGACGGACGACTGCATGCCGATGACATCATTGATGCTCATGGTGGCTACTACGATTTCCAAGGCAATCCCCTTACTGACACAGGGTGGCGACGTAGTGGCGCAGGTAAAATTAAAGCCTATGAAGCCATAGAACGTTCTTCCAATGTAGCGGTTGGCACAACAATAGACCGCCTTTATCGTGGCAATCCACAAGAATTTCTTGACGGCTTGCATCGTATCGGTGTTGATGAAGATCTTCACCTTCAAATTCGTGGTTACGCAAAACCGCATATCAATAAGCCCAAGCCCGGCGAGCGCTGGTCGGCTACGGCATTGGCTTGGTTGAGCATTGGCTACGAGTCGCAGTTACCTCCTATTACTACGGTGACTTTTTATAATGGTATAGCCAATGGTGGACGTATGGTGCGTCCGCGTTTTGTTACACATATCTCGCGCAATGATGAAATAGTAGAAGAATATCCCGTCTATGCTATTCGTGAGCGTATGGCATCGCCCGAGGCGGTGGAACAAGTGCAACGCTGTTTGTTATCCGTAGTGAAAGGTGCGCATGCCACGGCAAAGAGAGCGCGCAGCCAACTTTTTGACATCTCTGGAAAAACCGGAACGGCACAGATTTGGGAACATGGCAAAAACACTGGTCGCCACCTTGTTACATTTGTCGGTTACTTCCCAAGCGAAGCACCGAAATACTCAATGATTGTAAGCGTTGAGGCTGGTGGAAGTGTGTATGGTGGTAGCACGTGTGGCCCTGTGTTTAAGCGTATTGCTGAAACGGTGATGTCGCAGCGTCGCACGGACGACCTATCTACTGCCACAGATAGCCTCTTCGCCCACTCTCCGCTTGTGGCCGCCGGGAACACTGCTGCAGCCGGGCGTGTTATTCGTTCGCTCGGATTGAGCCTGCCGGCCGCTTTCAACGAGAACGAACTCTCTCCTTGGGGAATATATACTTCTACGAATGGTGAGTTTACCTGCCAAGCCGAAACTCCTGTGGAAACTGGCACGATGCCTGATGTGTCGGGCTATGGACTTCGCGATGCTGTTTATCGCTTAGAAGGTCTTGGACTCAATGTCAAGGTAAAGGGTGTCGGCCACGTGGCTCATCAGAGCATAGCTGCAGGTAGGTCATATCATCAAGGTGACACCATATATATATATTTAGGAAAGGAGGCCGCACAAGAAGCTATTTCCGACACGCTACAGACAGAAGCAGAGAAGCAGGACAATGTGGCCGACCAGCCTGTTTCATCTACCTCATTATCCACAGAGCAACCTGCTCCCATTAAACCCGCTGGAGACAATAAAAAAGAGGCAGCGAAGCCAGCAGTAGAACCTAACAAGAAACAATCTCCAGAACGTAAAACACCTGCTCAACCCACTAAGAAAAATCAGCCACAAGCCACACTACCTAAGAAAAAGAAATAACAAAGGAATCCGTACGTAAATGCTACGTCAATTCCTCCTATGAGACTCTTTCTTCAGATAAAAATATCCCTAAAACTATGAAACTTCAAGATGTACTCACAGGCGTGCAGCCTCTTGCCCATAGCGGCTCGCTGCAATGCGAAATATCCGGTGTTTGCACAGACTCTCGTGCCGTAAAGCCAGGCAATCTCTTTGTGGCTGTGAAAGGCACACAAACCGATGGTCACCAGTTTATCTCTAAGGCTCTTGAACAAGGTGCTACCGCAGTGCTTGTATCAGATGATATTCCTGCCACAGTACCCGCTGATGTCACTTTTGTGCGTGTGGCAAACACAGAGGCTGCTGTGGGCTGTGTGGCTACGCAGTTCTATGGTAATCCCTCCAAGCATTTGCGACTTGTAGGTGTCACAGGCACCAATGGTAAAACTACAATTGCTACAGTGCTTTATCAACTCTTTCGTGCGTTGGGTTATAAGTGCGGATTGCTTAGCACGGTGTGTAACTATATTGACGACCGGGAGATACCCGCCACACACACCACGCCAGATCCCGTTTCGCTCAATGCCTTGCTTGCCGAGATGGTGTCGGCAGGATGCGACTATGCTTTTATGGAGTGTTCTTCCCATGCTATTCAGCAACAACGCATCGGTGGGTTGGAGTTTGCGGGTGGAATCTTTACCAATCTCACACGTGACCACTTAGATTATCACAAAACGTTTGAGAATTATCGCGATGCCAAGAAACTTTTCTTTGACCATCTTTCCAAGACAGCCTTTGCTATAACAAATGCCGACGACCGTAATGGAAGCGTGATGGTGCAAAACTGCTCTGCAACCATTCGCACTTATTCCGTTCGTACCGCCGCCGACTACAAAGGACGTATCTTAGAAGAAAGCCTTGAAGGGATGCTTTTGGATATGGACGGCCAAGAAGTTAGCGTGCGTTTTGTGGGACGTTTCAATGTGCAGAATTTGCTTGCTGTATATGGTGCCGCGCGTATGCTCGGCGTGAGTCGTGAAGAAACTCTCCGAGTCCTTTCTACGCTTCATCCCGTAAATGGACGCTTTGAGGCCATACGTTCGCCGAAGGGCTTTAGTGCTATAGTAGATTATGCCCACACACCAGATGCGCTAATCAATGTTCTTGAAGCAATCAACGAGATAAAGCGTGGAGGACGCGTCATCACCGTTTGTGGTGCGGGTGGCAATCGCGACAAAGGAAAACGCCCGCTTATGGCGCGTGCAGCAGCAGAACATAGTGACCGTGTAATTCTTACGAGCGATAATCCACGTTTTGAAGAGCCTGCTACTATTGTTGAAGAAATGGCGGCCGGCCTTGATGAGGCTGGAAGAGGGAAAACCGTATGTATTGTTGATCGCCGCGAAGCTATACGTACCGCCGCGCTATTAGCACAGCCCGGCGATATTATTCTTGTAGCCGGAAAAGGTCACGAGCCTTATCAAGAGGTAAAAGGCGTGAAACACCACTTTGACGATCACGAAGAAATACGCGAAGCCTTTGGGCTTGATAAATAAGAAAACCCTTTTGTTATGCTATACTATCTATTCCGTTTTCTTGAGCAATTTGGTATTCCTGGCTCTGGAATGTGGCACTACATATCCTTTCGTTCACTCTTAGCACTTATCTTGGCGTTGGTGATTTCGGCTTGGTTTGGCGAGTATTTCATAAAGTTTATGAAGCGTCGCAATATAAGTGAAACACAGCGCGATGCGAAGATTGACCCCTTTGGTGTAAAGAAACTCAACGTGCCGTCGATGGGAGGTATTATCATTATCGTGTCAATACTCGTGCCAACCTTGCTCTTAGGTCGTTTACGTAATACTTACCTTATTTTGATGATAGTCACCACTGTGTGGCTCGGATTAGTAGGTTTTGCTGATGATTATATTAAGATCTTTCGCCACAACAAAGAGGGGCTTGCCGGACGCTATAAACTCTTGGCACAAATGATGCTCGGATTAATTGTAGGTCTTACACTCTATCTCAGCCCCGATGCTACAATTCATGAGAATGTTACTCGCGAACGTGGAGAGGCACGCACCGAGATAGTGCATAAGAGCAAACCTGTGAAAAGCACAAAGACAACGATTCCATTTGTAAAGAATAATAATTTTGATTATTCCTCCGTAACGTCTTTCTTGGGAAAATACCAAGGCGCGGGTGGATGGGCCGTCTTTGTGTTGATGACCATTTTTGTGATTATGGCAGTGAGCAACGGTGCCAATCTCAACGATGGTATGGACGGTATGGCAGCCGGAAACTCGGCTATTATTATGTTGGCTCTCGGCATATTAGCTTATGTAAGTAGCCACATTGAGTTTTCCAGTTACTTCAACATTATGTACATCCCTGGTTCGCAAGAACTTGTGGTGTTTACTGCTGCTGCGGTGGGAGCTTTGATAGGCTTTTTGTGGTACAACGCTTTTCCAGCCCAAGTTTTTATGGGCGACACCGGCTCGCTTTGTATCGGTGGTATTATTGCTGTGCTGGCCGTAATCATCCACAAGGAACTATTGCTGCCCTTACTTTGTTTTATCTTCCTGCTTGAGAGCCTTAGTGTGATGATGCAGGTGGGCTATTACAAGCTCGGCAAGCGCAAACGTGTAAAGCAGCGTATCTTCAAGCGCACACCTATCCACGACAATTTTCGTGTGATGCCTGAGCAGTTGGAAAACGATTGTAAATACGTTTTCAAATGGCCACGTGGTGCTTGGCACGAAAGTAAAATTACTGTGCGCTTTTGGATAACCAGTATTTTACTTGCTGCCGCAGCCATAATTACCCTTAAAATCCGATAATTATTTATGCGTCTTACTATACTTGGAGCCGGCGAGACAGGAGCTGGAACAGCTGTCCTCGCTCGCCAAAAAGGATACGATGTTTTCGTTTCTGATGCTGGTTCTATCGCTGATAAATACAAGCAAATGCTCAACGACCATGCCGTAGCGTGGGAAGAGGGGGGACACACCGCCGAACTTGTTCTTCGAGCCGAAACAATCGTAAAGAGTCCTGGCATTCCTCCTACAGCACCTATAGTCGTACAGGCTGCAGAGCGCGGTATTCCTATTCTTAGCGAGATAGAATTTGCCAGTCGTTACACCGATGCTAAGATGATTTGTATTACCGGTAGCAACGGTAAAACAACAACCACACGGCTCATTCATCATATCCTTACTCGTGCTGGATACGACGCTTCTTTAGCAGGCAATATAGGGCGCAGTATGGCGTTGCAAGTGGCAGAGGGAAAACACGATTGGTATGTCATAGAACTCTCCTCGTTTCAATTGGAGAATATGTATAACTTCCGTGCTAATATCGCTGTGGTACTCAACATAACGCCTGACCATCTTGATCGCTACGATTTCCGTATGGACGCTTATGCCGCCGCTAAGATGCGTATTGATAGAAACCAGACCGAGACCGACAGCCTTATTTATTGGCGCGACGATGATTATGTGTCCGCTTTTCTACAAAGGGAACCGACACCTGCCCGAGAGCTTGTTTTTGCCGATGAACAAGGAGGACGTGCTGTGGCGTATGTAAGAAACGGGGTGATGACGGTGGAGAGACCGAGCGTGTTTTTTATGAATGTTGATGAGCTTTCTCTTCGTGGCCGTCACAATGTGCGCAACTGTATGGCTGCTACGATAGCCGCCCTTTCGGCCGGCGTACCACGCGAAGCCATTAAGAGTGCGTTAAGCGATTTCCCACCAGTACCACATCGCCTTGAACCAGCAGGCATAGCCCACGGCGTTACATATATCAACGACTCCAAAGCCACCAACGTAGATGCTTGCTTCTATGCCCTTGATGCGATGACAACCCCCGTTGTTCTTATTCTTGGCGGTTTGGACAAAGGCAATGATTATGCGCAGATTATTCCGCTCGTAAAAGAAAAGTGTCGTGCTCTCGTTTACCTCGGTGCAGATAATGCCAAGCTCCATGAAACATTTGATAGTCTTGGCTTACCTGTGTTTGACACACACACGATGAGCGATTGTATGCAGGCTTGCCAACACATAGCACAGTGGGGCGATACGGTTTTGCTAAGTCCTTGCTGTGCCAGTTTTGACCTTTTTAACGGTATGGCCGAACGTGGCACGCTCTTTAAGGAAGCTGTCGCCTGTATATCTTGAACCATTCCCCTAACCTCTTCTTTCTATTATGATAAAAGCACGTGGCATATTCAAGGGTGACCTTGCTATTTGGTTCATCTATTTCCTTCTCATTGGCGTTTCGCTCGTGGAGGAGTTTAGTGCAGCCAGTAGCTTAGCCTATAAGAGCGGCGACTATTGGGGCGTGTTTTACAATCACGCACAGTTGCTTTTAGGAGGATTTCTGATTATGTGGGTGGTACACAATATCCCTTGTCGATATTTTAAGATAGTCCCTCTCTTTGGCTTAACCATTATCATTATCGCGTTATTTTGTACGCTCCTCTTCGGTCAGACATCTAATGAAGGCTCACGATGGCTTGTGGTATTTGGCATTCAATTACAACCGTCAGAGTTTGCAAAACCGATTTTAGTAACCACCGTAGCACTGTTTCTTTCGTTCAATCAGCAGGAGCAGAGTGCCGATCCACGTGTGTTCAACAAAATCCTTATCGTTACAGGTGTAGTTTGTGTACTAATCCTCACACAGAATTTCTCGACTGCCGCACTTATCTTCTGTGTGGTATATATGATGATGATTATAGGACGTGTGCCTGCGCGTTTGATGTTAAAACTCACAGGCACTATGCTCGGAGTAGGTGTCGTAACATTTATTATCCTGCTCTCTCTGCCTAACGACAGTTTTGTGTTTGATCTCCCCGGGTTAGGACGCGCAAAGACATGGAAGAGCCGTCTTGCCTCGTTCTCTGAGGAGAAGCAAACCACCGACACAACCCTTCAGGCTGCTATTATAGCACGCAACAATGGTCAGCAAATAAATATCGATAGCATTGAAGCCGCTAAGTTTCCTATTGCAGAAAAAGCACAGGTGGGTCACGCTAATATAGCCATTGCTTCAGCCCACATTATAGGTAAAGGCCCAGGGAATAGTGTGCAACGCGACTTCTTGAGCCAGGCCTTTTCCGATTTTATCTTTGCCATCATTATTGAAGAACTTGGACTGTTAGGAGCCTTTGGCGTAGCCCTTCTATATATTATCCTGCTCTTTCGCGCTGCAATTATAGCCAATCGGTGCGAGCGCAACTTTCCTGCATTTCTTATACTCGGTTTAGCATTGCTCATTGTATTCCAAGCCTTGCTCAATATGGCTGTGGCTGTAGGATTGATGCCTGTGACGGGACAGACGCTACCGCTTATCTCCCGCGGCGGTAGTTCTATTATTTCAGTAAGCATTAGCCTTGGGATGATGCTTAGTGTGAGTCGCTATGCGCGTAAACGCAAAGATAAGATGCCTGTTCATGCAGAGGAAATGCAACCGCTTGATCCTATTCAAGCCAATTTTGAAGATGAGGGCGATATGCAATAACCCTAACTTATTATGAGACGTAATATCTTTTTTCTCCTCCTTATACTTGTTGTCGCGCTAAATATACAGGCGCAGACTTCGCGCGTGAAAATCACTACTGACAAAGGTGCATTTATCGTAGTACTCTACGATGATACCCCCATTCATCGCGACAACTTTTTACACTTAGTTCAGGATGGCTACTACAATGGCATACTTTGGCATCGTGTTATTCGGAACTTTATGATACAAACAGGCGACAGCACCTCCCGCCACGCCCGTCCCGAAGCACTTTTTGGTGAGGAAGATGTGCCTTATACATTGCCAGCTGAAATAATCTACCCCGCTCACTACCATCACCGTGGCGCACTTGCAGCCGCGCGCGAAAGTGATGACATAAATCCAGAACGTCGCAGTAGTGGTGCTCAGTTCTATGTGGTCACAGGTGCCAAAGTGCCGAGCAGTCGTATGACCGACATTCGTGCTTATGTTAGCCGTATGACCCATAACGAGGTACGTATTCCTCATGCTCTGGCAGAAGATTACGCCGTTCGCGGTGGAGCACCACATCTCGATGGGCAATATACTGTGTTTGGCGAAGTGGTGGAAGGAATGGACGTTGTAGAGGCAATAAGTGTAGTACCTACCGACCGCAATGACCGGCCGCGTCAAGACATTCGTATTATTACAGCCGAAATAATGGAATAGAAGTCGACTAATCACAGAAATGCGAAAAAATAGTCTGTGTGCTTGGCTTTTTCAAAAAAGCGCATTACTTTTGCAACCTGAAAAGAGCAGATTGTTCCATGGTGTAATGGCAGCACAAGTGATTTTGGTTCACTTAGTCCCCGTTCGAATCGGAGTGGAACAACTTGTACAAACATTTATTGAGATTTTTATTCTGTCCCGCTACATAATACAGGCGGGATTTGTTTTTTTATAGTGGTGTCTTGTAAAGAGGTCTGTCGTCAATGAATTAGCATCAGTGGACAGACCACCACGCTTGGTGAGCGTAAGTAATGTTCCTACTAAATCTATCAGAAGATTTCCAGATAGAAACCGATCTTTTGAGGTTTCGGTTTGAGCAGAACCTGCCGTGCGATGAAGCACAGATGTCCTATAATGCAGAAACTCACGAATGCGTGTTACATCTCTCGCAGCGTTTTGATTTTTACAACACGAAAGATGTGGCGTGGCTGCAAATTGTGGTGCGCGAGGTGTTCCGGAAACTTACCAAAATCATTATTGTACCGCGTTTAGTGGCTTTTGCCAAAGAATACGGTTATCAGTTTCGGCGTGTATTTGTAAAAGACGTGTCTTCACGCTGGGGCTCGTGTTCTGAAAAAGGCAATATCAACCTAAGTCTCTGGTTGATGCTGCTCCCTCTGCCATACGTGGACTATGTATTAAAACACGAGTTGGCTCACCTCCGCGAACTTAACCACAGCCCCCGATTTTGGGCTGAAGTAGATAAGATGACAGGCGGCCCCGGCACAGCAAAAGCCCTTTCTAAAGCAAAGAATAATTACATCCACACCAAGCTGTTGCCTCTCATCCATTCATAATTTGTACTTATTAAGCCTCTAATTCAAGTTGCGGAAGTAGTGAAAACCTATCAGCGTCGTAGGTATAACAACTAAGGTGCAACGCTCTGGAAGCGTAAGCGGCTCGCCTGCTTCATTTTGCAGCGAGCCGCGTGTGCGCTCCTAAATGCAGGCGAGGCTGCGTGCGCTCCCAGCATAGTCCGACCGTGATTAAACATAGTCCGATTGATTCTAAAATCAAAGCCTTTGATTTTAAAATCAATCGGATTGATTTTAAAATCAATCGGACTAAGTTTAAAACCCGTCCGACCGCAATTAACACTCCGTCCAACCTATTTTCTCTTTCCCGCTTTTGCCCTCCTCAAGTCGATGATACGGTTATGATGCAAGCGTCGGGAGTTATGAAACATACCCGTGTTGCAGGTAGAGCATCCAAGGTGGAGCTGTCAGGGAACACAGGCGGCTCGCCTGCTAAATGATGCAGGCGAGCCGCATGCGCTCTGGCATACGGCTCGCCTGCTTGCCTTATAAGGGAAACAGCATTGCTACGCTCATCGCCTTTTTAGGGCTCTTTCACTACTTACGAAACTTAAGTCTCTAATTGATGTTGTACCCCGGCGGGGAATCGAACCCCGATCTGGAGTTTAGGAAACTCTTATTCTATCCGTTGAACTACCAGGGCTTGGGTATATGAGTGTTCTTTTTAACGTTTATAGTGTCTTATAAATTAGGGTTTATGCTCTTTCTACGGTTGATTATTTATGTCTCCTTATTGCTTTAGCCTCTTGTACTATTGCGGGCTACGGTTTAGTGATTAGCTGCAAAGATGCCGAAAGGAGACAACAACAAACAAAGATAATTCTTAGAGATATTGAACAACCTAAAACCTTTTTGGCTTCTTTCTGTTAAGGTATGTCCTAATAATCAACGTTGTTTGCTCTTGTCTCTTTTCGGCATCTTTTGTCCTCTTTTTTTGTGCCCGAAGCGGGACTCGAACCCGCACAGCCATTTCTGGCCAAAGGATTTTAAGTCCTTCGTGTCTACCATTCCACCATTCGGGCAGGGCTTTCCGCAGGCTCATAGCCTAAGGCTCCCTAAGGATTTGCGAATGCAAAAATAATGAATTTTGGTATATATGCCGTGAAAAGGGTTATGTTTTTGACAAAAGTCTATTTTGCGAGTCGCCAAGTGGCTCCGTCTTTGGTGTCTTTTACTTCAAAGCCGAGTGCAGAGAGGCCATCGCGTATTTGGTCGCTGGTGATCCAGTCTTTTGCAGATTTGGCTTTGGCTCGTAGTTCTAAGAGCATATCTACCGCTCCGCTGTAGGCTTGTTCGCGTTCGGCATTACCGCTTGCAGCCTCGTTTTGCAGTCCGAGGAGATCAAAGGTGAAAGTGTGCATCACGCTACGCAGACGTTCAAGACCTTTCTGGTTGATAGTGGTTTTGTGATCCGCGAGGGCACTAATGGTGTGACAGGCTTCAAAGAGCAGGCTTACTACTTGCGGTGTGCTGAGGTCGTCGTCAAGGGCTGCGTAGCATTTGGCTTCGAGTTGGTTGGCAAACTCTTCTGTGAGAGATGCCTCGGGTGCTACATTGATATTGTCTAAGCGCGCGAGTGCTTCAAAGAGTCTGTCAAGCCCTTTCTTAGCGGCGGCCAGTGCATCGTCGGAGAAGTCAAGTGTGCTACGATAGTGTGCTTGCAGGATAAAGAAGCGTATGGTCATCGGGCTGTAGGCACTGGTAAGCAAAGGGTGTTCGCCGCTGAAAAATTGGTTGAGCGTAATGAAATTTCCGAGGCTTTTGCCCATTTTTTGCCCACCGATGGTCACCATATTGTTGTGCATCCAATAGTGTACGGCTTCATCGCCTTGGCTGGCTACGGCTTGTGCTATTTCGCATTCGTGGTGTGGAAAGATGAGATCCATTCCGCCGCCGTGAATGTCAAAATGTTGTCCGAGGTATTTGCGTCCCATAGCGGTACATTCGCAGTGCCAGCCTGGAAACCCATCGCTCCACGGTGACGGCCAGCGCATAATGTGTTCGGGCTGTGCTTTTTTCCAGAGGGCGAAGTCTACTTGATTGCGCTTCTCTCCCACGCCATCAAGGTGGCGGCTGGCATTGATAACATCTTCAAGATTGCGCCCAGAAAGTTTACCGTAGTGGTGGCTGTGATTGTATTTTTCTACGTCGAAGTACACAGAGCCGTTGCTTTCGTAGGCAAAACCAGCATCAAGGATTTCTTGCACGAGACGTATCTGTTCAATGATGTGTCCGCTGGCAAGAGGTTCTATGCTGGGTGGCAAACAACCAAGTTTTTGCATTGCTTCGTGAAAGCGGTTTGCATAGTATCCGGCCACTTCCATCGGCTCTACTTCTTCTAATCGTGCTTTCTTGGCTATTTTGTCCTCGCCTTCGTCGGCATCGTGTTCGAGGTGGCCCACATCGGTGATGTTTCGTACATAGCGCACCTTGTAGCCTGTGTGGCGCAGGTAGCGAAAGAGGATGTCGAAAGTGACGGCGGGACGGGCATGACCAAGGTGGGCATCACCATAGACAGTAGGGCCACACACATACATCCCTACGTGTCCCTCCACAAGGGGATGGAATTCTTCTTTGCGCCGCGTGAGTGTGTTGTAGATGGTTAGCATGGAGATATCTATCAAAAACCAACATACGTTGCTACGCTTAGGGGAGACGACGTTGTATCATTCCGCATAATTCCGCACAGAGCAACGTTCTTCTTGGTTGTTTTATTAGTCTATGATTTAAGGATTGTTCTACTCTTTAATTCTCTATGAATTATCTTTTTTGCTCTTGCCTCTTTTCGTCATCATTGTTTCTTTTGCCTTGAACCGTAGTTCGGCTACGTTTCGGCGGTCTTGAAGTCAAATCTGCTAAAAAGCCTAAAAGCAATTCAAAGCTAATTTATAGCACCTACTTAACTTTAACAACCTGCACTTTGAAGAAGAGCGTGCTGTAGGGTGGAATGTTTTGATTGCCGCGTTCACCGTAGGCAAGATTGTAGGGGATAAAAAGTTCCCATGTGCTTCCTTCGGGCATCATAGTGAGTGCTTCGTGCCAGCCTTTAATTACTTGCGTGGGTTTGAATTCTGCTGTTTGGCCGCGCTGATAACTGCTGTCAAAAATTGTGCCGTCAATAAGGCGTCCTTCGTAATGCACCTCTACGGTGCTTGTGTCGGTAGCCACGATGCCTTGTCCACGCTCCACAATGCGATATTGCAAGCCACTGGGACAAGAAACCACGCCATTTTCCTTCGCCTTGTCAACGAGATATTTTGTATTGGCGTACTGATACACCTGTTTCTGATAGGAGAATTGGCGTTCCATTGTGGCTTGAGCTGTTTTGGTTAATTCGGAATCGGTGTTGTTAAGCCCGATAACAAGACCTTCAACATAGAGTTCTGGTATAACAAAACTACTGTCAGCACTGCCGGTAGCTTCGCGATTGATGCTGGGCATTACTTGGTTTTTGTTTTGTAGGGCTATGGTTATACCGGCTGCATAGGCGGTAAGCTTTTTTGCTTGTGCCTCGTCCACATTAGCGCGCAGACCTTCTACAAAGTCATCCATATTGGCTTCATCGACACCGAGGTTTTGTGTAGCGTACATTCTTAGGCTCTGCGAAAGAGCTATGCCTGCAGCGATGCTGAAACTATCGGCGGGTACGGGATTTTCGGTGATAATGGTGTCGAGCGCGCTGACAGCGGGCTGTAAGGGAGTTGCTACTTTGTTTCGGTTGCTGCGCTGCGCATCGGCTGTAAATGTGGCAGCGAGGAGCATAAGGACAGAGAGGAGGTAGGCTTTGAGTTGCATAGTAAGGAGTTTAATGGGAGAAAGAGAGGTTATATCATTTAGGTTTAATCTGTGTTCTCTTATTTTGCTGCTTTCGTTCGGGAGCATAATGAGTTTACTCCTTTTTTCTACGGGCAATTTAAGATGAACAACGCAGAAAGAACACAACGACAAATAGAACAACTACGACTACAAGATTTCAAGAAGTTCCATTGTAAAGATAAGGGTGGAATAGGGTGGCATATCTGGTGGGTTGCCTGCTGCACCATAGGCTTGGTCGTAAGGGATATAGACTTCCCACTTTGAACCTACGGGCATCTGTGTGAGAGCTTGCTGCCAACCTTTTATAACACCACTGACGGGGAACTCGTCGTATTCGTTGATGCCGTGGTTGGCTGTGGCATCGAATACTTTGTCGTTGATAAATCGTCCTTCGTAGCGCACGCGTACGGTGCTTTGTAGCGTAGGCGTGTCGCCGTGGCCTGCTTGGAGTTCTTTGTAGTAAACGCCCTCGCCGAGTGGCCTCACGCCGGGTTCTGTGGCTTTCTTTGCTATATAGTCAAGCCCAGCGCGCTTTTCTTTTCCGTAGAGTTTCTCTGCGCGCTCATCGCCGATGCGCTCCATAAGGCTTCGTGCTGTTTCAGAGAGCCACTCGCGTGTGGCGGGGTTGCCATCTACCCTAAGAGCGAGGCTACCTAATACATAGTCGGCAAATCCTGCGGCGAAAGCCTCACGGGAGAGGTGGGTGCTGTCGCCGAGTTGCAGTAGTCGTTCGGCGTTAGCTATGGGGCGTTGCAGCATTTGTTGACCCACGTTGATGCCTTGGTTGTAGGCACGGGCTTTGGCATCGGCCGTACTGGATTCGTAGGCTTCAGCACCCTCGGTCAGGCCGACGTAAAGGCCTTGAAGAAAGTCGTTAATATGCGTGCTGTCACTGCCTACACTCTCTAAATATCCGCCCATTGCTGTGCGATCAATGGCATTACCTGCGCCGATGCAGTAGGCGAGGGTATCAAGAGCGGTTTCAAGTTTTGCCTGAGGTATTTCCTTTTGACACGCTGTGAGGTGTGCCAAAAGCATAATAACAGGGATGATTATCTTTTTCAAGGCGTTATAGGATTTATTTGTTTATTATGTAGCCTATAGAATCCACCTTAAAGGAGTTAAGCCAGATGTAGCGTCTTTTGTTTATCAGAGTTGTTACGTTGTTACGTTGTTAACGACCTTTGACAACATAACTACTAAACATCTGGCTTAAGGTGGGTTCTATTAATTTGCTTTGTCAGATTTCTGAGCTATTTTGCTTTCAGTCTGTCAGTTGAAGCGTGAGTGTAGCGGGCTACACTCACGGTGAAACTTACAGGCTGAAAGCAAAAAGAGCCTTAAAGATGACAAAAGGTTAAAGACGCGCCGATGTCAAACTAAACTGTGGGAATTAATAGAACACACCTTTATTTCTTCCCTA
Source organism: uncultured Prevotellaceae bacterium (assembly GCA_937877625.1). Classification (GTDB taxonomy): domain Bacteria; phylum Bacteroidota; class Bacteroidia; order Bacteroidales; family Bacteroidaceae; genus Alloprevotella. The sequence goes on from CALFJG010000015.1 coordinate 50,609, forward strand.
CGAGTTCAATGGTGAAGACGAGGTTGGAGAAAGCGGGTAGGACTTCTCCCATAGGCCGTGCGCCGTAGGCTTGTTTGTATGGTATATATACTTCCCACTTGGAGCCTATAGGCATAGCCAAGAGCGCAGCTTTGAAACCAGGTACCTCGCCGCTTACGGGCATAGGTACTGCTTCTCCGCCTTTGCTCTGGTCAAACACTTTTCCATCAATAAGTCTGCCTTCATAGCGTACCATTACGGTGTCTTTCTCTGCGACACGGGGGCCGCTACCCTCGGTGACTACTTTGTAATAAACACCGTCGGAAAGGGGCTTTACGCCTTGTTGCTTCGCCACACTTGCCATATAGTCATCGGCTTTCTTCTTCTCTGTGGCAAATTCTTTTTCAAGGGCTACTTCCTGAAGTATGCGCCCCACGGAGTCCATATAGGCTGCGGCTTGTTCGGGGCCTACTTTCACTCCGCCAATCATCATTTTTGTCTTTTTGTTTATGCCGTCGGAGAGGCCGAGGAGGTATTGCTCGGAACTGAGGTGACGAAGGCTATCAGTGCCGAAGAATTGGCGTTCTATGTTAGCAAAACCCATTTTCTTGGTTTGGAAACCGGCTTGTAGGCCTTGTAAATAGGCAAGTTGTGCGGGATCGTCGGCCATTTCAAGCCCTTCGCGTAGTCCCTTGAGGAAATCTTCGATGTGTGCGGAGTCGCTACCTACTTGTTGAAGAAACATAGCAATTTGGTCGGGCTGGCCTTGTGCCATACCAAGCATGTAGCTGAGCGTGTCGGCTTGCCCGTCGCCTGATGTGCCTGCACCGCCGCAGGAGGTGAGTGTAGCGAGCCCGATGAGGGCGCTGAAGAGAATCTTTTTCATTTTCTTGTTTGTTGTTTTTTAGTTTTTTGGGTTGTCAAAGTTATCAGAAAGTTCAGAAATCTCGGGATGTTCCGAGGAAGAAGTAGAGCAAGGGTAATTGGTCAATCGTTAGGGTGTGTTCTATAATTTTATAGAAGCCACCCTAAAGCACTTTCAAGAGTTCTACATCAAAAATAAGTGCGGCATAGGGAGGAATAGTGCCTCCTGCCCCACGTGCACCGTAAGCGAGGTCGTAGGGTATGAAGAAGCGGAATTTTGCTCCTTCGTTCATAAGCTGTAGCCCTTCTGTCCAGCCGCTTATCACACCGTTTAAGGGAAATTCCGCCGGTGCGCCTCTGCGATAACTGCTGTCGAATACTGTGCCATCAATGAGGCGTCCCTCGTAGTGGCAACGCACAGTATCGGTGTCGGCGGGCGATTGTCCTGTGCCTTCGTTTATGATAAGGTATTGTAGCCCGCTTGGTGTTACTTTGACACCTTCGGCTTTGGCATTTTGCTGCAAGAATGTTTCGCCAGCCTGACGTGCGGCTTTCCCTTTCTCGGCCTCGCGCGCTTTTTGCTGTTGCTGAAGGGCTGATATTTCGTGCTGTGCCTCTTGGTCGGTCAGGGCTGTGGGTTTGTCGTTCAATACGTCGGATACGGCTTGGGCAAAGTCTGAGGCACTGAAGTCGGACACGCCCATTTCTGCAAACTGACGACCTATGAGCATACCCAAGGCGTAACTTAGTTTGTTCATTTCAATGAAGATGTTTTTGTTTGGATAGTTATGCAGGAAGCAAAAACAGTTAAGCTGAATGTGTGGGTAGAAGAGAAAACGAAAGGCTATGCGATTAGCTTGGTCTAATTATCTTTTTCATCACTTAACTATTATGTTTTGTCATAAAGCGGCGCAAAGATAACGATTTCCTTTTCTCTAAGGTTTATACGCGTATTTTTTTATATTTTTGGCGTCTTAATTCTTGCAAGGCTTTTTATTGTATGAAGCAAAAGTTAGTTATTCTCTCTGGCGCGGGGATGAGCGCGGAGAGTGGTTTTAGCACGTTTCGCGACAAGGGTGGTCTGTGGGAGCAACATCCTGTTGAGCAGGTTGCTACGCCCGAGGGTTGGGTGAACAACCCAGCATTGGTTACAAAGTTTTATAACAGCCTGCGCCTTGGACTTATAGAGGCGAAGCCTAATCAAGGACACTATGACGTGGCGGCATTGGAACAAGAATATGATGTTTGTGTAGTGACGCAGAATGTGGATAATTTGCACGAGCGTGCAGGTTCATCGCGCGTTATTCATTTACACGGAGAATTGATGAAGGTCTGTTCCTCACGCGATCCCAACAATCCTCGCTTTATCCGCACGCTTCATGAATCGGAGTGGGAGGTGCCCGTGGGTACTCTATGTGAGGATGGCTCGTTGCTACGCCCGTGGATAGTATGGTTTGGCGAGGCGGTTCCAAACTTGGAGATGGCGGCACGCGAGGTGGCCGAGGCGGACATTTTTGTGATTATCGGTTCATCGCTCGCGGTGTATCCAGCGGCGGGATTAGTGCATTACGCCCCTGAGAAAGCGCGTATTTTTTTGATTGACCCTAACGACGTGAATGTATCCACTCACCGACGTGTTGAGGTAATTCGTCTGCCAGCATCTAAAGGTGTGGCAGAGTTGCGCCATCGGCTTACAACTTTGTCGGGCGTAGATAAATAGTTTTATAGCTATGAAAACTTTTGAAGAATTAGGTGTTTCAGAAGCACTGTGTCGTGCGGTGGAAGAAATGGGCTTTGTTGCGCCTATGCCTGTGCAGGAGGCAGTTATTCCTCAGTTGCTTTCTGCTTCCTCCGATCTCATCGCACTGGCGCAGACCGGCACGGGCAAGACAGCGGCCTACGGTCTTCCGTTGCTCGAACGCACGAAAGGAGAGCAACGGGTGGTGCAGAGCGTTGTGCTGTGTCCCACGCGCGAACTTTGTCTGCAAATAGCCGACGACTTAAAAGACTTTGCGCGCTATCTCCCCGAGGTACAGGTGGTGCCGGTGTACGGCGGCAGTAGCCTCTTGAGCCAGATAGAAGCCCTGCGGCGAGGCGCACACGTTATCGTGGCCACGCCAGGACGCTTAATGGACTTGATGCGCCGCGGAATAGTGCGGTTTGAAGCTGTCAGCACTGTGGTTCTTGACGAGGCCGACGAGATGCTCTCTATGGGTTTTGAGGAGGATATCGCCGCAATCTTGAGTGCTATGCCTTCCAAGCGTCGCACGCTGCTCTTTTCGGCCACGATGAGCCGCGAGGTGGAGCAGGTGGCCAAGAAGTATCTTGGCGAGTATCGCGAGGTAGTGGTGGGTTCAAGGAACGAAGGGGCAGAACACGTGAGGCATATATATTATATGGTACACGCGCGCGACAAATACGCGGCACTGAAACGTTTGGTGGACTATCATCCGCGTATCTATGCCATTGTCTTCTGCCGCACCCGCGCCGAGACGGCCGAGGTGGCCGATGCTCTTATTCGTGACGGCTACAACGCCGAAGCACTCCACGGAGACCTCTCGCAGGCGCAGCGCGATTTTACAATGCAGAAATTTCGCGCTCATCTCACACAGCTACTTGTAGCTACAGACGTAGCGGCTCGCGGACTTGACGTGGACGACCTCTCGCACGTCATCAACTACGGGCTCCCCGATGATATTGACGTGTACACACATCGTAGCGGACGCACCGGGCGTGCCGGCAAGCAAGGCACAAGCCTAAGTATTATTCACCTGCGCGAGCGTGGAAAAGTGAGACGCATAGAGCGGCAAATTGGTAAGAACGTTGAGCGTGGCATACTGCCCGAGCCACACGAGATATGTACTAAGCAACTCTTCTATGCTATTGACCGTTTGGAACACACTGAGGTGAACGATGCACAGATAGAACCCTTTATGTCCGAGGTGATGCGCAAACTCTCGTGGCTCTCGCGCGAAGATTTGCTGCGGCGTATGGTTACTCAAGCGTTCGGTCGCTTCCTCTCATACTACGAGGGAGCGCAGCCTATCGAGCAACCAGAGGAGCGTCCCGCACGTGGCGAAAGAGATGCCAAACACAGTTCACGCGAGTGCGACAAAATCTACAATACTCCAGCGGACTACAAACGCTTATTTATCAATATGGGTAAGCGAGACGGCTTTTACGCGCGTGAAATTATCAACCTGCTGAATCGCCACACCGATGGGCGCGTTCCGCTGGGACGAATTGATTTGCTAACAAACTGCAGTTTCTTTGAGGTGCCACAGGAGCAAGCAGACTATGTGATGCGCCAATTAAATGGAGTACGGGTGGGAAAACGCCAGGTGGTAGTGGACGATGCTCAGGGCAATGCAAAGCCTCATACCGCTGAACAACGGGCGAACAAAACACCCATCAAAGCAAAACAGAGTAAGAAGCAAAAGAACTTTAACGACAAGGCAAGATACAACGATTGGAAGCAATTCTTTCGTCAATAAGAGGGTATGTCAAAGTCAAGCACCCCCAGAAGTTAGACAGAAAACTTCTGGGGGTTTTTCATCGGAAAAGATTTTTCGGAGGACATCTGTGCTTTTTCACCTCCAACAAGTGGATGCGGGCCGGGTACGGCGAGAAGAATCTGAACCTTTGCACCGAAATTTCAACTTAATATGTTAAGGCTATGGCAAGACCAATCAGAGAGACTCCCGTGCTGAAGGGCGAGGATGCCTTCAACTTCGAGATGCGAAGGCTTCAGGTTCAGCATATGAGTAAGGAGCAGCGGGCCGAGAACCGCCGCAAACTGGAAGAGGACATTGCTAACTCCCCTATTAAAATTGAATGGTGCTGGTAGGCTATGCGACTCGTTCCCCTCACTCCTGACTACCCGTTGACAGACTTTGACTGCGGCGATGACGACCTCAACAAGTTCCTGCTCAACGATGCCAAGCCTGCGCAGGAGCTTCGCATTGCCAATACGTTCATCCTTGAGGCAGCCGACGGACGTATTGCCGCTTATTTCTGTCTGCTCAACGACAAAATCAGCAAGGACGAGGTGATTGGTAGCCGCTGGAAGAAGATTCGCAGCAGTTTCCCACGCGACAAGCAGTTTCGCAGTTATCCCAGCGTCAAGATAGGCCGTTTTGCTGTGTCTATGGATTTCCGTGGGAATTAATAGAACCCACCTATAGCTCCACGCCGCCCTCGCTGGGTGTGTATCTATTCGGCAATCTCCATCATGTCGAAGTACATCAGGCGGGTATGCTCGTCTTCGTCCTTCTTCGTCAGGTGCAGAAACCCGTTCTTTTCGTAGAAGGGGACGGCAGAGAGGTAGGCATCGACGGTGAGATAATGAAACGCCGACACGCTCCGCTCAACACGCAGCTTGTGGACGAGCATCTTCATCATTGTCCTGCCGACATAAAGCCCACGGTTTAGTTTGGCAGTTGGCGAGGATTTCCTTGCGCTTCTCCGTGGATATGAAAAAGGCTTCATTGCAGCCCGTCTTGATGCCATAGTAGATTTGAATATCCCAGTCTTTCAATGGTGTTCCAACGGCTTCTATCTTACGTTTGATGCTCTGTCCGATAGGTGAGAGAATCATCCAACTGTCGGAGGAAGCGAAATGGCATCGGTTGGCGTGTGTTTGTACGAAATCGTTCAATTTTTTTCGCAAACCCGATGCAAACCCCTCTGCTTTTTTCGATATTTTG
>CALFJG010000016.1 GCA_937877625.1 uncultured Prevotellaceae bacterium
TAGAGCGTCTGCCTTACAAGCAGAGGGTCGGGGGTTCGAATCCCTCAGCGCCCACAGGTTAATTATAGGTTAATGTTATTTCCTCGGACGGTTTTCAGTGTTCGAGGTTTTTTTGTTTATAGAACACCACTTCAAGAGATTTAACAAAGTAGTAGCAGCGCAAGTTTCGCGGCTTTACGTATCTTTGCAGGCGAAAAACGAAATACTTTTGTACGAACGAAACGATGTACATTGATATCTTTATTGCCGCCGTGATGCTCTGGGCGTTATATAACGGTTGGCGTCAAGGGCTTCTGCGGGAGTTGGTCTCGGCACTGGGTTGGTTGTTGGGTTTTTTGGTGGCTGCGACGTGCTATTCCTTTCTCGGTGAATATCTTACGATTGACGGAACAGAAGCCAACCAGTTTACCAGCATCGCCGCTTTTCTTTTGCTTTGGATTGCCGTGCCTATCTTCTTAGGGTTCGTGGCAACACTGATTACAAAAGCCGTAAAAGGCCGGGCTATTGGTGTTCCCAATGCCGTTTTTGGTGCGTTGGTTAGCGCGTTAAAGTTTTTGGTGTTGCTCAGTTGTGCTTTCAACGTAATGACGGCCTTGCGTATCCTTTCGTCTGAAAAAACAGAAAACTCTTTTTTCTTCAACCCTGTGCGTGAGGCACTCACCATATTCTTTAATACTGATGACCAGACCGAGTCGCCGAATGCACAACCCGTCACAAACGATACGCTGTGGGTGGATATGACAAAACCCGACACGGGCTCTACAAAACAATAAGATATGGCCACTAACGAAGAAATCCTCAACGGCCTTGAAAACAAGGAGTACAAATACGGCTTCACCACCGACGTGGAAACCGAAGTCTTCGACGTGGGGCTCAACGAAGACGTGATACGTCGTATCTCGGCCAAGAAACAAGAGCCGGCGTGGTTGTTGGAGTTTCGCTTGAAAGCCTTTCGCTACTGGCAAACGTTGGAGCAACCCGGCTGGGCACACGTTACCCTGCCGCCCATCGACTACCAAGCCATTTCCTACTATGCCGATCCCACGAAGAAGAAAGAAGGGAAGAAAGAACTTGACCCCGAACTCGTTAAGACATTCGATAAACTCGGTATCCCTTTGGAAGAACGTATGGCACTCGGTGGTGTGGCTGTAGATGCCGTGATGGACAGCGTGAGCGTGAAAACCACATTTAAGGAGACGTTGCAAGAGAAAGGCATTATTTTTTGTTCCATAAGCGAAGCCGTGCGAGAGAACCCCGACCTCGTGCGCAAATACCTCGGCACGGTGATACCCTATCGCGACAACTATTTTGCAGCGTTGAATAGTGCTGTGTTTAGCGATGGCTCTTTCTGCTACATACCTCGTGGCGTACGTTGCCCGATGGAGCTCAGCACGTATTTCCGTATCAACGCGCGTGGCACGGGGCAGTTTGAACGCACACTTATCGTGGCCGAGGAGGGAGCCTATGTCTCCTACCTTGAGGGCTGCACCGCTCCGATGCGCGATGAGAACCAACTCCACGCCGCAATAGTGGAAATCGTAGTAGAGCGCGAAGCCGAGGTGAAGTATAGCACTGTGCAGAATTGGTATCCTGGCGACAGCGAGGGGCGCGGCGGTGTACTCAACCTCGTCACCAAGCGAGGCCATCTGCGCGGCGAGCGGGCTAAGCTGTCGTGGACTCAAGTTGAAACCGGGAGTGCAGTAACGTGGAAGTATCCCTCGTGCGTCCTTTCAGGCGAAGACTCGCAGGCCGAGTTCTATAGCGTGGCAGTGACGAACAATCACCAAGAGGCCGACACGGGTACGAAGATGATACACTTAGGCAAAGGCACACGTAGTACCATCGTCAGCAAAGGCATTTCGGCAGGCCGCAGCCAGAATAGTTATCGTGGATTGGTGAAAGTAGGCAAGCGTGCGACGGGTGCGCGCAACTATTCCTCATGCGACAGCCTGCTGCTTGGCGATACCTGCGGAGCGCATACCTTTCCTTATGTAGATGTGCAAAACAACGACGCTATCGTAGAACACGAGGCCAGCACAAGCAAAATCAGCGAAGACCAACTCTTCTACCTCCGTCAGCGAGGCATACCCACCGAAGAGGCGGTGGCACTAATCGTAGGAGGTTACGCGCGTGACGTAATAAACAAACTGCCAATGGAGTTTGCTGTGGAGGCACAAAAACTCCTTGCCGTATCCCTTGAGGGAAGTGTGGGATAAAACTTGTGGCCTATTAAATAAAGTTTCGGAAGTAGTGAAAACCTAAAGTATAGCAAGCAAGGTGCAGCCCTGCCTTTACAAGGCTTTAACACTACAGCGAAACTTGAGTAAAAAATCGTAACAACACACCTGAAACACATACTAATCTCTTTAATATCAGAACCTATGGAAAACACTTTACTTGAAAAGCCCTACGTCATCGGACTTGACATGGGAGGTACAAACAGTGTCTTTGGTATTGTTGACCAACGCGGAAACATTGTCTCGCAAACGGCTATAAGCACCAAGGCTTATCCTGATGTAAACGACTATGTAGCCGCCTCGGTGGAAGCCCTGACACCGCTTATCGATGAGGCTGGTGGCATAGACAAAATCAGAGGTATGGGCATCGGTGCCCCGAATGGCAATTACTACAACGGAACGATAGAGTACGCCAGTAACCTCGTTTGGGAGGGCGTAGTACCCATTGGCAAACTGTTTGCCGATGCCCTCGGCGTACCCGTGCGTGTTACTAATGATGCCAACGCTGCTGCACTCGGTGAGATGACTTACGGCGTGGCACGTGGTATGAAGAATTTTATTATGATAACGCTTGGCACCGGTGTGGGAAGCGGCATTGTGGTTGACGGAAAAGTGGTTTATGGCTGCGATGGTTTCGCCGGCGAGCTCGGCCACGCTATCTTCGACCGCTCGCCCGAGGCACGCCAGTGTGGATGTGGGCGCAAGGGATGCTTGGAGACTTACACCAGTGCCACCGGTGTGGCACGCACGGCACGCTTGATGCTCGAAAAGAGCGACACACCCAGCCCCCTGCGCGACCTCGACCCGGAGAAGATTACCAGCTACGATGTGTTCCTCGCTGCCGAACAAGGCGACCAACTGGCAAAGGACATCTTTGAATATACAGGTACTATCCTCGGCAAGGCGTGTGCCAGTTATGCTTTGTTCTCTTCACCCGAAGCCTTTGTGTTCTTCGGCGGACTGACGAAGGCCGGACATTATATAATGGAGCCTATTCAGCGCGCCTACGACGAGGAGATACTCAATATATATAAAGGCAAGGCCAAACTCCTCGTAAGCAGCCTAAAAGGTAGCGAGGCCGCAGTACTCGGAGCCAGTGCTTTAGGCTGGGAGGAGTAGTGCCGCCACGAAAGGTTTTATATGCTTTATGGGCAATCGGGGGTGCGCGCCTCGTTTGCCCATAAAGCACGAATCAATCCTGCAAATAGATGAATTGTTTCTAATGTTTCTTACAGCACAACATATCTACAAGCGATTTTCAGGGAAGCAAGAACCCGCCCTGAACGACGTGAGTATCAGCGTACCCGAAGGACGCATCTTCGGTCTGCTCGGCCCCAACGGAGCCGGCAAAACCACGCTGCTGCGTATCATCAATCATATCACAATGCCCGACAGCGGAGAGGTGACCCTCGCCGGCCACCCTCTTACAGCCGACGACGTGGCGCAGATAGGTTATCTGCCCGAGGAGCGCGGCTTGTATAAAAAGATGAAAGTGGGCGAACAAGCGATGTACTTAGCACAACTCAAAGGCTTGTCGAGGAAAGAAGCACGTAACGCCCTAAACGAGTGGTTCGAGTGCTTAGGCATCACTGCTTGGTGGGATAAACGCCTTGAAGAATTGTCTAAGGGAATGCAGCAAAAAGTGCAATTTGTTGTTACGGTACTCCACCGCCCACGTTTGCTTATTTTCGACGAACCTTTTAGCGGCTTTGACCCCGTCTATGCCGACTTGCTAAAAAACGAGATATTGCATCTACGCAATCAGGGCCATACCATTCTTTTCTCTACCCATAATATGGCTTCTGTAGAGGAGGTGTGCGATGAGATAGCGTTGTTGAACCACGGACGTGTGGTACTCCACGGCGAGATGGAAGAACTAAAACGGCGTTATAGCACGGGAGAATACGAGGTGGTGTTCAGAAAACTGGAGGCTGAAACACTTTCTTTGCCTAATGCTGACATTCTTTCAGAAATAAACACCCACAACACTACTCGCTTCCTATTGCGAAAGAGCAAGGAAATGTCGGTGAGCGATTTAGTTTGTCTCCTCGCCAAGCAAGGCGAGTTGTGCAGCTTTAGCGAAAAACTTCCTACGATGCACGAGATCTTTTTACAGGCCGTTAGTGATGCAAACTCCCTAACTTGACCAAAGTAAAGACCAGATAGCGAGCCTCCTTTTTTGGCGAAAAGCATTCTGCTACCTGCAATTCTCAAGTTCTTCTCATTGACATTTCTTAATAAAGTCTATACACATGTCCAAAATCCTTATTATCATACGCCGTGAGTTCCTTTTTCGTGTAAAAAAGAAGTCGTTTATTCTTCTCACGCTGTTTATGCCCTTTCTCTTTGCTGCGTTGATATTTGTTCCTTTAAGCCTTTCGAGCATTAAGGACAATTCGCAGCAGCAAGTGGGTGTGGTGGACAAGACAGGTCTCTACACCGACATTTTCCAGAGTAACGAACGCTTTGCCTTTGTGTTGCTCGCCGACACGACAGCCGACTTACGTGCCGACGACAATCCGCTCAAAGCCGTGGTGTATATCTCCGATACGCTCAGCACACATCCCGATGCGCTGCGCATTTACTCCAGCGAGGAGGTGAGCAGCGAATTGCTGATGTGGGTGCAAAACACCATCAACGAGAAGGTACGCAGCGACAAACTCCTATCCTATCATGTGGACGGGCTTCCCGAAATCATTGCCGACGTATCCAACCAAGTGGATGTAACTACCGTGAAATGGAGCGAAGACGGCACGGAGCACCAAAGTTCCACGTTCGTAGCAGTGGCAGCGGGTATGCTCCTCACGCTTCTCATCTATCTTTTTGTAATGACCTATGGTGCTATGGTGATGCAGAGTGTGTTGGAGGAGAAGACGGGGCGTGTCGTAGAGTTGATGGTAAGCAGTGTCCACCCCTTCCAATTGATGATGGGCAAAATGGTCGGCATAGCTTTAGTGGGCTTCTTGCAGATGGTGATATGGGCTGTATTGCTTAGTGTGATGATTTATGTAGGAAATATCCTTTGGGGAGTAGCCCCCACGATGGGTGTACATACGCCTCCTGGTGTCGATGCCTCAGCCATTGCCGCTGCTACGCCTGCGGCGAATAGCGAAGTTGCCGAAATTATGGCGGCGTTGATGGGATTGCCGTATTGTGAGTTAGGAATTATGTTCGTACTCTATTTTGTGGGTGGCTACTTGCTTTACGCTTCTTTTTTTGCTGCCGCAGGAGCAAGCGTGTCGGCGCAGGAAGATACGGCACAGTTTACTATGCCGCTTATCCTGCTTATGCTCTTTGCACTCTATGCCGCGATGTATAGTATAGAGAACACCAACGGCCCGTTGGCGTTCTGGGCTTCGCTCTTCCCGCTTACCTCGCCTATAGTAATGATGGTGCGCATACCTTTTGGCGTGCCGTTGTGGCAAGAGGCTCTTTCGCTCGTGCTGCTCTACGGCACTGCCGTACTCACCGTATGGATTGGTGCGAAGATTTACCGTATAGGCATACTGATGTACGGCAAGAAACCCTCCCTGCGCGAGTTGGCGCGATGGATAAAGGAAAAATAACTCGTGCTTCGAAAGCGAAGAAAACTTCTCATTGTCCCTCAATCGCGCCCTGAAAGGGTAACAGCGTAGCATTGCTCACTGCCCTTACAGGGCAAGCAGGCGAGCCGTGTGCGCACCGGCATACGGCTCGCCTGCATTCTCTTCCACGCTATCCGCGTACGCTCCCAGAAGGCTGCGCCTTGGTTGCTATTATACAGGCGACGAGGCCTGCGTCACAAATGCCGGCACCCTATAGTCCGACCATATTTAAACTTAGTCGGAACTGTTTCTTCTTTCCCGCTTTTGCCCTCCTCAATGCAAGGATACGGTTTTGATGCAAGTGTCGGGAGTAATGAAAACATACCCGTGTTGCAGGTAGAGCAAGCACGGCGTAGCCTTCAGGGAGACTTTGCGGACGGAGACTTGATGCCTCTGCACGTTTTGGCGAACACCAATATAAAGCAAATAAGCCACAGCCTCGCTCTGAGGAGGCTGCGAGCAAGACGGCCAAAGTGACACGTAGCGTCAGTATAGTTCAGATGTCGTTGTATTCGTTAAAGAAAGGCATCTTTCAACACGCAAAGCATCACTTTTTCGGTACGATGATTAAATTGGATTGAAATATATTGTATCTTTGCACCGAGAATAGCAGTGTTTTGCGCTTTTAGGTGTAATACCCGCTATTCATTTTGCACGGCCAACGAAAGCCTGTGCAGAGACATATTTATGAAGACGTTATCACAACGTTTGTCTTCTTTCTACCAAAATCTCGCAAATTTTGACATCTTACCCAAGAGGACGGCGCAACGTAACGTCTACGCTTTGTTACTATGTAATACACATGTAGGACAAATGTCGTTTCCTCAGTTAATGTGAAAAGACAGTTATACTCAGTATTATATATGCAGGCGTGGGCTACGCGTTGCTTATCCTTAGGGTAAAGGCAATGCGAGAGCCTGATAGTTGAGGATAGGCAAAGGTTAAGGCTCTCGCCTTTTTGTGTATATGCGTTTTCGGCTGAAAACTTGTCTTCTCCAATCCTCTTAGACGCTTGAACAATTCTTCCTCATATCTTTCCGTTCCTTCCCCTTACCGTCGGTCTCCCCTTTGGCTTTCAGTATATGCCATTGTTATGGCCACGCTCAACAGTTTTGCCTTGTTGCTTGGCTTATTGCTAAAGAGGCTTTCTGGCAAAACGCCCCCGACGAGTAAACGCCGTCAATTCTTGCTTGGTCATATCGATCTGTTCGACCGGCTGATAGAGGCTATGAGCGATGTGAAACAACCCGTTGTTTGGTTTCACGCCGCCTCGCTGGGCGAGTATGCCGTTGTTCGTCCGTTGATGCGAAAGATGCGCGAGGAAGGTCGTTTCGTAGTACTAACGTTTTTCTCTTCTTCGGGCTACGATGCCATTGCCGATCTCTTACCCGACCGCCGTGATGCCGACTATGTTTGTTATCTGCCGCTCGACACAAGAGGCCACGCGCGTAAGTTTATTCGCATCGTCCGTCCTGATTGTGCTGTCTTTGCCGTGTCGGAGTATTGGCCTTGTTTCTTTTTTGAACTCTTCAAAGCCAACGTGCCGGTGTATATTTTGTCGGTGCGGATAGGTCGTAGGTCGTATCTGTTGAAGTGGTGGGCGAAACCGTTTGTTCGTCTTTTACGCCAAGTTACGGCCATCTTTGTGCACGATGAGGCCTCGCTTCGTATGCTACATAATTTAGGGATTGAACAGTGTGTGCTGACCGGCGATCCGCTGTTCGACAACGCGCTGCGAATGGCTGCAAGTCCTTATGAGGATGAACGCGTGCATCGTTTTACAGAAAAGAGCCATCGCGTGCTTGTGGTAGGAAGCCTGCACGATGCCAAAGATCTTTCGCTCGTTGCTGCCGCAGCCAATGCCGATAAGATGTTGCGCGTGATTTGTGTGCCTCACGAAATAAGCCAAGAACGCTTGCTTGGTATAAAGGCGGCGTTTGAGGGTAAGACGGTGCTCTATTCCGAGTGTGACGCTCATACCGACTTCAGTGCTGTGCAAGTCTTGGTGATAGATTTCATTGGTGCGTTGGCACGTCTGTATCGCTATGGCAATCTGGCGTACGTGGGTGGTGGCTTCACACCTTACCTCCACAGCGTGATAGAACCACTCGTCTATGGCCTACCCGTGGCTTTCGGCCCGCGCACCGAACGTAAGTGGGTGGCACAAAGAATGGCGCGCGAAGAACTCGGCAGTGTCGTGCAAAATGCCTCCCAACTACAAACTTTCCTACAAGCTTACAATAGCGTGGAAAAACTTGAGGCCTACAAAGCGAAAGCATTGCAATTTGTACACCTACATCGAGGAGCCACCCAACAAATTGCGCAATATATATTATAAGGAGTATGACGCGCTTGCAGAAAATAGGGTTTGAAATCCTCGTCCATCTACTGACGCTCGTTGCTCACTTGCCGCTCAGCGTGCTGTATGTATTGAGCGACTTCTTAGCATTTGTGGTGGCACACATCGTGCGCTATCGGCGGCGCGTTGTGTTTGGCAACATCTCGCGTGCTTTTCCGGATAAAAGCCCAGAAGAGGTGCGGCGTATAGCAAAAGCCTATTACCGCCACCTTTGCGACCTCATTGTGGAAGGGCTGAAACTGCTACATATCAGCGATGCCGAACTCGCAGCACGCATTAACGTATGTGGCGGCGAGGAGGTGGAAGCCGCTGCCGCCAGTGGCCGTCCGGTGATAATCTTTCTCGGTCACTACGGCAACTGGGAGTGGGTGCAGCAGGTAACGCTCCACTATAGCAGCCCGCCAATCAGTGCCGAAATCTATCGCCCGATGCACAGCCTCGTCTTCGATGAGCTGATGAAACGTGTGCGCTCGCGCTGGAACACACTCCTTATCCCGCAGCAACAAGCCATTCGTAAACTGATGCGAATGTATAGCGATGGTGAGCAATTCCTCGTGGGCTTCATCGCCGACCAGCGTCCAAATAGTTCCCACCTCTACAACTGGACAACATTCCTCAACCAAGACACCGCCTTTGCCGTAGGCGGCGAAGAGTTGGGCCGTCATCTCGGGGCACACTATTTCTATCTACAAGTGGAAAAGACCGCCCGCGGGCATTATCGTATGACCTTTTGCCCGTTACGCCCCATAAAAATGGATGTGCCATATCCCTACACAGCGGAATACCTCCGCCGTTTGGAACAAACCATTAACCACGCACCCGAGTTCTGGCTCTGGTCACATAACCGATGGAAATATAACAGAGAGGGAAAAACGATACATTAACTCCACCTATCAGCAACAACGGTTTCGTCTCGGTGATTGCTGTGAGGAAAGCCTACTACTCCGACAACCAATCTTAAACTAACTAATAGTTATGAACATTATTTGTGTAATACCCGCCCGTGCTGAAAGCACCCGTTTCCCGGGGAAGCCGTTGGCACTCATTTTAGGCAAGCCTATGGTGCAATGGGTGTGGGAGCACTGTAAAGCCGTGAGCTGTTTCAGTGAAGTGTATGTGGCCACGGACAGCGAAGAGATACAACGCGTCTGCCAAGCCTTTGGCGCCCACGTGGTGATGACCAGCCCTCACCACGACACCGCCACCGAGCGGCTCTATGAGGTGTCCACCATAATTGCCGCCGACCTCTACGTAATGGTCAATGGCGATGAACCACTGCTTACCGAGGAAGCCATCGTACAGTGTATCCCCGATCACTTAGAAGATGACTCGCTCTATGTATCAAACCTGATGACCGATTTCGAAAACCCCGTAGAGGTGGTGGACGCTACGAACCTTAAAATCGTCACCGACCAAAATCACCGCTGCCTATTTATCTCGCGTAGCCCGATACCCTATCCCAAAGGCAATATGGACTATGTGTACCATAAGTTCGTTGGCGTAGGAGCTTTCAACCGCCGAGCACTCCACTTCTACCACACCACGCCACGCGGCCCTATTGAGAAGATAGAAGAGAACGACTCGTTCCGCTTCATTGAAAACAACGTCCCAATCTATTATTACAACTGTCACTGCAAATCCCTCTCGGTAGATAACCGTAAGGATATACAAGGCGTGGAGACGTATTTGCGGCAACAATAAGTTTTCTGCGTCTTCACTATGAAGTTTTTATACAACCTACAAGGGGCTTACTATCTCTTACTAAGTTATGTCGATTATCTACTTGTGCCAAAGTGGATATACCACGTACTGCGGAGAATAGAAATGTCAAGACTTAGCAAAGAGGAAAGCAACGAGGTTGAACAACGGAGCAATTATTATTGTCAATTATCAAAAATCAAGCAGAATAATTGCGAACGACCCTTTATACAATACACTCAAGGTAGGGGCGAGTCTCCTATTCGTGAAACCAGCATATCAAAATATCAATTTCCCTATCGTAGCAACCACCGCTTTAGTTTCTATTTCTTCGATTTGTATCACATACTCAAATACTTTCCAAAAGATAAAGCGTTTTGTTTCCAGTTTGGAGATGTGTGGACAGTACCTCCTAAACCTACTCTACTAAAGAGTCGTCCTATCACTTCAGGTAATGAGAACGCCGTGTTGCTCAAACTCAATCACCACCGTCATTATCGTTTTGTACATGACAAGACACCCTTTCGTGATAAACTTGATATGATAGTGTGCCGTACAACGTGGGCTAACGCAAGTCCACAGCGCAGATTGTTTTTTCAGAAGTTCTTAAATCATCCATTTTTCGATATTGGCAAGACGAAATCAGAACCCAACGAGGATTTCCCCGAAAGTATTAAGCCTTATTTAAGCATACAGCAACAACTGCGTTACAAGTTTATTGTTTGCATTGAAGGAAATGATGTGGCAACAAGCTTAAAATGGGTGATGTCGTCAAACAGCATAGCCGTTTCCCCGCCGCTTAAGTTTGAAACGTGGTTTATGGAGGGGCTGCTTGTACCCGACTATCATTTTATATGCGTAAAATCCGACTATTCCGATTTGGTAGAGAAAGTACTGTATTATATTTCCCACGAAGACGAGGCCGAAAGCATCATTCGTCATGCCCACGAATGGGTGGCTCGTTTTCGCAATAAACGTTTGGAACGTGCCGTTGGTATTGAAGTGGCAGATAAGTATTTTCAGTGTTTACAAAGAAAATAAAAACAATGAGTATCCCACAGGTGATATTGACAGTTAGGCTTTCTGCTTTGGGCGATGTGGCAATGACAGTTCCAGCGGTTTGCTCGGTGGCTTTGGCATATCCTGAAACATCTATGTATGTGCTAACTTTAACGCCTTTTGCGCCTCTGTTTAAGTATGCACCATCCAATGTCCACCTACTGCTCGTTGACAAACAAGAGATAAGAACCTTGTTTGGACTTTATAAGACGTTACGTAAAATTCGCAGAGAGCTGCGCCCCAACACCGTGGCCGATCTTCACAACGTGTTGCGCTCTTGGTTGATAGACCTTTATTTCTCCTGTTATGGATGCCGTGTGGCCATCTTGAATAAGCGGCGATTAGGCAGACTTTCTCTGTGGTTCAAGAAACCTTATGAACAGCAACGTCCGTTTACACGCCGCTATTTTGATGTGTTCAAGAAAATAGGTCTTGAAGCAGATGCCTCAGATTTTTTCCTATCTTTGTCCTCAAAACACACTTCAATTAAACAAAGTGAAACACCACTGATTGGTATTGCTCCCTTTGCGCGTTATCAAGGTAAGACTTACCCACCACAATTGATGAGACGCTCTGTAAAACTCTTGCTCAAGACAACAGATTGCCATATTCTTCTTTTTGCAGGTCGTTCCGAGGCAGAACTCGCCGTTGTGAAGCGTTGGCAGAGGGAGTCTCCACGTGTAACATCTGTTGCAGGGCAATATACTCTGGAACAAGAACTTGATATAATGCGTTCGTGTGCGTTGATGCTAACGATGGATTCTGCCAATATGCACCTGGCCTCGCTCGTTGGTGTGCGTGTCGTTTCTTTATGGGGCTGCACCACGCCCGCCTGTGGTTTCCTGGGTTGGCGGCAACACAAAGAGGATGTCATTGTAGCAGGGTTGGCTTGTCAGCCTTGTAGCGTGAGTGGGACAAACCATTGCAGATATCAAAACTTTCCCTGCCTCGTGGCGATAACTCCTGAGATGATTGTTGAAAAGGTAAAAACCATACTACAATGTTAAAACGATCCGTTCTTTTTATTGCGTTTTATTTTCTAACCGCTCTTTTGCTCTTCCTCCTCGTACAAAAGCCGCTGTTTCTTATCTACAACATCCTTTCCGGGATGGAGTGTCCTTCTTCCCACCAACTGTGGCAAATCTATTCCCATGGTTTGGTGCTTGACGTGTCAGCAGCCTGCTATGTGACAGCCCCAGCCTTTCTTATCGTATTCTTCGGTGCGTTCATTAAGAAATTGAATGTGCGCCGTGTCGTTATCGTTTACAGCGTTGTTATCGGCATTTTGGTTGCGCTTGCAGCGTTGGCCGATGCCGCACTGTACGAGTTTTGGGGTTTTAAGCTGGACCCTACGGTGTTCTTCTATCTTGATAACCCGCGCAATGCAGTGGCCAGTGTCTCTCTGGGCTATCTCTTTGTGCGTCTGTTGCTCTGGGTCGTGCTTTCTGCTGTGTGGGCTTTAGCCCTCTCGCTTCCAGCCAAAAAGTGGCTCAGCCAACGATGGGAGAAACGTCCTGCGTGGTATGTGTCGCTTCCTGTTCTCTTGATTACCGGCGGCCTTTTGTTTGCAGGTATTCGCGGCCTACGTTCTATGCCCAACACCCCTACACGCGCCACGTTCACTAATCAAGCATTCTTAAACCACGTGGCGCTAAATCCTCTTTTCAACCTTATATATAACTTAGATAAGATAAATTCCTTTGAAGACGAGTTCAGAGTTTTTTCATCAGAGCAAGTGGCTGCAGAACTCCCGAAACTCTTTCCGACAGAAGGCCAAACAAGCATAAAGCTTCTTAACACAGAACGTCCCAACATTCTGCTCATCGTGATGGAGAGTTTTGGCTCGCCGTTTATAGAAACACTCGGCGGGCGGAAAGACGTAGCCCCGCACATAAGCAAGCTCGCCGACGAGGGTGTGGTTTTCACACGTTGTTATTGCGGGAGTTATCGCACCGACCGTGGAATAGTGTGCGTGCTGAGTGGCTTTCCTGGCCAACCCACCACAAGTATTATACGTCATCGCCGCCGAGCGGCAACACTTCCAGGTATTCCTGCACGCTTGAAACCACTGGGCTATGAAACAATGGCCGTATATGCTGGAGATATCACATATTTTAATATGTACGACTATTTCTTTTCTACCGGCCACGATGAAGTGCTGGGCGATACATCGTTCCCCGACAGCGTCAATACACAAGAGTGGGGCATCCCCGATGGGGTGATAGCCGATTGGCTCTATAATGACATAGCAGATAACAAGGCAAAAACGGGCAAGCCGTGGTTTACCACCTGGCTCACGCTGAGTTCCCACGGGCCGTGGGATGTACCCTATCATCGTTTGGCCGACGAGGAGTTGAACGGCTTTGCATACACCGACGAGGTGATAGGACAGCTAATAGCAAAGTTGAAACAAACTGCCGCGTGGGACAATCTGCTCGTGGTGCTTGTGGCCGACCACGGCTTTCGAGGCAAAGGACTATCAGCACAAGACGCAGACTTTCCGTTCATCCCGCTAATTTTTTGTGGCGGGGCTGTTAAAGCACCGATGCGTATAAATACCCTATGTAGCCAGACCGACCTGGCTGCCACACTGCTCGGACAGATGGGAATAAAACATAACGAGTTTAAGTTCAGCCGCGATGTGTTGGCCGATACTTATACCTATCCCTTTGCTTATCAAACGTTCAACAACGGATTTAACTTCCGCGACTCAACGGGTTGTACCGTTTATGACAATGCTGCAGAGACGTTCCTCTTTGGTGAAGACACACGCAGAGATATGTTAGGCAAACTAATCCTTCAAGGTATTTACGAAGACCTTGCAGCAAGATGAGTGAAAGGCGAATTGCCTCCGAGTGCTTCTTTGCATATAGGAAAAGGCGTGTAATGCACGTTTCTGGAGTAATGAAGCCCTATTAGTGTTGCAAGTATGGCAACCCTGACGCAGCCCTCTGGGAGTGCAGGCGGCTCGCCTGCACCATTATGCACGCGAGCCGCGTGCGCTCCGACAAGCGGCTCGCCTGCACATCCTGCTTCCTAAACTTGAAGCTAATCGCATTCCCAGTACACCTAAAGTGCTAAAAATCAGCAAAACATTTTGGTGAAGGGACAAATTGCATTACTTTTGCGCCGATTTTAGTTCACATAAAGTCTAATCCTATTTAATTCAAATCAAAATTTTCTAATCAATGAACAACAATCAACACATCGTCCCCCTGCAAGACTTCGATTGGGAAGCCTTTGAAGCCGGTGTAACGGGTGAAGCCTCCGACCGCCGTGAGGCCGAAAAGAGTTATGAAGCCACGCTTGGCCGTGTCCAAGAAGACGAGGTGGTAGAAGGCACCGTCGTTTCTATCGGTAAGCGCGAGGTGACCGTCAGCATTCAAGGCAAGAGCGACGGCGTTATCTCTGCCAGTGAGTTTCGCTACAACCCCGACCTCAAAGTGGGCGACACCGTAGAAGTCTATGTAGAGAACCGCGAAGACAAAAAGGGACAGCTTGTACTTTCCCACAAGAAAGCCCGTGTGAGCAAGTCGTGGGATCGCGTCAACCAAGCTATGGAAAGCAAAGAAGTGGTCAAAGGCTACATCAAGTGCCGCACAAAGGGCGGTATGATTGTGGACATCTTTGGCATAGAGGCTTTCCTGCCCGGCAGCCAAATCGACGTGAAGCCCATCCGCGACTACGATGTCTTCGTAGATAAGACGATGGAGTTCCAAATCGTTAAGATAAACCAAGAGTTCCGCAACGTCGTTGTGAGCCACAAAGCCCTTATCGAAGCTGAGCTTGAGGCACAGAAACAAGAAATTATGTCGAAGCTTCAGAAAGGTCAAGTGCTTGAAGGCGTTGTCAAGAACATCACCTCCTACGGCGTGTTTATTGACCTGGGCGGCGTTGACGGCCTCGTCCACATCACCGACCTCTCGTGGAGCCGCGTCACCGATCCGCGCGAGGTGGTAGAGCTCGACCAGAAAATACAAGTCGTTATTCTCGACTTCGACGAGCAGAAGAAACGCATCGCCCTCGGCCTCAAGCAACTCACGCCACATCCCTGGGATGCCCTTGACGAGAACCTCAAGGTAGGCGACAAGGTGCAGGGCAAGGTAGTCGTGATGACCGACTACGGCGCATTCGTTGAAGTAGCCCCCGGCGTAGAAGGCCTTATCCACGTGAGCGAAATGAGCTGGAGTCAACACCTGCGTTCCGCCAACGACTTCCTCAAGGTGGGCGACGAGGTAGAGGCCGTTATTCTCACGCTCGACCGCGACGCACGCAAGATGTCGCTCGGCATCAAGCAACTCAAGGACGATCCGTGGAAAGACATCGAGACACGCTATCCGCTCGGCTCGCGCCACACCGCTAAGGTGCGCAACTTCACCAGTTTTGGCATCTTCGTTGAACTTGAAGAAGGCGTGGACGGCCTCGTACACATCAGCGACCTCTCTTGGACGAAGAAGATTAAACACCCCAGCGAGTTCACCAAGGTAGGTGAGACGCTCGATGTAATCGTGCTGGAGATAGACAGCGACAACCGCCGCCTCTCCCTCGGACACAAGCAGCTCGAGGACAACCCGTGGGATCAGTTTGAGACCATCTTCACCGAGGGCAGCATCCACGATGGCACCATCGTAGAACTGATGGACAAAGGTGCTGTGGTACAACTGCAATACGGCGTAGAGGGCTTTGCCACACCCAAACATCTTGTGAAAGAAGACGGCTCGCAGGCTCAACTCGAAGAGACGTTGCCTTTCAAAGTGCTTGAGTTCAACAAAGACAGCAAGCGCATCATCGTCAGCCACAGCCGCACCTTTGAAGATCCTGCACGCGAGGCCGCACGCCAAGAAAAGCGCGCCGCACGCAAGACAGCAGCACCTAAGCGAGAGGCAGCATCAACGATACAAAACCAAGCAGCAGCGCAAACTCTTGGCGACCTCGATGCTCTCGCAGCACTCAAAGAGCAGTTGCAAGACGGCGACGAGTAAAACACGCCACAACAGACCATAATTTATTTGCTACGCATAACGTGCTATCAACGCCAAAGGCAAATAGCCGTTATGCGTAGCATTTTATTATTAGTTCACCTACAAAACAACGAGAGCGGAAATCCGTGCCGACATCCTCGGCCTCG
Organism: uncultured Prevotellaceae bacterium; assembly: GCA_937877625.1. Lineage (GTDB taxonomy): Bacteria > Bacteroidota > Bacteroidia > Bacteroidales > Bacteroidaceae > Alloprevotella. The sequence continues at coordinate 16,066 of CALFJG010000016.1, forward strand.
GTTTCCGCTCTCGTTGTTTCTCTCTCAATATCGGTCAGTTTTCGTTTCCCGTTTCTCATCCATTGCCTTCCACCGCAGCTCGTTTTCCCATCCCTGCGAGGGGAAGCCCACGGCGTTTATGTCGATGGACGGATAGGCAGAGAGCAGGGCATCAATCTTGGCTTTCATATCGTTGTTAGGCGAAACGATGTTCAGGAAGTACTTGATGATACAGAGGCTGAAATAGGCTTTCTTCTCGTTGACAGAAATCGTAATCCAAGGCCGCTGCATACGTCGCTGGGTCAAGACCCTCAAAGCAAGTGTGCCATCATAAACAAAACGCCCCGCCGATTTAAGCATTGTGAAGAGGCTTGGCGGGTTCTCGTGGGTGCAAAGGTCGTGTTCTATTCACACACACTCCTTTGCCTGCCTAATTCTCGCCAAAGCTATACGCATCCTCGTATTTCATCGAGGTTGTTTACTTTGTGGCTTTCCATCCACGCTGCAATGCCTTGTGCAACCTGTTCGGCACACGACGGGTTGAGGAAGTTGGCTGTGCCAATCTGTATCGCCGTGGCACCCGCCATAATAAAACTAATGGCATCTTCGGCTGTGACAATGCCCCCGAGACCTATCACAGGAATGTTTACCGCCTTTGCCACTTGCCATACCATACGCAAGGCAACGGGTCGCACGGCAGGTCCGCTCAGGCCTCCCGTATTGATGCTTAAGGCGGGGCAACGACGCTCTATGTCGATAGCCATACCGAGCAAGGTGTTGATGAGCGACACGCTATCGGCACCCTCGGCCTCTACAGCACGCGCTATCTCGGTGATGTCGGTGACGTTGGGCGAGAGTTTTACGATAAGTGTCTTGGAATAGGCGGCGCGCACGGCTTTTACCACGGCGGCGGCACCCACCGAGGTGACACCGAAAGCCATACCACCCGCTTTAACGTTAGGGCAGGAGATGTTGAGTTCTATGGCGGGGATGTGTTTCAACTCTGCAATGCGGGCGGCACAAGCCACATAGTCTTCTATCGTCGAGCCGCTGACGTTGACGATAACATTTGTGTCAAGGTCTTTGAGGGTAGGGTAGATATGCTCGCAGAAGTACTCTACGCCTTTGTTTTGAAGTCCCACGCAGTTGAGCATTCCCGACGGTGTTTCCACCATACGAGGATAGTCGTTTCCCTCGCGCGGGAGTAGGGTGGTGCCTTTCACAACAAAGCCGCCGAGTGCTTCAAGATTTAGAAACGGAGCGAACTCTGTGCCGTAGCCAAATGTGCCGCTGGCGGTGAGTACAGGGTTTTTGAGATGTAGGGAGGCAATATTTACAGAGAGATTGGGCATAGGGATAAAGGAGAAGTGTTTGAAAGTTTTAAGGTATGTTCTATTAATTCGCTTTGTCAGATTTCTGACCTTTGGCGTTATACCAGAAAAGCAAAGCGAAGCTTGCTTCAGCATTGCCTTGGCGAGCAGAAGTCTGTTGAAACACGAACAAAAAGAGCCAGAAAGATGACAAACGGTGAAAGACGCGCCAATGTCAAACTAAACCGTGGGAATTAGTAGAACCCACCTTATGGTATTCCCGACTTTACGTAGCTCCTCGCGTCACCACAGCAGTTGTCGTGTATCAAAAACGGGGCCTTCGGTGCAGGTGCAACGATGTCCGAGTGTGGTTTTTTCCACACAGCAGAGGCACGCGCCGAGCCCGCAGGCCATAAGATTTTCGAGCGAAGCCTCGCAGGGCGTGTTGTGCTGTTTAGCGATGTGTGCCACGGCTTGCATCATCGGTTTCGGCCCGCAGGTGTATATCTGTTCGTAGCGGTCTTGCATAGCCGGGTGTTGGGTGACAAAGCCGCGTGTGCCGGCACTGCCGTCTTCTGTGGTGAGGAAGAGGTGTCCGTAGGGTTGAAAGGCATCGGTACGCAAGATGTCGGCTTTTGTTTTTCCCCCGAGGATAAACGTGACGTCGCTCCCTCGCTTCTTCAGTTCTTCAGCAAGAAAGAGTAGGGGAGCCACGCCGACCCCGCCGCCGATGAGCAGCGCGCGTTGTGCTTTTGTGGGTAGTGTGAAGCCGTTGCCCAGGGGCAGCAGGCAGTCAAGCGTGTGGCCTACGGGAGTCTGACAAAGGGCGTGTGTGGCGGGGCCTACATCGTGCACCAGGAGTTGCAGCCTGTCTGCACCATTATAATAATGTATAGATATGGGGCGGCGTAGGAACGTCGTGTCGTTTTCCCGAACGCGCACATTCACAAACTGCCCCGGCCGGCACACGGGCAAGTTACGGGCGGTGAGTGTGAGCAAGGCGTGGTGTGGCGTGAGCATTGTACGCTCGCACACGGTGAGGTCGGCTCTTATCTTTGGCATAATAGGCTTGTTTGCCACAAAAGTACGAAGAAACACTGGGCTTATACGGTTTTTAGCGCGTAAAAAGCGCGATACGCGGGCGATTTTTGTACTTTTGCCCCTACAAAACAGCAAGAACAGAAACGCTTATGCCAGTTATTTCCCAGCGTGCCGTAGAGATGCCTTCTTCTCCGATACGCAAACTCGCCCCGCTTGCTACGGCGGCAAAACAGCGTGGCGTACACGTCTTCCACCTCAATATAGGACAGCCCGACCTCTCCACGCCACACTGTGGTCTGGACGTTTTGAAACACATCGACCGCACGGTGTTGGAGTATAGTCCCAGCCCGGGCTTTCTTAGTTATCGGGAAAAGTTGGTCGACTATTACGCGAGATACAACATCGCTCTTACTCCCGACGACATCATCATCACCACCGGCGGCAGCGAGGCGGTGTTGTTCGCTTTTCTGTCGTGCCTAAACCCCGGCGATGAAATCATTATACCCGAGCCGAGTTATGCCAACTATATGGCTTTTGCCATCAGTGCCGGTGCGAAGATACGCAGCATCGCCACAACGATAGACGAGGGGTTCTCCCTGCCAAAGGTAGAGAAGTTTGAAGAACTCATCAACGAGCATACACGTGCCATTCTGATATGCAACCCGAACAACCCCACGGGCTATCTCTATACGCGGCGTGAGATGAATCAGATACGCGACTTGGTAAAGAAGTATGACCTCTATCTCTTTAGCGACGAGGTGTATCGTGAGTTTATCTACACGGGCTCGCCATATATCAGTGCTTGCCACTTGGAGGGTATAGAACAAAACGTGGTGCTTATCGACAGCGTGTCGAAGCGCTACAGCGAGTGCGGCATACGCATCGGGGCGTTGATATCCAAGAATGCCGAGGTGCGTGCCGCGGTGATGAAGTTCTGTCAGGCGCGGCTCAGCCCGCCGCTGTTAGGTCAGATAGTGGCCGAGGCTTCTATGGACGAGCCGGCGCAATACGCCGAGATGGTATATGAGGAATATGTGGAGCGCCGCAAATGTTTGATCGACGGCTTGAACCGCATACCAGGCGTGTATTCGCCCATTCCTATGGGGGCCTTCTATACCGTGGCGCGCCTGCCCGTGGACGATGCCGAGAAATTCTGCGCTTGGTGTCTCACCGACTTCAACTACGAAGGACAAACCATTATGATGGCACCCGCTGCAGGCTTCTATACCACGCCCGGTGCCGGACGCAACGAGGTGAGAATTGCCTATGTGCTTAAGAAAGAGGATTTAGAGCGCGCACTAATAGTACTCGCCAAAGCATTAGAAGCCTACAACAAACCATAGCCTCTGCTCCGCAAGAGGTGGTGAATTTGCGATTTTGATGTTCTTCCATCTTAGTCCACGAAGCAATGAAGCCCCCTCAGTGTCGCAAGCATAGCAAACAAGGCGCAGCCTCGCCCCTCAGACTTTTTCCACCGGGCTCTCAACCTTACTTTCTATTCGTCTTTGCTTCCTCCCGAGGCGCAGCCACGCCGAAGACTCTTGTTCGTTGCTAAAAAAATTGTGGTTACCTACCGTTTCTTGTAGTATGTCATTCCCCTTATTCCTTGCCCGTCGTTTTTATCGCGCGCGTTCCAGCGGCGGAAAGCGTAGCTCGTCGGCACCCGCCGTCTTTGTGGCTACCTTTGGCGTAGCCGTCGGACTCGCGGTGATGCTTGTCGCGGTGGCGGTGGCAAAAGGGTTTCAGCAAGAGGTGAGGCATAAAATCACCGGCTTTGGCTCGCATATCGAAGTACTCGATATGGCCTCGTTCCAATCGCCGGAGGACTTTCCCATCGTTGCCTCCTCCACGTTTTTAGACTCCCTGCGCCGACTACCTACCGTCACACACCTGCAACGCGTGTCGCAGAAGATGGGTATCCTAAAAACCAACGAGCAATTCTCGGCTATCGGGCTCAAGGGCGTGGGCGAGGACTTCGACGCTACGTTTATGAAGTCCGCCCTGGTGGCGGGCGAGTGGCCTCAGTTCAGCGACACGGCATCAACCAACGCAATCGTTATCTCCAAACGCTTGGCCACACAGATGGGCCTCGCCGTCGGCGTGCGTGTTTATGCGTATTTCTTCGAAGACGTGGTGAAGATGCGCCGATTTACGATAAGCGGCATTTACGACACGAACCTCTCGCAGTTCGACGATGTTTTTGTGTTCACCGACCGCTACACCGTGAATGCACTCAACGGCTGGCAGCGCGACGCGTGTAGCCAGGTGGAAGTGGTGACAAAGGACTTCGACCATAGTCAAGACGTCTTGCCTGCCTTCCATACCTTTCTGCGCTGCCACACCGACGCTGGTGGTATGCAGCCCGTAGCGATGTCCATACGCCAAGACCCGCGTGCGGCAAGCACCTTTCAGTGGATTGACCTGTTAGACTTCGACATCGTGGTGGTGCTCGTGTTGATGCTCCTCGTCGCGGGGTTTACTATGGTGAGCGGGTTGCTCATACTCATCTTGGAGCGCGTGCAGACCATCGGCGTACTCAAAGCCGTCGGAGCAACAAACCTACAGTTGCGGAGCGTCTTCCTTTGGCTCGCAGCAATGATTATAGGTCGCGGCATGATAATAGGCAATGTGCTGGGCCTGGGGCTGATTTTCGTGCAACACCAATGGTCGCCAATAACGCTCGACCCTGCATCGTACTATGTGGAGCAAGTACCCGTGTCGCTCTCCCTCGGATGGTGGGCGGCACTCAACGCGGGCACCTTAATGCTCACCCTCGCAGCTTTGCTCTTGCCCAGTTACGCCGTCTCGCGCGTGCAGCCAGCAAAGGCTATACGTTTTGAATAACTCCACGCGCTTACTCAACCATAAAGGATACGCACACCTATACAACTTTTGCGTTAAACCAGAAGAGTAAGGCGAAGCTTGCTTCGGCCTTCCCCCGACGAGTAAAAGACTGGTGGAAAGCGAACCTTTATCTTTTCCTATCAACAATTTTTAGCGAAGAATGAAGCCCGCGCCGACAAAACTTCATAATTTTGCAGCAACAATAAACAATGAATATAAAACAAATGCTTTATGGAACTGATTTGTCCCACATGTCACACCCAGCTCACCGTACCTAATGGCGTTGATATATGTCGTTGCAGCGTTTGTGGGCAAGTGATTAACATACCTACCTCCGATCCCACACAATACTCCGCACCACAATACACCCCTGCCTATCAGCAACAGCAGCAACCACACTATGTACAACAACCTAAGAGCAATAACACAACTACGATGCTCATTGCCGTCCTGTCGGCTGTGATTGCCGCTGTGTTTGGTGCAGCGGTGGTATATTTCCTAACACATACCACACACGACACAGCATCCACCACCAACAACACCACAACAGTGGTGCGCGATACCATCGTTCGTACTGAAACCGTGGTGCAGCAAGTGCCGGCGCAAACCACACAAACCGCACAGCCCGCTGCTACCACACAAACCGCCTCCGCTTATTCCGCAGCAGGCCAAGGGCTATATCCCTTTGCCTCAACACGTCGCTTGAGCGAGCGCGAGTTGAGTGGCTACACAGCGCGGCAACTCAAGATTATGCGCAACGAAATCTATGCCCGCCACGGCTATATCTTCCAAACAGCCGATATGAAAAACTATTTCGCAGCGCAGCCCTGGTATCGCCCCGTGTCGAACAGCGTCTCACTCAGTAGCATTGAACAAGCCAACGTGGCTACGATACAACGCGTAGAAGCTACTAAATAAACCCCGTGACATACGTATGCTACATACTCCTCGCGGTCATTGCCCTCTTTGTGGCGGTGGCCGCCGTGTGTTATATGGCAGTAACGCTTGCCGGCCGCCGACATACGACAAGCCGGATTAGCGCACTGCCCAACGAGGCATGCCTCGTCGTACTCGGCGCACCGCCGCTGCGCAGCGATGGACGACCCGGACGCTACTATGAGCGACGGCTACGTGCCGCCGAGGCAATCTATAAGCAAGGAAAAGCAGCCAAACTGATGCTCAGCGGAGCCAAACATCCCGAATATAGCGAGCCACAATCCATGCTTCACGATTTGACACAACGAGGATTGCCGGCCTCCGCCTTCCTGCTCGACGAGACGGGTTATCGCACCTGGCTCTCCGTACGTGCCGCAAAACAGCAGTTCGACGGACAACCCATCGTCTTTGTGTCGCAACGCTTCCACAACGAAAGAGCCATCTTCCTGGCACGAGCATTGGGCATGAATGCAATGGGATACAACGCAGAGCATGTCGGCGGAACAAAAGCCCTGCAAGTGTGGATACGTGAGGTAGGTTCACGAATGAGAGCCTTTTATGATGTCTGGAAAGCGGGAAAACAAACAACATAGTACTACACAAATACTTTCAGCATACATTCTAAGACACTTAATTACAACACGATACAATTCGTTAGTCCTTCCACAAAAAAACTAATCCCTTCATCTTCATCTAATTCAAATTTTGACAAAAACAAAGTCGGACATCTTCTAAACAATGTCGGACTTTGTAAAAAATATGTCCGACCGTGCTTAAACGTACTCCAACCGTGTTTTGACATACTCCAACCGTGTTTAAACTCGAGTGCTTTGATTTTAAAATCAATCCGATTGATTTTAAAATCAACGCCTTTGATTTTAAAATCAAAGCACTCGAGTTTAAACACGCCCGGACTACCTCTAAAATTACTCCCATCTTGCTTCAACATAGTACAATACTATATTTTCGAAGCGCGTAGTATAATCAACGTTTCCCTATACCCTTAGCCCCAATGTCGCAGATAAATCTTCCTCAGTCCACCTTCTCACCGTTCTCACGGCCTATGTACGTGATGTTGAAACCGGTGGGCTCGCGTTGCAACCTCGCGTGTAAATACTGCTACTACTTAGAGAAAGCCGGCCTCTATCCCGACGATGCGCGCCATGTGATGAGCGAGGAACTCCTGGAGCGCTTCACACGCGAATACATCGGAGCGCAGACTATGCAGGATGTGCTCTTCACCTGGCACGGCGGCGAGACACTGATGCGACCGCTGTCGTTCTATCAAAACGCCGTGCGTCTGCAACGGCAGTACGCCGCAGGAAAGCATATCGACAACTGCATTCAGACAAATGCCACGTTGCTCACCGACGAGTGGTGTGAGTTTTTTGCCAAAGAGGGATGGCTTGTGGGCGTGAGCCTCGACGGGCCGCAAGAGTTCCACGACGAGTATCGACGCACACAGCGCGGACTGCCCTCGTGGCACAAGGTGATGCAAGGAGTCCGACTGCTCAACAAACACGGTGTCGAATGGAACGCACTCGCCGTGGTCAATGATTTCAACGCCGATTATCCGCTGGAGTTCTACCGTTTTTTCAAATCCATAGGCTGTCACTATATTCAGTTCACGCCTATAGTAGAACGCATCGTCCACCACGACGACGGGCGACACCTTGCTCACATCGCCGATGCCGACGATGCACCATTGGCCGACTTTAGCGTGTCGCCCGAGCAGTGGGGCACTTTTCTCTGCACACTTTTCGACGAGTGGGTGCGCCACGATGTGGCGGAGTACTACGTTCAACTTTTCGATGCCACGCTTGCTAATTGGATGGGAGTGACACCCGGCGTGTGTACCTACGGACAACATTGTGGCCACGCCGCAGTGATGGAGTGGAACGGCGATGTTTATTCGTGCGACCACTTTGTGTTTCCCGAATACAAACTCGGCAATCTCCGACAGCAGACACTCGTTGAAATGATGTACGGCGCGGCGCAAAACAACTTCGGCGAAATAAAACAACACCTGCCGAAGCAGTGCCTCGCATGTCGATGGAAATTTGCTTGCCAAGGCGAATGCCCAAAAAATCGCTTCGCACGTGACGAAAACGGAGAGCAAGGCCTCAACTACCTTTGCGCCGGCTATCGCAAATTCTTCGCACACGTGGCACCCTATATGGACTATATGGCCGACAGACTAAAAGAAAAGCGCGCACCAGCCGAAATAATGCAAGCCATAAAAAGCGGGAGCTTCAAACCGTAGGTATAAGCCATAAATCCGACAAGAGGTTAAAAAAAACGACAAAGTCAAACGAAACCCGGGGAACGAATAGCACACACCTATAATGCCTTTCGTCTGAAGTGCTGACAAAACGCTTCGGATTGTTCTCCTTGCAATGCCCGTCTTTTCCTACATATCCCCGGGCGCTAAAAGCACGTTTTTTATCTTTGAAACGCCGACTGACGTTCATAAGGTGATGAGCATTTGTTTGCACAAATATAGATTTTATGCTTAACTTTGCCATGCCATTGAAGATTATTGCTCGCCGGTAAGCGCAGCACAAAGGAAGGTAGATAATCCGATATGGCGTATTCCTCACTGGCTCGCCTTTGTCGTGGCGAGCAAAAAAAACTGTTGGAAAACAAACTTACAAAGACATTCTGAACAAAAGTGCTGCGGCAATTAGGTACATTATGACAAAACTCGAAACCTTATACGCCAGCATCAAAGGGTTGGAGAAAGTGGGGCTTACCCTCACTGACGAGATGCTGAAGAAAGCGGATGAGTTGGAGGAGCAACTCATCAAGACAGAAATACTGCCCACGTTGAGCAAAGACATCGAACCACGTTTGTCGCAGATACAACGTGAACTCGTGCTTGTGGTGGAGTACAAACCAGGAGAGCCGATCAGTGTTGCCTTGTCGCGCAAACCCAATATCCCGGAATTGCTCGATGCCAAACGGCTGGAGCCAGACCCACAAGTGGAGCACAAGGAGTTTGGACCACGCGCTTCAAAGAACGAGAAGAAAGCCCCCAAAACAGGGCTATGCGTTTATCGTAGGGACGGCTCCATCTTGCAAGAACGTGATGCTGCTACTACCTTTGTTGCTGCCATTGTAGAGGCAGGCCCACTTCGTGTTCGACAACTTGGTCTTAAACACTGCCGCATCAATATCGTCTCTACCACAAAAGACAAAAAGTATAGTGATGCACAAAGAGAGGTGGAACGCGGACTGTATGTGCTAACCCATAGCAGCACCAAGGCAAAAAAGAATATACTCGACCAGATAAGTGAGACCTTCCAACTGGGTTGGAAAGTAGAGATTGTAAAAAAGGCATAGTGCTACCGGGAAACTCGTGTCCGTTTAGGGCGCACACACTAAAGGTGGGTTCTATTCATTCGCTTTGTCAGAAAGAGGGCAAACGGTTAAAGCCCCATCTCGTAAGACTTAACCGTGGAAACGAATAGCACCCACCTATAAACTCTTCAACCCGATGAACTATAAAGACATTATTGAAGCGCGTTACAGCCGTGAGAACTGGCAGCGACTGCTTCACGATATTTTCCATAACCGCGTCACGTTTTGGAATACTCCTTCTTCTGTCCGCGTCAGCAGCCGCTTAGCAAAAGCGGCGTACTACTTGGGGCGTATCTCGCTCTCCGACGGCGAGTCCATCGCTATCTACGAGGTGGTGCTCTCCGACACGGTGGACATAGCGCGCAACCGGCGCGGCATACGCGACCTGCTCTGCTCCGAATGGCGCAACCTGGGCTACGCCGGCGCGTTTATGTTATGCTACCGTGAAGACGACAACATACTGCGCTTCTCGTACGTGAGCGAGACGTGGGGCTTCAACAAGCACGGCGAGTACGAAAAAACATCCACCGACACGAGACGCTTCACCTACCTGCTCGGCGAAGGCCATCGCAGCCGCACGGCCATTCAGCAGTTCGAGGCATTGAAGAAGAGTGCGCTTTCCTTGAAAGACCTGACCAAGGCCTTCTCCGTGGATGCCGTCAGCGATATGTTCTTCAAGGGCTATAAGCAGCAGTATGAGGACATCGTTTTCTACGTGACAGGCAAGCGGATGGTGAAGGTGGCTAACAAGTGGGAAGAACGGCAGAAGGGTGAACCCAATCAGTTTATTATGAGCCAGTTCTCTCGTGCTGCTGGAGGGGATTTGCAATCCCCGACTACCGAAAAGGCTGTCCGTGACTATGTGAAGAAACTAATGGGACGGCTGGTGTTCCTCCAGTTCCTCCAGAAGAAAGGCTGGTTAGGTGTACCCGTCAATGCTGCTTGGGGTGAGGGCGACCCAGAGTTCATTCAGAACCTCTTTGCACAATGCCAAGACAAAGACCACTTCATCGACAATGTGCTCGAAGCGTTGTTCAACGATTTGAATAGTGAAGATGCTAAGCAGTTGCCTCAGTATCGCATACCGTATCTGAATGGCGGACTGTTTGAGAGGGATAAAACTGACGAAACGGAGTTTCCCTTGCCCGCCAAGATTATGCAGTCGCTGCTCGACTTCTTCGCCTCCTATAACTTTACCATCGACGAGAACGACCCTGACGATGCCGAGGTGGGCGTTGACCCGGAGATGCTTGGACGCATCTTCGAGAACCTGCTGGAGGACAACAAAGACAAAGGAGCCTTCTATACCCCCAAGGAAATCGTCACCTATATGTGCCGTGAGAGCCTCATCGCCTATCTACAGACGGACATTGAGAATGAAACAACCAAAGAGGCCATTCGTCAGTTTGTGACCACCCACGACAAAGAATGTTTGGAGTCCGTGGGCACTCCCCTCCCATCAAGGGGAGGGGCAGGGGTGGGGTCTGTAGCTTCATTCATCGACCAACGCCTAAAGGATGTTAAGATCTGCGACCCTGCCATTGGATCTGGTGCCTTCCCCATGGGCTTGCTGAAAGAACTCTTCCTCTGTCGTACTGCTCTCGAAGGCATCAGTCAGCATCAGGCCACAGAAATCAAGAAGCACATCATCCAGCAGAATATCTACGGTGTAGATATAGAGCGTGGTGCCGTCGACATCGCCCGCCTCCGCTTCTGGCTCGCCCTCATCGTCGATGAAGAGACACCACAAGCCCTGCCCAACCTCGACTTCAAAATCATGCAGGGCAACTCGCTGTTGGAGCAATACAAGGGTGTTGACCTCTCCACGATGACAGAGAAGAAAGTCGATGCGTCGGGTATGCTGTCCATCTTCGACAATATGCTGGATGTCTTCCGTCTCGACTTGCGCAAGATGCTGGCCAGATACTATGACTGCACCGACCATCACGAGAAGCAATCGCTCCGCAAGGAGATTGTTGAGAACGTGAAGAAACAACTCCGTGAGCAAAGCATCAACGTCGACTTTGGCGACCTCGACCTCTCAGGCAACAACCAGTTCTTCCTCTGGCACACCTGGTTCTACGACGTGTTCTCACAAGGCGGCTTTGATATTGTCATTGGTAATCCGCCGTATATTCGTCAAGAAAAATTGGAACATGCATATAAGAGATTGCTATGCTCTATATATCCTAATGTAGGCGAAGGAACTGCTGATATTCTTGTTTATTTCTTTGGATTAGGAATCAAAATAATGCATGAAAACGGAATCCTGACATTTATAACTTCAAACAAGTTCTTGAAAACAAAATATGGCAAAAGCATCAGAAGAACATTTGCCAATGAGGTAGATGTCATTTCTTTTATTGACTTTTTTGAGTTGCCTGTATTCAACAACGCTTCAACAGATGCAGGCATAACACTTCTTTGTAAGCAATCTCCTGTTTCAAAAACAAAATACTATCCGGTAAAAACATTGACGAATTTGAATCTTTCCACCTTAACAGCAGGAAGCTATCTTGGTGTAATCAAGAATGAAACAGAATGGCAATTTGTTCGTAACGAAGAGTTGTCAATTTTGAAAAAGTTGAGTACAAATTCAATATCTCTTACAGATTTTGTTAACAATAGAATATATAGGGGTATCACTACGGGCTCCAACCAATGCTTTATGTTGAAAAGAAATGTGAAAGAACAGATTCTTGAAAATTGTACTACTCCTGAAGAACTTGAAAAAACAGAGAGAGTCATCAAAAAGGCATTTCGGAGTAGAGATATTAGGAAGTATAAATATGTAGGACCAGAGCAATGGTTGTTGTTCATTAATTGGCATTTCCCGATTCCAGTTGAAGTTGCTGAAAATATGGGGACGAAGGAAGTTATTGACAAGGCTGAAGTCAAGTTGCGTAATGAGTATCCTTCACTTTACAAATATCTCCTTTCTCATTACGAAGCTTTAGCGGACAGGAATAAAGAAGAGACAGGAATCCGTTACGAGTGGTATGCCTTACAAAGATGGGGAGCTAAATATTATAAAGAGTTTGACGAAGAAAAGTTGATTTACATTCATACCGCAAAAGAACATGAGTTTTACTATGACAAGGATAAACACTATGTAAATAATTCGTGCTATATTATTGCCACAAAGAGTAAATTCCTCTATTGTTTCTTAAATTCTAGTCTATTCCGATATTTCAAGAGGATAAAGTTTGTCGCTTATGGCGACGGTTCAGAAGAAGGCCGGTGTAAACTGGATGGAAACAAAATGGCAACAATCCCTATCATGCAAGGGGTAGATGAACAGCCTTTTGAAGATAAATTCAATAAGTTACAGAATGCGGTAAAAGAAAGTGATAATAAGAAAATTAGTGCCTTAGAATCCGAAATCGACCGTCTTGTCTATCAGCTCTACGGCCTAACGGAAGAGGAAATAAGAATTGTGGAGGGGAAGAAATAAAAAAGTTACTCTAAAATTTGGAAGTTTCGGAAATAATGCCTACCTTTGCAGCAGAAATCCCCCTTGTATGATAAATACTTGGGTCAGTTGTGAAAAAGCAACTTAAAAAAAAGAATCCCCCCTTGTATGATAAATACTTGGGTCAAGCCTCCGAAAGGGGGCTTTATTTTTAAAGAAACAGAGTATGGGAAAGAAGAAGGTTATAGTTTACGTTGATGGGTACAATTTCTATTACGGCCTTAAACACGGAGGAAGCAAGTGGAAACGTCTCTACTGGCTGGATGTTGTGAAGTTTTTTGAACGTATGATGCTGGATGACCAAGAACTGGTAGAGGTGAACTACTATTCAGCCCGCCCTGTTGATGATCCTCAGGCATATTACAACCAAGACAAATTTTTCCATGCGAACGAGATTAATCCTAAATTCAAGCTCCATCTGGGTCTTTACAAGAAAAAGAAGATTAAGTGTCAGAACTGCGGCTTTAAGATTAAAACCTACGAAGAGAAGGAGTCGGATGTCAGGGTTGCCACAGGTATGCTTACCGATGTGTTCACCAAGCGTTGTGATATTACCATCGTGGTCTCAGCTGATAGTGACATGATACCTTCTGTTGAGATTATCAAGAACTTTGCACCAGAACACCCTGTTCACGTATTCGTGCCTCCCACCCAGAAATCGTTTGCTTTGGCCAGCAAGTGCGACCATGTAGTTTGGTTGGAGCATTATAAAGCCAGGTTTGTGCAGTCGATGCTTCCCGACGATGTGACGCTGCCCAACGGTCACATATTGCACCGGCCTGCAAACTGGAGAAGCAACAAAGAGAATGATGAGCTCGATTCAACGAATCAACAATAAGTTTCAGATATTGCAGACAGCTTGGCAAGTACCCAAGGTGATGCCATACTTCAGGCTGCTTGTAGCCTTACTCATGTGTAAGGCAGGAAGCAGGCAGAAAGGAGCCTGAAAGCAGAGTGAATGCAGGCAGTAAGCAACTTTACAAGATATGAGGAGGAACCGACACTTCTGTATTAGCATCCGAGCCAACGGCTGCTGGACGAAATGAAAAGCAAATCGACCGCTTCGTCTATCCGCTCGGCTCTGCCGCTTTCACAAAGCGAAGCGACTGAAAGAACTCTACGGCCTGACCTATGAAGCTCCGAGCTTTGCTCGCCTGAGCACCTATGAAAAGAAAAAGATGAGCGAAGAAAGGCAACGGGTAGGCGACCAGATGGTCGGGAATGGTGCTGATAATAGACCCTGAGACCCCAATAACGAGGGAAGAGTACGAGAAAGAAGCGAAAAATTGAAGTTAGGCGAAAGAAAGTTACTCCAAAATTTGGAAGTTTCGGAATAAATACCTATCTTTGCACCGTCAGAACACCAGTTCTGGCTATCCGGGCAGAATCCCGCGAGAGGCAGGACTCAATTGATACTGCTTCGGAGCAAGACATCACCGACACTACTCCATTTTTAAAACCATCTCGCAAGAGATGGTTTTATCGTTCGTATGCTTTCCTGAAAAATGCGAAGAATTCGGGTTTAAGGGCTAAAGTCCTCTTGAGGTTCTAATGCAAAAGTATGTTAACTTTCTAAGGTTTTAGAAGAAAATATTTGGTCGTTCTAAAAATTTAGAATATCTTTGCAGCTGAAATTCTAAAACTTTAGAACGAAGAATATGGAAATGGAGCACAAGAAACAACTGACCAAGGCCGAGCAACAGGTGATGACAGCCCTGTGGAGTCTGCCTCAGGGTGGAGCAAATTCGGCAGAAATTATGGAACGCATGCCAGAGCCGAAGCCGGCGCTGACCACGCTACTCACGTTCCTGAAGATTCTGAAGGAAAAGGGCTATGTGCTGACCGAAAGGGTGGGGAAGGCGCTACGTTTCACGCCCGCAGTCAGTCGTGATCAGTACACACGGCAGTACATGGCGGAGGTGAAGAACACCTTCTTCGGCGGTTCGCTGACCTCGTTGGTGTCGTTCTTCGCCAAGGAAGAGAAACTGACCGAGGCGGAGATTGACGAGCTGGTCAGAATCATCAAGCATCAGAACAACTAACGATAACTTTATATTTAATGTACGCGATGGAGACAGGATTTTTTCCTCTGACGAGCCTACTGGTGGGCGGAGCGCTCTTCGGGCTCTACTGGTGGGTGCTGCGGCTGCGAGTGACCAGCCGGTGGGCGCAGGCGTTCATTGCTGCGGCCATGCTTTTGATGGTTGTGGTGCAGTTGGCGGCACCGGTGAGGGAGGTGGAAACGCCCTCTCCCGACGGCGCAGCTGCTCCTCTCCCTTCAAGGGGAGAAACGTATGGTGGGGTCTTTGTCTCTGAGCCCGAAGATGCTCAGGCCAGGGGCGTGGAATTACAGATTCCACCCCAAACCCCTCCTCTTGAAGGGAGGGAAGTGGCCTCCACCGGCCCCTCTGGAGAGAGGGAAGAGGCAGATGCCGAGCGTGTTTCGCTGACACAGCTGTTTCAGGATGCAATGCCACTGCTGGGTAGGCTCTGGTTGCTGGGCGTGGCGTTGGTATTGGTCTACTTTGTCTGCCAGCTGGCGTGGCTCTTCTCGCTCTGTGGGAAGTATGACGGCGAGCGCATGGGTGACGTCAACATCTACCGCACAGGCCAGCTCTCGCCCTTCTCCTTCGGGCGCAACATCTTCCTGCTAAACGCGATGGATGCCGACACCTGCCGCTACGTGCTGCTGCACGAGCATGCCCACATCCGCCATCGCCACTTCCTCAAGCTTTGCCTCTCGCAGTTGCTCGTGGCCCTCTGCTGGTACAATCCCTTTGTGTGGCTCTTCTTCGGCGAGATGCGCCTGCAACAGGAAATGGAGGTCGACGGCGACGTGCTGCGCGAGGGCGTTGACCGCGAGGACTATCAACTCTCGCTGCTGCGCGTCTGCGTCAGCCACGGCAAGTGGATTCTGCTGCGCACGGCCTATGGGCTACCCCCCCTAAAACAACGTATTATCTTTATGAACACCGAAATGAACAAACGAAGCATGCACCGCCGACAGCTGGCCGCCCTGGCCGCCTTGGCACTGGTGCTGACGCTGGCAATGGCCGTGGGCTGCCAGACGCGCGAGAAGGACAACACTGCCACGGACGATGTGAAGCACCACCCCATGCGGGGCTGCTGGACCATGGACTGGATCTCTAACACCGGCTCGGGCGTGGAAGTGCATCCCGTAGCCATGCACTACGGCTTCTACAACGACAGCACGTTCCTCTGCTTCAGCTATTGGAGCAAGAAAGGCATGAACATAAGCTTCAGCATCTCAGGCGAGGGCTATACCTGGCGTGGCGATACGTTGCTGGATGCCAACGGCTATCCCACGGACTATACCTTCCCTGACGAAAATACCGCCATTTCGCGCTGGATGAAGGACAGCACGCAGATGGCTGGCGTGAGCGGACCTGACATCACTGAGCAGTGGTCGCGCATCAAGCCCGGTGAGGACATCGTGGCAGTCTTTCGTGCCGCCTACACGGCAAAGCCCAACGCCGCACGCCCCATGGACGGCACCTGGCTGAAGGAGGACGATGAGCAGAAGGTGGCCACTTATGTGCTGGTGAACGACACGGTGATGATGGTCATTAATCTGCATCCCAGCACGGTGGTTGACGGCTTCCGCTATGGCGGCAGCGGCATCAGCAGCACCCTGCGCTCATTGGACAATGGGAGACTGAAGATGGGCAAGGAGCCGCTGGAACTGGAAGTGTCGCACCCCGACGGTGACCACATGACGATAGTGAGCTACGAGGCTGGTGAGCTCATGTTCGAGGAGCATTACCGCCGCACAGAGACGCCGGCCTACCTACAGCGGGCCATCGCTCCCGCATTGACGGAAATACCAAATTAGTAAAGTTAGTAAATAGCAGAAGGTTGATTCAACCTACGGGCAGGGACCGACGTGATGTCGCTCCCTGCTTTTAATTGATCACTATTTTACGCCCCTGATGGATGTAAATGCCCGAGGGGAGGCAGGTGAGAGGCCCCTCCACGCGTGTGCCTAGCAGTGTGAAGACGCCGGACGGGGTGCCGTCGGCCTGCGGCAGGCTGACAGACTCAGCCGAAGGAGCGGGCCATACGTCGTTGATGCCCGCCATGGCATGCAGGCCGAAGATGGTGAGGTTCGTGCGGTCGATGACGGTCATGGTGCCGCTCTTGCCGCCTTGGTTGCAGTAGTTGGTGTCCCACGTCATGGGCACCATGCCGCCCAGTTCCTTGCTCAGGCGGTGCAGTTCCTTGTAGTGCGAGCGGATGCTGGCGTTGTGCTTCTCCTGACTCTCGCCGGTGAGTCCGCTCAGGTCGCGCCAGTTGGCCCCGAACTCGCCGATGACCACGGGCATGCCCTTGTCCACGAAGTTGGTCTTCATCTGCTGCAGTTGCTGCTTCATGTCGCTCTCCTCGCCCCAGGTGGCGTTGTGCTGCGAGCCGGAATAGTGGTTGCCGCTGCCCCAGTAGTAGAACACCTTGCCCCACGACTCGTCCTTCTCCATGCCCCAGAACTGCCAGGGGTGGTAGTAGTGTACCTCGATGGCCAGCCGCTGCTCGGCAGGGTCGCTGAGCTGGAGGTAGCGCGAGGCGTACTTCACGGTTTTGTCGATGTTGGTCGACGGCCCCTGCACCACCAGCACGCGTGTGGCGTTCTGTCCGCCCGTGGCGCGCACGGCGTCGATGAAGGTCTGGTTGTAGCTGATGAGGTTGTTGATGGTGGATGTCTTCGGCGTTTCCTCGGTGTTCGGCTCGTTCAGGCCGGCGAAGAGCAGGTGCTCGTCGTAGTCCTTGAACGTCTCGGCTATCTGCGTCCAGATGGCCGTGAGCACCGTCTTGTTCTTCTCGATGACGGCAGCGTCGGTGTCGGCAATGTGCTCCTCCAGCCAGCCACCGTCCCAATGGTCGTTCAGTACGACGTAGAGGCCGTCGGTGATGCAGTAGTCCACCACTTCCTTCACGCGGGCCATCCACTTGGCGTCGATGGTATAGTTGGCGGCGTCGCTGATGTGACCGCAGACCCACGCACAGGGGATGCGCACCGAGCGGAAGCCCTGCGCCTTGACGAAGTCGATGACCTGCTGCGTGGTCTTCGTGCTCTGCCAGGATGTCTCGGCGTCAAGACCTGCTTTGTTGTTGTAGAGGTCGGCGCCGTTCCAGTGCTTGGCTTCAAGGGTGTTGCCCAGGTTCCAGCCTGGCGACATGGCGTTGATGATGTCGGTGGCGGTGGTCTGCGCCCCTGCGGGGCTAAAGGATAGATACCAGATGATCAGGAACAGGTTCAGTGTTAGTAATCGTTTCATATTTGTTCTTCGTGTTAGGGGTTGATGCGGATGAGGGTGGAGCCTTGGCCTACGCAGACGGCATAGACGCCGGCGGAGAGCTGTGGCAGGGTGATGCTGTGGCGGGTGTGGCCCTGCGGCAGCAGCGTGCTGAGCACAGGGCGACCGTTGAGGTCGTAGATGCGCAGAGGCAGGGACTTCGTCGGTGTTTCGGGCAGGATGATGTATAGTTGCCTGCCCTTCAGCGACAGGCTGGCCTTTGTGTGAGCCTGGGGCATGTGGTCGATGCCTGCCAGGCCGAGGATGTCGAGCAGTCCGGCATAGACGTCAATCTCGCCGTGGCCGTAGGTGTTGTTCGGATAGGCGAGCGACGTGTCGGTGTGGCGGCAGGTGCGGCTGAGCACACCCATCACGTCTTCCGGCGTCAGCGTGGGGCAGGCTTGCAGCCACAGGGCGATGGCTCCGCCCACGGCTGGCGACGACATCGACGTGCCGCTGTTGGCATTCCAGGCGTAGGTGCGGCCCTGGAAGGGGAAGTGCTCCACGTCCCAATGGATGTCGCTGGCATCGGGGTGGGCCTCCAGATAGTAACTGCTGTAGGAAGAGATGATGTTGCTGCCCGGAGCCACGCAGTCGGGCTTCATGCGTCCGTCGAAGGTAGGCCCGCGCGACGAGTGGATGCTGATGATGCCGTCGCGGCCCGACTTGTTGATGAGGGTGTCGCCCTCCACATTGACGACGGTTTCGCGGTAGCTGTTGTTGCCCACGCAGATGACGCACGGAGCGCTGGAAGGGGAGTGGACGTAGTGCGTGTGTTCGCCGTCGCAGAGCTGCGGGTTCTCGTCGAAGACGCGGAACGAGCCGTTCATGCGCCAAAGCTCCACGTCGGCTTCGGTACCGAGTATTTCCAGTGAGATGTGGGTTTTTACGCCCACCATCGTCCCGGTCTTGACGATGAGGTCATAGCAGATGTCGTTGGCATCGTAGCAGGAAGGGTAGGCTCCCAGCGCAACGCTGAAGCCCGCAGCGTCCAGGCTGAGGATGGAGTCTGGTTGGGCGAGCACTTCACGGGAGTGGATCGTCAGCGTGTCGGCAGGGTTGCTGTAGGCTACCAGCCGCAAGGTGAAGTCGTCAGCCGACTTCATCACCATGTCCATTCTGCGCGTGCCGTAATACAAGAAGGTGCCTGCCCGCTGCTGTCCGCGTGGCTTGTGGATATAGTTGAGGTTCGCTCCCTCGTTGCCTGCGGCGGCCACGAGGATGCGGCCTGGGCCGACAAGGCTGTCGAGGAAGGCGTAGTAGAGCAGGTCGTAGCCGAAGAAGTCCTGTGGGCTGCCCTCGCTGAACGAAATGACGCAGGGCTGCCCCACGGACTCGGCATAGTCGAAGATATACTTGAAGCCGAGGGCATCGGTGGCGTAGGTGTATTTCTCCACGTCGACCGAGTCGATGTAGGGCAGGTCTTCGCTCACGGCGTTGGCCACCAGGCAGATGTCGGCCTCTGGAGCCATGCCTTGGTAAGGCGAATTGTAGCCGCTGCCGGCGGCAATGCCCAGCGTATGGGTGCCGTGGCTGATGTCGAGACCGTCGCGCGAATGTCCCAGGGCGAGTATTTCCTCGCGGGTGGTGAAATCGCGCCCAACGGGGAGGGGACTGCCCACGGTGTCCTGCGAAATCTGATCCCAGAAGCGGCGGATGCGGTAGTCGGTGGTGTCGCGGCTGTAGAAGTTGGGGTGGGTGAGGTCGAAGCCCACGTCCATGATGCCCATCACCACACCGCGGCCGGTGTAAGCCTGGGGTAATCCCAGGCCCGCGTAGGCCTCAGTGGCATGGAGGTGGACGGCCATCGAGTCGGTGCAAAGGCGATTGCTGGCCTCGGCCTCGATGCGCTCAACACGACGGTCTTGGGTGAGCGGGGCCAGGCTGCTGACGGGAATCTCGGCAATGTGCAGCGGGCCGAAGTGGGCCAGGCTGCGGCAGCCGTATGCTGCGAGTGCCTCCTCGCCGTCGTCTGACAGGCGGATGAAGGCGCAGACACTTCGCTTGGAGGACTGCGGTGAGTGCTGGGCGGCGGGAATGTGCTGGTGCTCAGCCGTCCTCACCAGGCGGCGCAGCATGGGCGACAGCTTTCCCATCTGCGGCTGCTGGCCGCAGGCAGGCATCGCCAGGAACGCCAGGAAGAGGATGACGTAGAGATGCCGCTTCATTTTTCGTTGGGGGTGTTGAATTTGTTACAATAGTGCCAGCCCTCCTCGTCGTAGATGCGGAGCAGGCGGGGCAGGCGCTGGAGGAAACGGTCGTAGTCCTTCTGTGCGGGCTCCGCCCACTGCACTTCGGCCAGGGCGGCCATGCGGGGCAGCACCTGGTACTCTATCAGTTCGGGATAGGCGATGTACTCCGTCCAGAGGTTGGCCTGCACGCCGAGCACATGGCTGCGCTCCTCGGGCGACAGCGTTTCGGGAGCAGGCTCGTAGTTGTACACTTTCTCCAGTGGGGTGCTGCCACCGAAGAGCAGCGTGTTGCTCCATTCTCCCTGCGGAATCTGATAGTGGTCGAAGTAGAGCGTGGAGTTTGGCGTGCGCACCACGTCGAAGCCGCGTGTGGCAGGGTCTTCCACGCCTTGCCAGTCGCGCCAGTTCATGATGATGGACGAGGCGGGTACGTCGCAGTACATAATCTCGTCCCAGCCCATCAGCCTACGGTCGTGGGCACTGAGCAGCTGTTCCATCTGGCGCACGATGTAGCCTTGCAGCTGTTCCTCGTCTTGCAGGTGCTCGTCGCGCATCTTCTGTTGGCACTTGGGGCAGGCCTTCCAGCGCACTTTCGGAGCCTCGTCGCCGCCCAGGTGGATAATCTTCGATGGGAACAGGGCCATCAGCTCGTCGAGCACGTCGCCCAGGAACTCGTAGACACGAGGATTGCCGGCACAGAGGATGTCTTCGCTGACCCCCCAGTCGGGCCATACCTCGTAGGGGCCGCCCGTGCAACCCAGCTCAGGGTAGGCCGTGATGGCCGCAACCATGTGGCCGGGCATGTCAATCTCGGGGATGATGGTGATGTGGCGCTCGGCGGCATATTGCACAATCTCGCGGATGTCTTTCTGCGTGTAGAATCCGCCATACATCGTGTGGTCGTAGAGGCCCATGTTGCGGCCGATGACGGTGCGGTCGCGCCAGGCGCCGACCTGCGTCAGGCGGGGCCATTTCTTGATTTCTATGCGCCAGCCCTGGTCGTCGCTCAGGTGCCAGTGCAGGGTGTTCATGCCGTGCAGCGCCATCATGTCGAGATAGTTCTTCACCACGTCCTTGGAGAAGAAGTGGCGACAGATGTCGAGGTGCATGCCGCGGTAGGCGAAGCGCGGAGCCGACTCGATGACGGCGTAGGGCAGCGACGTGGGCTGGTCGGCCATCACCTGGCGCAGTGCCTGTCGGCCATAGAAGATGCCGGCATCGGTGCTGCCTTCGATGGTGATGCCCTGCTTGCCGATGGTGATGCGATAGCCCTCGGAAGCGGTCATCTTCGGGTTTGTCAGCTCCGTGATGGGCGTGTGGGCGTCGATGGGCAGGGCGCGCCCTTTGGCATCGACGCTGATGCTGGCAGGCTGGGGGATGATGTCGAACTGCGCCCGCAGCGCGATGCAGGCTGTCAGGGCTAGGAAAAAGACGGTTAAGCGTTTCATAATGGTTGTATATGGTTCGTTCAAGAAAAAATCTCGTTCGTTTTTGAAAAAATCTCGTTCGTTTTTGAAAAAATCTCGTTCGTTTTTTTCTGCCCCCGGCCCTACTTGTCTTTTCTGGTGTCCTCCGGCCCTCTTTCCAGCAGTGCATCGCGGCACTGCTCCATGAGCCACTTCGGCGTGCTGGTGGCTCCGCAGATGCCCACGGTCTCGATGCCTTCCAGCCAGGAGCGGTCAATCTCTTCGGGGCCTTCAATTAGGTGGGTGTTGGGGTT
>CALFJG010000017.1 GCA_937877625.1 uncultured Prevotellaceae bacterium
GCGTTTCGGTTTCGCCTGTACCCTCGCCTGGTTCCTCTGCGGGTGTCTCGCTCTCGCCTGTACCCTCGCCTGGTTCCTCTGCGGGTGTCTCGCTCTCGCCTGTACCCTCGCCGCCTGTCGGGGTCTCTGTCTCACCGTTGCCGTCGCCTGATTCCCCGGCGGGTGTCTCGGTTTCGGCCTCCGGCTCTTCTATGATAAATTCCGGGTCGGTGGCTACAGGTAGCGGGCGCGTGGTTATACCGTACTGCTCTTCGCGGGCTTCGTGAGGCAAAAGCGCAATAGCACCGATACGCTGTAGGGTGTCGGCCAAACGCGGTAGCGGGCCAAAGGCCATCATGTCTTGCAACCAAAGAATATAGTTGCCATCCTTTAACTTGTTTCTGTCGTTTTCCAAATGCAGATAACTAACTACTTTTGGATTTGCTTTAATGTAACGTGCCATAATCGAAAGTTTTAATGTTATTTGAATAATAATATTTTTCCGTCGCTGTCGGTAAATACCTTGCCGTCGCTATCTTCCATAGCGCACGTGGGGCCGCAATCTTTAACGTCTAAGCCGAATACTGCGCCGTACTGCTGGCTCATAGCCTTGGTAGGCAAAACAGGGCTTACGCCGTGTCCTACCTGCGTGTACGATAAGCTGCCCGATGCCTTGTTGGTAGCAACGTACCAAAGCGGCAATAGTTCCCTTTCGGGGTTGTCAATGGGGCCGTTTACATCCCATATTGAGGCGTTAGGCGCAATCGAAACTATTTCGGGTATATTGGTAGGTACGCCCGCAATATCAAACTCAAATTTCGGGATTCTACGGATAAACGAAATAACCTTTGAGGGGCTACCGTCTGTCAGGGTAACGCTTGCCGGGTCGCCGTAAACATCGTACTTAGCCCTGCAACGTAGGTACAACTCGCTACCCATCTTACTACGGTCTACGGTAACGCTCAATCCGTCGTTTGCTACGGTAACGTCGTAGTCCAAAGTTTCGTCCGTGCCTACCTGCGTCCATGAGCCATCACTACGGTACTTTTCCCATACAAAGATACGACGCGCTGCCAACACCTCGTTACCACCTAATTTAAGGCTTGCTTTTACTATCTGCGTATCTTCATGCACAAGCGGGTTATACAGGTTTTGGTCGGCTGCATCTAAGAACAATTCAGGAAAACCAACCGTCGCGTTATCGCAATAGACGGGATAGGTTTTTTGTATTGTGTGTATCTGATTAGTACGGGGGTCTACGTACTGCGCGTTAAACTCCAACGTAAGCACGGTGTTTACGGTGGCGTTGCGCTTTACCTTGATACGCCCGGCGTTGCTGCCGCTCGTAGTCATTTCGTAGTTTTCGTTAGCGGCTGCAATCAGGGTGCGCGTGCCGTTGTCAATCTCGTACCATGCTATATCAGTCAAACTTTGGTTTACGCGCCCGGCTTGCAGCACTTCGTCTTTGTCTATTACGCTAACTTCGGGCTGGATAATAAGCGGCGTAAGCGTGAAATCGGGCGTGTACTCTCCCGTTGCCGCGTCGTAGTTCTGCCTGTTGGGTATGCTTCCCGACGTAGTAAAACTTATGTCTACTTGCAGCGGTCGAAAATTGAAATCAAATCTTTTAATCTTCATTGCCTTTGTCGTTTTATTGTTAATACTC
>CALFJG010000018.1 GCA_937877625.1 uncultured Prevotellaceae bacterium
AGCAAAGCGAAGCTTGCTTCTGCTTTGCCTTGGCGAGCAAAAGTCTGTCGAAGACAAACCAAGGCGCAGCCTTGCCCTGCAAAGCTTTTCGCACTACTTCCGAAACAAGAATTAAAGAATAGCCCACACCTCTATAAAAAATCCTTTCCTATGCTAAGAAAAATCGTCCTTTTGCTTGCTTGCCTTCCGCTGCTGCTTTCCGCTCAGAATGTTCCGTCCTCGTTTGCCTCCGCCAAAGGCACACTGCCCGTTCCACTCACCGGGCAGTATAAACTGCTCCGCGGCTATGGCCTCCACAGCATCAGTGGCTTAGAGATAGGTAGCAAAGGTGTTTTTGTGCGCGGCAAAAATGCGTGCCAGGCTCGCGCGGTGTACGAGGGGAAAGTGGCTGCTGTCTATGAATACGAGAGTGGCTACTGCGTCATTCTTCGCCACGGTGCTTACCTCACCGTATATGCTCGGCTTGAAGACGTCTGTGTGAAGACGGGGCAGAGTGTCAAAGCCTTGGCGACCCTCGGCAAGGTGGGGCGCGATGCCGCAGGCGAGCGCACGCTCTATTTCCAGGTGCGCCAAGAGCGCGAGCCGTTGAACCCCGCTATGTGGGTGAAGTTCTGAACCCCGCCGTGCGCCACCACGCTGAAACATCGTATTTGCTATGACAGTTCTCTATCCGTCTCCCATCTTTGGCCCCGTACGTAGTCGCCGCTTAGGGATTTCGTTGGGCATCAACCTCATCCCCGCCGATGGCAAACTCTGTACGTTTGATTGTATCTACTGCGAGTGCGGCTTTAATGCCTTGAGACGTCCGACGATGCCCCGCCCCACACGCCAGCAGGTAGCTGCGGCACTCGAGGCGCAGTTATCTCTGATGCAACAAACCGACAAACTGCCCGATGTGCTGACGTTTGCCGGGAACGGCGAGCCTACGGCACACCCCGACTTCGCAGCGATTATCGACGACACGATAGAGCTGCGAAACCACTTCTGTCCCAACGCAAAAGTATCGGTGCTGAGCAACGCTACGATGTGTCACAAACCCGAGGTGTTTGACGCGCTTCTCAAAGTGGACAACAACATCCAGAAGCTCGACACCGCCGACCCCCGCTACATCAAAACCGTAGATCGCCCCGTAGGAAACTATCACGTGGAAAACATTATACAAACGCTCAAGTCCTTCCACGGCCACGTTATTATCCAGACGATGTTTATGCGGGGTGTTTCCGACGACGGCACAGATATAGACAACACGTCCGACAACTATGTGCTGCCCTGGATAGAAGCCGTGCATACCATCCGTCCGCAACAGGTGATGATTTATACCATCGACCGCGAGACACCCGCCCGCGGCCTGTGTAAAGCCCCCGCAGAGGTGCTTGACCATATCGCACAAAAAGTGCGCGCAGAAGGTTTTACCGTCAGTGTATCGTACTAATCTCTTATTGTTTTTCGTTTATCGCTACGCTCAACAACATATCTATTCCCTACCGCCGTGTGCTGCTCGGATTGAGTGGCGGGGCGGATTCTGTGGCTTTGTTGCTTCTGCTCTTAGCACACGGCGTGGAGGTAGTGGCGGCACACGCCAACTTCTGCTTACGCGGCGAGGAGAGTGCACGCGACGAGGAGTTTGTGCGCCAACTATGCAAAGAAAAAGGCGTGCCACTCGTTGTACACCGTTTCAACACGCGCGACGAGGCCAAGCAGCACGGCGAGAGCCTTGAGATGGCAGCACGGCGACTACGCTATACCTGGTTTGCCGAGGAGTGTCTAAAGCAACACATCGATGTGGTATGCACCGCCCACCACCGCGACGACAATGTAGAGACCTTTCTGCTCAACCTCATTCGCGGAAGCGGCATTGACGGACTTACGGCAATGGCCTCCGAGACACGCCTGCACAGCGATGCCTCCACACCCGTGCTGGCGCGTCCGCTGCTCAATGTGCCCCGTAAAACATTGGAAGACTATCTTGCTGCACAACACCAGGGCTACGTCTGCGACAGCACCAACAGCGACACTACGTTCCGCCGCAACAGCATACGCCACAAACTATTGCCGGTCTTGCGCACGCTCAACCCGTCAATAGACCACACGCTATCGGAAACCATCAGCCGGCTACACGACGCACAGTATTATTATAAGCAAGGCATCCGTGCCGAACTCGCCGCTGTCGTCCACCGTGCCGACGGCATTTCCTCCATCGCTCTGAAGACGTTGCAGACGCACCCCGCACCGCGCACGCTGCTTCACGCCGCGCTCGCCACGTTATTCCCCCCCGCTATGCTTCCGCAAATAGTCGGGCTTGTTGACAGCCCGGTGGGAAGATATGTAACCCACGGCGACACGATGCTCGTACGCACCAGTGATGCCATAGAATGGGGCAATCCCGCCGTGCCGCTCTTGCCCGAGAGTTCGTGTAGCATAGATGCCGACCGCGTACGGGGCGTGCTACGTTTGCGACCGTTGCACGACGGCGACCGCTTCCGGCCCTTCGGGCTTCACGGCTCAAAGTTAGTAAACGACTACCTCTCCGACCGCCACATTTCCCTCCTACGACGGCACAAGGCACGCGCACTATGCGACGATGCAGGCATCGTGTGGCTCGTGGGCTATGAGATAGACCAGCGCGTGGCCGTCACCCCTGAAACACTACATACGCAAACGCTCTATTCCTCCTCTTGGCTATGAAAAAAACTTTTCTCCTCCTCCCCCTCCTTGCTCTTCTTCTAAGCTCTTGCAGCGGCGAGGACCGCAGCGGCGAGCAGCCTTTTGCTCCCAAGGTACAAACACTCGGTGCAGAGCCTGCGGTGGGCGACAGCGTGCGAATGACAGGAGAGGTGTTAGAGTCGCTCAACAGCACCATCACTCAGCGCGGCTTTGTCTATTGGAACGACACACTCAAAGAAACACGCCTCGCCGTGCTCGACGAAGCGGCCCTCTTCCGTGCCTTCACCGACAGCCTCGGTGATGGCACCTACTCCTACGCCGCGTTTGCCACAAACGGCATCGGCACCTCCTATGGCGACACCCTGACGTTTGAGAAGCGATAACGCACACCCGCAGGCTATAGGAGCGCACGCGGCTCGCGTGCAAGAGAACACAGGCGAGCCGGCTGCGCTCCTATAGGCTGCGCTCCCAGCGTTTTCGACAGTGAGGGGCTTACGTATTGGCAAAGCATCCGCAACGCTGGTTTATTGGCATTGCGCACGGAGATTTTAATAGAAGTCCGACCGTGCTTAAACGTTGTCCGACCGTGCTTAAACTTAGTCCGATTGATTTTAAAATCAATCGGATTGATTTTAAAATCAAAGGCTTTGATTTCAAAATCAAAGCACTCGAGTTTAAAATCAATCGGGCTATGTTTGAAACCCGTCGGGACGGTCTTCTCTTCCCGCTTTTTCCCTTCGTTTATTGATTACTATGGTAGCTGCGTGCAAGTTGATGCCCGCGAGCCGCGTGCGCTGCGGCATCCGCTGGGAGTGTCGGTGTCCTCGTCTGGAAGTAGCAGCGCGCATTAATAACAACGCCGCCCCGCAGCACAAGGCGGCTGCGGGGCGGCGTGAGTAGATAAGGAAGGTAAACCCTTGTGACAAGGACTATTGCCAGTCGAAATCAAACGGACGAGTGCCGAGGAAATCGTCGTCGTCATCAACCTCTTCGTCTCCTGTCTTTTGGGCAGAGCCCTCCATCAGGCCTCCATCGCAAAGAGTGGAGAGATATACAATACGGTATTGGGGTTCTATGTAAGTTTTCTTTTTCATAACGTATGCTGTATAAAAAACGTCCGACAATTAGTTACTTCACATAGACTTTGCGTCCGCCAATGATATACACGCCGGGCTGCGTGGGATCCGCCACGCGGCGTCCTTGGAGATCATAAACAGCGCCGTCGCTGACCCCCGTGCCGAAGAAGTCGTCGTCTTCCGTATCGGTAAGCGGCAGACTGAGTTTGGTCACGGTGCCGTCGTCGAAGAGCATACTGATACCGAGGCTGCTCATACCGCGTGTGGCGTAATCCAGTTCGGATGCCGGCAGATATGCGCGGTGGTAACCGAGAGTTATGCCCTTGGAGCCTACCTTGTAGAATTTCAGCACATAGTCTGTTCCGCTCTTCTTATAGACAAAGACATAATTACCGGAGGAAACGACGTTCCCTTCCAGCTCATCGCCGGCACTCGTCAGGAGCGTACTTGTGTTGGTGACAGCAGACGTTTCCACGGGCAGGAACGGAACGGTGGTACCGTTCGGAGCAAGGATTACCACGCCCATATTGGCAGGTATGGTCTGTCCGCTGACATCATCGAGTTGCTCGAGGTAGATTGCCGTGCTTCCTACCTCGTGGTCGGCACGGAAGGCGTAGATATTCGAATTGTGTGGGAAAGCCACTGCGCGGTCGGGGTTACAGTAGGTGGTGAAGACGAGGTCGGAAGCCGCCGTGTTGCCTATTGTGGTACCATTGTGCCAAGTAGCTTCCGAGGGGATGTTCACTGTTGTGAATTCCTCCACACGGTTAGCGACCTCATCCCACGCATCGGATGAAGTAGGCGACTCTCTCTTTAGCGGGATGAGATACCAGCGTCGCTGACCGCCGCCGATGGTTCCTGCGTGTCCCTCGAGTTGGTTTTCGTCGGCATCAATAGTGAAACACATATCTGCATCGGAGAGTTTACCACCCGCTGCAAGACGAATAACATGCTGGCCCGGGTTCTCCATCGCTGTCAAGTCACAGAAGACATCCAGTTCAGCAAAGTCGTCATCATCGAGCGAGAGCGTGCATGCATCGCCTTCGGTGATGCCACTGAGCGAAGCGTTCCAATAAACGTTGCGCAGGGTGTAGGTGTTACCGTTCAGGGATTCATTATTTTCACTATACTCGTCCTCTGATTTAGTATCCAGCTGCCAGATGGCTCCCGGAACGAGGTCGGGTGAAGCAATCGTTGTTAAAGAGTAACTGTCAGCCCCTTCAGTGCCTGAGGTCACCGCAAGATATCCGTCGTTTGCTGCACTCTTCAGATAGTAGAAGTTTCCGTCGATGTGCTGCACACCGTTGGTCTTCGGAGTGTAATCACCATCATCTTCTTGCAGCCAGGAGAAGAATTCATTGTAGCGTGTGACGATTTGTGCCCGAAGTTGGGTGTCGGTATAACTGCTATTCACGGTAGCGGCAGCCACATCGCTGAGATAACTGGCGTATTGTGCATCAAGGTCAGCTTGTGAGCGGAACATACCGACATAGCCCACCATACTGCTGAGGGAGCCGTTCTCCATCGCGTCTTTGAGGAGCGTATTGAACATATCAGCAGCATCAGGGAATCCCATGTCGTGTGCCTTCAGTGTGTTACCGGCGCGTTCGAACGAGTTGGGTACAAATCCCACCGTCTTTTTCTGGTAGTCGGTAAGACCATCTTTATAGCCATTACCTCCGTAATTCACATAGGTACCATCGCCATTGGTCTGACGGCTATGCCAATAGCACACATAATTCTTGTCGGTAACCTTCCAACGATCAAGAGAGAATCCTGTGTAACGGTCCACAAACGAATAGTAGTTGGTCTGGTCGTGCTGGGTGACTTGGAAGAGGATACGCGACTTGTTGCGCTTCGTATCGTTAGCATCATCGTTGCTACAATATACGACGTTGTGCTCCGTTCCCCAAGTAGCCTGTTCGCCAGCGGATCCCACGAAGTAAGCAGGGCCGTAGGCCTTGTTGTAGATGAGGTAGCCGTTAATGCTGTCGCCGACGAAGCAGAAGAGATACTTGTCAACGAACGGGTTATCCAGACTGCTCTTTGTGTCTTCGGCTATCAAATCATAACGGATGAGATTACAATTGCTATTGTCTTCTCCATAGCTTACACCCATCTCTATGAGATACCACATTGTCTTAGTGGCATCAAACACATAAACACCGCTATTATTCTTCGTGGGAGCGGGCGAGGAGACAATGGGGAAATTCTTGAGCTGATAGCCCGTGCCGACATAGTATCCGTCAGCGTTCTTCTGCCACTTGTTTGTGGTGCTCCATACGGTTCCGGTCTCGCCGTCCTCGGCATCCTTGTAGCCGATGAGTTTAGGCCGTGAGAAGTCGATGGTCTCCTGGTAGGTGCTGGTAGCGTAGTCATAGGCGAGGAAGATGGTCTCGGGCAGGTGGTATCCGACGATAGAGTCGTTCTTATCGCCAAGCCCCGTCACCAGGTCGTGGAACCCGATGATGTCGGTAGCGGATTCGCTGTAGGTCTGTGTGCCTGTGTTGTAAACCAGTCCTTTGGCACCATATCCGAGTCCGTAGCAGTCGAAGCCTTTCGCCTTGACGGGTCGGCTACCGTCGGCGGCATATACCTCGCTGAGGGCAGAACTCCGCAGCGGGGTGAAGCGATAGACATACTTGTCTGCCCAGCGGCTGCTGGAACCGGGAGCGGACGTGGTAACGGCCAGGTTGGACGTGCCGTCGCAGATGAGATAGTAAGGCGTGCCGCTAATTGTGGTCTTCAGGCCGTAGATCTGCGTCATTTCATCGTAGGTCGCGGTAACTGCCTCGAACACCGTAGCAGCGTCGGCATCGGTGGTGTTGATATTAACACCGCTGGCGGTGGCAACGACGTAGTTGCCGTTGCCGCACTTTATCTTGTAACTGTTCTCCTCGCCGGAGACGGGTTCCATATACCAGGCCTGCATATAGTTGTACATATAGTTGAGGCCTGTATAAGTCGCGGGCAGCCAGTAGTAACGACAGTAGTTAGAGATGCTGGCGGGGAAGGCCTTCGTCTCAGTTACGTAGGAGTTGGTACTCGTGAGCGTTAGTGTGACGGGTAGGCCTTCTGAGAAGTTCGACGAGCCCACCTTAGCCGGCATCTCAATGCGGTATGGACGGTCGGCGACGAGCGGCTGTCCAAAGACGTCGGAGGCACCTACGGGTTCAAAGGCCAGTTTGGCTGCTACTCCGTAGTAATCAGAACCATAGGTAAAGGTATAGAAGCCGAAATTGGTTCCCGCATTTGCCAAACGAGCATTACTGCTACTCAGCGTTGTTTCAAGGAAATAGTAGTACGTAGTAGGATCAGCCTGCACCGCATGGAATGTCACCGCAGTCCCTGTCGTGCCGTCAAGATATGCCTTACCCGCACTGTTGAGGGAGCCATCGAACGACACAGCATTCGTGCCGTTGAAGAGAAGCTGCATCGTGGCGAAGTCGTCGGAAGTGCTTACCGTCCAATACTGCGTGCCGTCGGTAGCCTTTTCGCTGGTCGCTGCCTTGAACTTAGTGGTCTCGTTCTGTGTCAAATAATAGTTATCACCACTCTTCATTCGTATAATGCGGTAGGTAACCCCGGCAACGAGGAGGTTGCCGTTGATGTCGCGCGGACGGATACCGTCCGTTGAAAGAATGACGCTCACGGAGCCTCCGCTGGAAGCGGCACCGCTGCCGAGCAGGGCTGTCCAGGTGGCGTAAGTCGTGCCGCCATATTTATAGCCGACGACATTGTAGCCCGCACCGGTCGTGGGATCTAAATAGTAGTAGTTGAGTTCCTCCACGTTGACACTGGTTCTGTCAAGGGTCATAGATGTGACCCTGGATTGTATGGTCGTGACACCGTTGGAGGCCTGGTTCTGATATACATTCACCGTAAGGGCATTGTCGGAGTCATCGACGAAGTTGAGCGTCAAGCCGCTCACATACGGTACGAACTGAATGTAAGCACCGTCATCAATAGATTTGTAGAAGCCCATATTATAGCTTACGCCGCCGGTGTTGCTGAAATAGAGTGCATCGGAACTGTTGCCGTGCGCTACGCGCATCACGTAAGAGTTGGCATAGTTGGTGTTGGTGGACTCGGCACGGAACGTAACGGCCAGGCCGGCATCGCTGTAAAGTTTCACTTTGTCAGAACCGACGGAGCGGTCTTCGCTACCGACGATGTATCCCGGCTTGAAGGAGGGATACAACCGTAGATAATTGCTTCCACCCGTCACGGTGAAGACGTAGCGGTTGTAAGGCGAAGCGGACGGGGTGCTGGAGAAACCGACGCTGTTATAATACGGGTGAGAGACGCGTAGCGTATCGACACCGCTCGCCGTGCTACCTGCAAGATAGTAATCGCCATCGCTATTGGCACGTCCGGGGAACTTCAGATAATAGTAGTTGCCCTCGACGAGCGGATTGCCGTAGATGTCGGTAACGGTAAGGGCGGAGGAGGCAGGCGTTGTCACGGTGACGGTCACCGTCTGCCCGTTGGCTACCTCCATAGCACCGAGGGCGGCATAGAGGTCGATGATGTCGTATTCTTCATCATTCAGCGTATAGGTGTAGTCAAGTCGCGTATAACCGTCGAGGTCAATCTTGGTAAGCACACACCCCATACCTATTGTATGCGTAGCACTGTATGTGCCACTTGTGGCCGGGTCGGAGTTTGTGTAGCTGTGTATCTGAGAATTGATGGTGGTACCGCTGCCGTCCTCGAACGTCAAGACATAGTTCGCGCTACACTGGATGGTGGTGTTTGCGGTAAGTTCGGCCACTTTGTCAATCACCTGCTGATAGTTCATTGCCGTCTGCTCGCCGATGGTATAGGTAGCCAGGCGGTTAGGCGGTGTGAGGGACTTCAGGGGTGTACCCTTAATGACGTTGAGGACACCGGTGTCGTATGTCGAACCGTTTACCTTGGTAGTTACCGGCCATCCGTTGATATCTACGAACGAGAGTTGTATAGCACTCAGCGTCACGGTAGCATCCTCGGTCAGCGCGCTAAGGGCATCGAGGATATCGTCGGCACCGGTGTATGTCGTTTCGTCAATTGTGGCTTCGGAGATGTCGCCGAGTTGCAGACCGTTTACCAAGAATGAAGAATAAGAGTAATTATCATATTTGGTTACCGTGACAGAGCCGGTAACGGTAGAAGCGGTAGTCGTCGTACCGTCTAAGGTGACGGAGAGCTCTTGCGAGGTGGGGTTCTCGAAGGTCAGTTGCTCGGAATTGAATGTCACCGTAGCGTCCGAGGTCAACGCGTTGAGTGCGGCAATGATAGCAGCATAGCCGGTATATTCTGTATCGTTGATGGTAGCCACGGGATTGTCGCCGACGGGTGCGTTGATTACAAAAGTAGATATATCGTCAATCAGGCATGCAGAACCGGCATAGTCGGTGCCGTTAATGGTAGCGGTGAGCGCAGTGCCGTTAGAATTTACGAAGGTTAAATTGATGGCGCGTACAAACTCAAACCATGTGCCGTCGTCTTCGGAGCCGCCGTAGGTAGTGGAGCCGTAGAAGCCCATATCATAGTCGGTGCCGTAGATATTGCTGAAATAGAGTGTGCTGCTACCGTTGGTGGCTTGTAGTGCGTAACGATAAGCGTTCTCGCCTGTCACGCCCTTGAGTACGAGAGTACCGTCATTGACAACCCTTACCGCGCCATCCGTTGCCGTCAATACCGGCGCATAGAGGTTTGGCGTGACGCTGGCCGTCTGGAGGCCACAATACGTGAGGCGTACGAGGTCGCCGCTCGTCTCCACCAAGAAGCGTTGTGCGGCGGTGGCCGATGAGGCATCGGCCGGCTTGAGTTTCAGCGTGGAACCGTCTTGTACCACATACATATTGCTACGTCCGGGAAGGCGAAGGAAGTATTTAGAGGAGGAACTGAGGTCAGTGCCTCGGGTATCCTGCAGCGTAGTGGCCGCGGGAGTGCCTACGGTGACTTTCACCTGTGTCATGGCGGTCAAAGAAGCCAGGACGTAAGGCAGGGTACGGCTGTCGTAAGTGGTGCCATTGATCTCGTAGGTGTTGGCGATGTTCGTTTCCTGCCCCGCGAAGAGGAGTTGTGTACTCGTGTTACATGGGAAATTCGTCACCATACCTGTGCTGAATGTCACACCGTCCACACTCACGCTGATAGGAGAGCCGCTGGCATCGGTAAAGATGACCGGCACGGAGGGTACGAACTGGAGGATGGTGCCATCATCGGTCTGATTGTTGTAGAAACCCATTTTATTGTCCACTCCGCCGTGGTTGGAGAAGTATGTAGTACCCGCCTTCAGCGCATAAACATTGGTGGCGTTGGTCACGTGATTCCAAATGGCTGTGGAGATATCGCTAACCGTCTCTGCCGTAAGCGATAGGGCAGACGAGCGGTAGGGGATGGTATCGACCCTGTTTGCTCCGTCCGTCACGGTTGCGGCATGTAGGAATTCGTTGTTGCTCACGAGGAGCAGGCTGAGAGAGGTGCCGGAGCCGAAGGGTCGGAAGAGCGACTCGTAAGTAGCACTGCCATAGACAGCGGTAGAGCTTACCTCCGTCGGCTTCACGCCGGTGCCGTTTGCCTGCAAATAGTAGTTGCCGGCTGTTCGCCCGAGCATACGTACGAGGTAGTTGCGTGTGTTGCTGAGGGCGTTGCCGTTCACATCATTCACGGTAAAGGTCGGAGTGACCTGTTGCACGGTCACCGTCGCGTCACTTGTCAGGGCTGAGAGAGCCGTCAAGAGGTCGGAAAGTTGCGAAGACGTGTAGGTCGTTCCGTTCAAGGTGTAAGAAGCCTCGAGTGCTATGCCGCTGTTATCGAGGAGTAAGGCGGCGATGGCCGTCCACGCATCTCCTTGTCCGAAGCATACGTCGGAGCCTGCGAACGATGTGCCGCCGACGGTGCCTTTAACAGTAATGGCATTGCCGCTGGCATCCTCAAAGTCCACCTGGACGGCGGGTACGAACTGCCAGGTGTTTGACGACGTTGTGGCAGAGCCGCCTGTCCAGAAGCCGAGATAACCGCCGGTATAGAAATTCAGGAAGTAGTTGCCTACCGGTGTCAGCGCGAAGCCGTTGGTAGTACTGCCTTCAAAGCCACGGAGCACCATAGCGGAGGAAATATCGGTAGCCGTGGCTGAGATTTTCTTCGCGCCGTCGCTGAAGTCAGAAGCCGTCAGATATTTGTTGTTGGAGAGGCTCCTGATGGATATTAGACTGCCGGCCCCTTCTACGCTGAAGCGATAGCTTGAAGCGGGCATACCCGACGTTGGATAAATGTAATCATCATCCGTGCCGTCATCACGAACCCACATATACTTATTGCTATTTACATTCTTTATGAAATACTTGCCGGAAGAGGTCAGTGCGTTACCGTTAGCATCGGTGAGTGTGATGTCGCCGGTGGCAGGTGTCACGGTGATGGTGGCAGACGACGACAGGTCGGCTATCGCAGAGAGCAACGCTGCATTGTTGTTGCCATAGTAATGTGTATCATTGAGCGTGTAATCCACATAACGCGTGCTACTATAAGCGAGCGTGGTAGGCGGTGCGTCGTTCTTATACACATACGTAGCAGCGTCGGATTCACTATTCACGCTCACATTCACGGCGTTTGTGCCATCATTAAAAGTCAGCTGTAGTCCTTCGTATAGTCTCAAAGCACCTATACCGGCGTAACAACCATCAGAAGCTGTTTTTGTCAAGGTAACCGTCACATACAGAGGTTCTGTGGATGTCTGCGAAGGACTGGTAGCCATTGACCACGCCTTGTGGTAAAGGTCACCATCCGTCTCTGACACCTGACAGATCTGATTGCCTGTGGAACTGACAAAGGTGGAGACACCCGCAGCGGACGTACCGGTGGAAATGTCAAAACTAAAAGTTCTGTCAAGGCTTGTACCTTGCTGTTCCCCGCTTGCATTCATGGCATAAACGTCGAGGTCGGCTGCATTGTAACTGAAGCCTGTGCCGAGGCCTTCTATCTTGAACGTGTAAACGATGGTAGAATTCTGATCGTTGGCATAAGTAGCAGGAGCGAGGACGGAATTGGTGGTGCGCGAGAGGGCGGTAGCACTTCCTGTCTTTAACGCTGCGAAAGAAGTGCTTTCGAGCGTAGCCGTCACGCCGGGAATCACAACACCGCTTGCGTCCTTCACATTTACCGTAACGCTTGAAATATCTGTCCCTGTTCTGTCGAAGGTCAAGTTCACCTCATCTACCGAATAGTAAGTAATAGCCACAGTGTGTGCCGAGTTGTCAATTGCTACGTCGAAGACATATCCGGGTAATGACGTGATGGCAAAGTCGGAGCGGGTGATGCCCGTAGCAGGAGCGACGAAAATGCCGCCGTTGTCGACACCCGTCCAAGCACCATACGCGAGCAACGGTGTCTGCCCCGTAGGAACGCCGTAAAATTCTACAACGTACATAGCATAGTCGGTGTTCTCTGTCAAGCGGAAGTCGGTGGACCAACCAGTTTGCTGCGTCTTTGCATTGGCATAATAATCTCCTGATGTTGTACCGAACTTATAGCCACTGTTGTAGCCCGATGCAACATATCTGCCACCGCCAAGTGTGCTGTTGTGAAGGGCGAAATATGGATGTGCTGTTCCTGTGCTCACCGTGTAGGGGTAAGCGGAGCTTGTTAATCCGTCGGCTGCCGAGAGATATTGTCCGTCGTAGGCGGAGCGGAAATAGTAAGAGCCACTTTGATACATAGCCACCCAGAGGTTCTCAAGCGTAGTGGCAGAAGCCGCGTTGCTCACGGTAAACGTCCCCGCAGCATTATATATGGGGAAGTCGTTCACCGTGGCTGCATCAATAGTAACGCCCGCGCTGACATAGCCAGTGATGGTGTAAAGCTTGCCGTCCTCGGGAAGCACCACATCCGATGCATTATAGGCTGCAATATATGCGGCAGCGTCTGTGGCGGAGATGGCGTTTGTACCGTTAGTTATATCATCGCGCAATGCCACGAGATTGGTATATGCTGTTGAAGAGGTTGAGGGATAACCCAAGCTGCCGGCATTGGAAAGTAGGCTGTTGATGTATGTTAGTTCAGCCGTATAAGTAATAGCCACAGTGTGTGCCGAGTTGTCTATCACTACGTTATAACTGTAGTTAGGTAATGACGTGATGGTAAGGTCGGCCTGTGTGATGCCCGTAGCAGGAGCGACGAAAATGCCGCCGTTGTCGACACCCGTCCAAGCACCATACGCGAGCAACGGTGTCTGCCCCGTAGGAACGCCGTAAAATTCTACAACGTACATAGCATAGTCGGTGTTCTCTGTCAAGCGGAAGTCGGTGGACCAACCAGTTTGCTGCGTCTTTGCATTGGCATAATAATCTCCTGATGTTGTACCGAACTTATAGCCACTGTTGTAGCCCGATGCAACATATCTGCCACCGCCAAGTGTGCTGTTGTGAAGGGCGAAATATGGATGTGCTGTTCCTGTGCTCACCGTGTAGGGGTAAGCGGAGCTTGTTAATCCGTCGGCTGCCGAGAGATATTGTCCGTCGTAGGCGGAGCGGAAATAGTAAGAGCCACTTTGATACATAGCCACCCAGAGGTTCTCAAGCGTAGTGGCAGAAGCCGCGTTGCTCACGGTAAACGTCCCCGCAGCATTATATATGGGGAAGTCGTTCACCGTGGCTGCATCAATAGTAACGCCCGCGCTGACATAGCCAGTGATGGTGTAAAGCTTGCCGTCCTCGGGAAGCACTACATCCGAGGTAGCATTATAGGCTGCAATAACAGCAAGAGCATCCGCCATAGAAGCGGTGTTTGTACCGTCAGATATAGCATCGCGCAATGCCACAAGATTGGTATATGCTGTTGAAGAGGTTGAGGAATAACCCAAGCTACCGGCATTGGAAAGCAGGCTGTTGATGTATGCCACTTCAGTAGCTCTCACTGATGTATAGACCGAAGAGAGGTCTTGCGTGCCTTCATAGATAACAGCCCAGTTTGAGTTGTCGGAATCCGGATAATCCCACCTTACAATTCCGTAGGTATAGGCATTGTTTACATGGAGGTGTTGTCCATTGATACCGAGATACACGGGATAGGAAGCACTTGAGCTTGAAGTACCCGCCTCAAACGTTACTTGTGTCGCAAGAGGTGCCGCCGTTGTCAGGAGGGTAGGATTGGCCGCCTGGTTAACGAATTTCCCGGAACCGATATTATAGAGATATGTTCCGAGTGCGCCATGGATGACCGCAAAGCGCAGGTTATCGTTCGTCGGGTCATAGGCCGTAGTGTAGCCCGACTTTGTAGAAGACACGAGATAGTCGCCCGCCGAAGAGTTGTAACTGGCATACGCACCGTTAGGCACGCCCATCACGAAGACAGGAGTAGCAGACACATTCTTCGCGGGAAGGTCTGTTATCAAGTAAGTCACCGTGACATCGAGACCGCTCACACTGACGATGCCGGTGTAGCCGCTCACGGCGATTGCCGTGAAGTCGGAAGCGGTAGTGCCGTGGCTGCCCGAGACGGTAGAGCCGTTCGTGTAGTTCGTGCCGTCATAGACCACGCCACCACCCGACAAACCGCCGGTGACGGTTACCGTGAATGTTGACGTGCCGACGGTGACTATTGCATCGTCGGTCAGAGAAGCGATGGCGGTCAGCAACTCAGCACCGTAGTAGGTAGTGCCGTTGATGGTAAAGGAAGAGCCGGCGGTGAGGGCGTTGTCTCCACCGATGGTAACGGTGGTAGGTGCAACTCCCACGGTGATGGTCTGCGTGGTAGAGGCCGTGCCGCCGTTGAACGAGACGGCTTCGCTGAACGTCAGCAGCAACTGGTTGTTCACAATGCGCGAAACACGGGCGGCATCAACATAACTCGTGGCAGCCGTAAAGTTGAACTCGGAGTTCCAATTATCGCTGCGCTTGGTATATGCCTGATTTTCTAACGTCATAACGTCAAGAGAACCCGACGTTGTCGTATTATTCAAAAATATCTCGCCATTCTCGTATATACCCATTCTGACAGGCGAACTGGTGCTCAGGCTGCGCGGCGAGACAACCATCGTTGTGGGTGCTGTGGCACTCACACCTTTCACGGTCATATACTGACGTGTCTTGTAATTGATAAGGTACTGGTAGTCGCCGGCCTCCTTATACACCCAATAGTGGGAGCCATCGTCCGGCGCGGTGGACGAGGCCAACAGGTCTGTTCCATCCGTATAGACATAATCAGTACCTAAGTATGAGCCTACAACAGTATAGGCAGTCCCCGACGTTATATAGCCTTGAAGTGCCGTAAGCGCGGTAGAAGCGTAGGAAGCACTTGTGCTATTGTTGCTGCTTGAATACTCAGACACCTCCACGAACAAGAAGTCTGTGGTGTAGATATCATTATTAAATGTGCCGTAACTATTGTCAAAAGCTCCTGTAGTAGATTTCACTATTTGAAAACGGTTATAAGATTCCGAAATACTACTATAGGAGAAATCTATACCGTAATATGCAGAAGAAAAGACACCTGTAGTCAGCGAAAACGGCGTACATGTGGCACTGACGCCATTCCAAGACATGTATTTACCCGTAGAATAGTTCACGAGCACTGATGCCCCGTGGTAGGTAGAATAAATCCAGATGTCAGACCCGTCGGTCTGCGTGGAAGTTTGCAGGGCGAGTGTGCTACCGTTATCATAAAGTTCATACACCGTATTACTCCCACCACGCGAACACGAGGTTATACGGTATGCCCCGCCTTGGGTAGGCACGGAGGCGACCGTGACTTCGACCGTGATTTCGGTAATCTTCAAGCCGTTGTTCTGTCCCGCCAGCGTAAAATTGACAGCCCTTGCACCCAGCCCGGTCACTGTCACCGTGTTGCTCTCGCTACTGGTAAACGTTGTAGCAGACCCGCCACTGGGCGTGATGGTCTGGTCGCTGCTGACAGCCTGACCGGTAATCGTATAGCCGCTTATCATATAACCCGAAGGAACAGAAAGCGTGTAGGTGGA
This sequence comes from uncultured Prevotellaceae bacterium, assembly GCA_937877625.1. Lineage (GTDB taxonomy): Bacteria > Bacteroidota > Bacteroidia > Bacteroidales > Bacteroidaceae > Alloprevotella. The sequence goes on from CALFJG010000018.1 coordinate 15,703, forward strand.
AGACGTCGTTGACCCGCTATGCCATTGCAGATACTCGGACGAATAAGCCATATCCATATTACTCGCAGAAGCAGAGACGCTTACCACAGGAGTGGAAGAGAACGTTGCGGAACTGGCGTATCCGCTTGTACTGCTGTAACTGATGTCGGACGGCGACAAAGTCAGCGTCGTAGCCCGCATCGTCGCGCTGCCTAAGGCGAATGCAAAGAGCAGGGCGAGAAAACTAAGAAATGAAGTAGAGATGTTCTTCATAACCATTTATAATTATATTTACTATTGTCTCTTCTTTGCAACCAACAATTGCATTAAGCCAAAAGAGCAATGCGAAGCCTGCTTCGGCACTGCCTTGACGAGCAAAGTGCTGTTGGCAACCAACAATTCCGGCCAAATTTGGCAACATTCCACGAGACGCCCCAACTTCTTTTATACTTTTTTTCTTCTTTATTTAGAAAAAAAAAAAAAAAAGACATTTTTTGCAAACCATCGCTAACAATTTCAACGTTTCAGGACAAGCCGCGTGCCGGAGCGCACGCGGCTCGCGTGCAAGAGAATGCAGACAAGCCGCGTGCGCTCCCAGAGTTTGCGGAAAGAGATTTGTTGCGGCGGCGCGTTTTGGCGGACAGCAATATATCTAAAAACCGTTTAGCATTATATGGCTTTCGTAGCTTGCACGAGCCACTGCTTATCAGCATTGTCAGAAAGAAGGGGGAGTAGGCGGCGACACACGCGATTGTGATAGGCGTTGAGATAGTCAATCTCTTCGTGTGTGAGGAGGGAGACAATGAGCGGGGCGGTGTCGAAAGGTGCGAGGGTGAGAGGCTCAAACTGCAAAAACCCATCGTCGGCACGCACCACGAGGAGTACGTTCTCGAGGCGTACGCCGAACTTCCCTTGGAGGTAGATGCCGGGTTCATCGGTAACGGTCATCCCCGAGCGGAGTGGTACGGCGGTACAAGGGCGTTTGTCTTTGCGTATCTGGTGGGGACCCTCGTGTACACAAAGGTGTGCCCCCACTCCGTGGCCGGTGCCGTGTCCGAAGTCGTAGCCCGCCTGCCAAAGCGGGGCGCGCGCTGCGGTATCTACCTGTAAACCATTCGTACCTTCTGGAAAACGCATCCGCGCCAGACCGATATGTGCCTTTAGTACGAGGGTATATACAAAACGCTCTTCTTGAGTAAGCCTACCGAGTGGCACGGTGCGTGTGATGTCGGTGGTGCCACAGTCGTATTGCGCACCGCTGTCGAGCAACAGAAACCCGCTCCCGGGCAATGCCGTTTTCTCGGCAGGCGAGGCTTCGTAGTGAACTATCGCGCCGTGCTGCCCGGCTGCGGCTATCGTGGCAAAACTAAGGCTCTCAAAGCCTTCCTGCGCTGCACGCAGGGCGGTGAGGCGGGCATCCACCTCCTGCTCCGTCGTTGGGCGGTCTTCATCAAAGGCACGCCGAAACGCCACCCACGCCACACCGTCGCGCTCCATAGCACGACGAAAGCCCGCTTGTTCGCACTCGTCCTTCACGGCACGTAGCAACGGCACAGGCGATGGTACATAAGAAAAGCCTATCCCGGCACGGCGCAACATCACGGCAAGCGAGGCATTAGCAGTATCGGGGAGCAGCAAGGGGGTGCTGTCGATAAACTCCGGCAGACGTTCTATATGGCTATACGGAAGCACGCTAACGTGTGACATCTCGGGTACGGCGCAGTCGGTGAAAAGCACACCCGTGTTGTCGGCTCGTAGATAGAGATAGGCCACAAAGACGGGATTGTAGTCGATGTCGCTGCCGCGCAGTCCGAGTACATAGGCTATCTCGCTTAGGTCGGTAAGCAAGAGGCCGCCACTGCTGGCTGTTCCGGCCTCCGTCAATACGGCTTGTATGCGCTGCGCCATCGACGTAGCGAGATAGTCTGCACTTTGTCGCCTTACCGGACGAAAGGGCAGCGGTGGGCGATCTGTCCAAAGCGTCTCAAAAGCGTCTTCGGTAGCCACGGCACTGGCACCACCCCACGCGTGCATCTCCGCCTCGGAGCACGTAAGCCCGCATAGACCTATGCGACACCCGTTGGCGTGCTCGGCGAGCCACACACTTATCGTCGGGCAGGAGGGCTCACCCTCGCGCATAAGTTGAAACGGCGTGCCGGAGAGTTGCTGCTCGGCTTGGATAAAATAGCGCGAGTCTGTCCAAAGAGCGGCATCGGAGAGCGTCACCACCGCTGTACCCGCCGACCCCGTGAACCCCGTAAGCCACTCACGGCATTTCCAGTAGTCGGGCAGGTATTCGCTGCCGTGTGGGTCGGCGGTAGGCACTATGTAAGCATACAAGTCGCGCTGCGCCATCCAAGCCCGCAACGCCTGTAAACGAGCAAAAACTTCTTTCATAAAAGTATATGTGTTAAGTAATTTGTGACAAAAATAAAAGATTTTGCTAACTTTGCAGCCTACAACAGCAAAAACAAGACTTGTAAAGCAAAGTTAAACCTTTTTACACCCCAGAATTTTTATGGATTTCCTAACTAATGAGAAACTTGTTATTGTCGGTGCCGCCGGTATGATAGGTTCTAACATGGTGCAATCGGCTCTTACGATGCGCCTCACGAGCAACATTTGTCTGTACGACGTATTCTCGCCCGAGGGCGTAGCCGAGGAGATGCGTCAGTGCGGCTTTGGCGATGCCACAATCACGGCAACCACCGATGTGGCTGAAGCATTCGCTAACGCGAAGTATATCATTTCGAGCGGCGGTGCGCCTCGCAAAGAGGGTATGACACGCGAAGACCTCCTGGCCGGCAACTGTGCCATCGCCGAGGGCTTGGGCAAGAACATCAAGCAATACTGCCCCGATGTGAAGCACGTGGTGATTATCTTCAACCCCGCCGACCTCACAGGTCTCGTGACGCTTCTCTACAGCGGTTTGAAACCCTCGCAGGTCACCACGCTCGCCGCTCTCGACAGCACACGCCTGCAGAGCGCGCTGGCAAAGAAATTCGGTGTGATGCAGAGTCAGGTGACGGGCTGCGCCACCTACGGCGGGCACGGCGAGCAGATGGCTGTTTTCGGCAGCAAGGTAATGATAGCCGGCAAGCCGCTGAGCGAGATAGTAGGCACGGAGGCTTTCCCCGAGGCTGAATGGGAGCAGATGAAAAAGGACGTGACGCAGGGCGGTGCCGCGATTATTAAGTTGCGTGGCCGCAGTTCGTTCCAAAGCCCCTCGCACCTCAGCGTAGAGATGATACGCAGCGTGATGGGCGGCGAGGCCTTTGCTTATCCCGCAGGCACGTTTGTAAACAACGAGAAGTATCAACGCATTATGATGGCGATGGACACCACGCTCAATCAAAACGGCTGTACCTATCGTATGCCACAAGGCACGGCGGAAGAGTTGGCAAAACTCGACCAGAGTTACGAGCACCTCTGCAAGATGCGCGATGAACTCGTTACGCTCGGCATCGTGCCACCCGTAAGCGAGTGGGCAAGTATCAACCCGAACTTGTAAAAACGCTTTCACACAAGTACAATTAGTCCTGAAGACGTAGGAAGGTTTGAGACCTACGTTTTCAGGACTAATTGTTTGTGGCACGTTGAAGGCTTGGCTTCCGGTGTATGCGCCCTGGTACTATTGCTGGTGTCTTTGGCGCACGGCCTCGAAGAGGAGTATGGCAGTACTTACGCTTACATTTAACGAGTCGAGGTGTCCGAGCATAGGAATACGTATGTGTGCATCGGCGGCCTCGCGCCACTGCTGTGAGAGTCCGGTACTCTCCGCACCCATCACCAATGCTGTGGGGCGTGTCATGTCTGCGCTATAATATAATATGGAGTCCTGGAGTTGCGCGGTGAGGATGTTCACGCCGCGCTCTCTGAGGAAACTGATGCACGCCTGCGATGTACAAGCGATGGTTGGCACGGTGAAGCACGCCCCGAGCGAACTACGCAGGAGGTTGGGGTTGTAGAGGTCGCACCGCTCGTCGCACACGAAAACAGCATCGGCGCGTGCGGCATCGGCGGAGCGCAGGATAGCCCCGAGGTTGCCGGGCTTCTCCACACTCTCCAACACGATATAAAGCGGGGCATCCACCGCAGGCAAGTCGCTTAGCCTTTGTTCGCGGATATGGACGATAGCCAGCATTCCCTCCGTGCCGCCGCGATAAGCCATTTTATCATACACAGCGGGAGAGACATCCACACGCTCGGCGGCGGTGAGTACGCTTGCCTCGTACTCGCCCATTATCTCCGGACACACAAAGAGAGTCTCTATCTCATAGCCTGCAGCAAGACATTGCTCCACCTCACGCCGTCCCTCCACCACAAACAAACCACTGCGCCGCCGCACCGCCGCTTTTTGAGAGAGCAGAACAACGTTTTTTACTTGTGGGTTGTGTAGGCTGGTGAGCATAAAAGACACAGAGGATACATTTACTCCGGCTTCATATTGGTATATACCGTCTGCACATCGTCGAAGTCCTCGAGTTTCTCCACCATCTTATCAATGGTTTCGCGCTGCTCGGGGGTGACATCTTTGAGGTCGTTAGGGATATAGGTGAATTCGCCACCTACCTCCTCGAAACCGATGTCTTCGAGGTGCTTCTGTATCTCGCCGTAACTCTTCGGGTCGCCGTAGATAGTGAGTGTGCCTTCCTCCTCGTCTTCATCGTACTCGTCCTCCACGCCGTAGTCGATGAGGTCGAGGATAAGTTCGTCCATATCTATGCCCTCCTTTTTCTTAAAGGTGAAGACACACTTATGGTCGAAGAGGAAAGCAAGGCTACCCATTGTGCCGAGGTTGCCGCTGAACTTATTGAATACGCTCCGCACGTCTCCCACGGTGCGTGTGGGGTTGTCGGTGAGCGTATCTACGAAGATAGCAATGCCGTGGGGTCCATAGCCTTCGTAGGTCATTGTTTTGTAATCGCTCTGGTCTTTTCCGAGGGCGTTTTTTATAGCACGCTCGATGTTGTCCTTCGGCATATTCTCGCGCTTTGCCGTAGCGATGATAGCACGCAGCGAGGGGTTGTTTTCGGGCTCCGGCCCGCCCGCCTTCACAGCGATAGCGATTTGTTTGCCGATGCGAGTAAAGGTCTTGGCCATGTGGCCCCAGCGTTTCAGTTTGCTGGCTTTGCGATATTCAAATGCGCGTCCCATATTTTCAATAAAACGTTAAACAAGAGCCAATAGCCATTAAGTGTTAGGCGCAGGAGCAGTATCGTTGCTCTGTCCCTCCTCCGCTGGATGTTGGTACTCTTGTGTTGTTAATGGATGTGGATGTGGCTGAAATGAAATGTTTACTACTGAAGTCGTTGAACGACTTAAAGGGGAGTGTTCTATTTATGGTGGGTTCTACTAATTCCCACGTTATAGTTTGACATTGACTGGTCTTTAACCTTTTGTCAACATTCAGGCCTCTTCGCCTGCCGTTCCAAGACTGGTCTTTGGTTAACGTAGAACAGCGTTAAGTTGGTGTTGTAGGTTGGTGATTATTTTTTGCATAATAGCGTCGGTTTGTTTGTCGTTCATCGTTTTGTCGCTGTCTTGGAAAACGAAGTTTACGGCATAACTCTTCTTACCTGCGGGTAGGTTTTTCCCCACATAGACATCGAAGAGTTGGACGCTCTTAAGCAGTTTCTTTTCACACTGTCGGGCTATGCGCTCTATGTCGGCAAACGGCACGCTATTGTCAACGAGCAGTGCGAGGTCGCGGCTCACTGCGGGGTATTTAGCCAGTTCGGAGAACGAAAGTGTGGTGCGTTCGGCGGCTTTCATCAAAGCGTTCCAATCGAGTTCGGCGAAAAACACGTCCTGTGCTATGTCCATCTGTGCGGTGACGGCTTTGGCCACTTGTCCGAACTCCGCCACGGTGCGTCCGCCGCGCTCTTTTATAGCAAGCGAGGCGGCGAAGAGGTCGTTGTCGCCACGTTCTTCGAGATAGGCTTTCATAGGCAGCCCGAGGCGGCGCAGTATGTTATATACGGCGGCTTTGAGTTGAAACACGTTGGTGTCTTCATTAGGATGCGCCCAGCTTCCATTGACCCGCTTGCCGGTGAGCCAGAGGGCGAGGCGCAGCCCTTCACTATACGGTGCGAGCTCGCGGTCGGGGTTACGACGTGTTGCATCGTAGCGATAGACATTGCCAAACTCAAAGAAAGCAATGTCGGAGGCCTTGCGGTTGATGTTGTGTCGCAGGCTTTCCAACCCGCCGAAGAGCAACGTGCGACGCATTACGCTGAGGTCGCTGCTCAGCGGGTTGAGTACACGCACCAGCCCGTCGGCGGCATAGTGTTTCAGCCCGGTATAATATGCCTCGCGGGTGAGCGAGTTGTTCATTATCTCGCGATAGCCTGCACCCACGAGTTGCTCGCTCACAAGTTGTTGGAGACGATAGGAGCGGTCGGTAGGTGTCTCTACCGTGAGGCTCGACTTGACGCTGGTGGGTATTTCCACATTGTTATAGCCGTAGATACGCAGGATGTCCTCCGCCACGTCGCAGGGGCGTTGCACATCTACACGATAGGCAGGCACGAGGAGTACAAGTCCGTCGGCATCTTCTTCCACGATTTGCATCTCCAATGACGTGGCGATGCGTTTCACTACCTCGACAGGTATTTCCTTTCCCGCCAGGTCCCAGAGGTAGCGGAAAGAGAGTGGCACGCGGAAGGTCTGTGGCAGTTGGCGCGCCTGCACGTCGTGTATGTCCGAAGATATTTTTCCGCCCGATAGCTCTTTGACAAGCAAGGCAGCGGCTTTGAGCGCATACACTTGCCCTGCGGGGTCGATGCCACGCTCAAAACGGAAAGAGGCATCGGTGCTGAGACCGTGGCGGCGGGCACTCTTGCGTATCCACGTGGGGTGGAAATAAGCACTCTCCAGCAGTACGTTGCGTGTGGTGTCGTAGGTACCAGACCCTTTTCCGCCGAATACGCCGGCGATACACATAGCGTTCTTGGCGTTGCAGATGGCGAGGTCGCGCTCCGAGAGCGTGTGTGTGTCGCCGTCGAGGGTGACAAAAGGAGTACCCTCGGGCATGGTGCGTACCACTACTTCTCCGCCTTCTATCATATCGGCATCGAAGCAGTGGAGCGGCTGGCCGTAGGCCATCATAATATAGTTAGTGATATCTACGATGTTGTTGATGGGGCGCAGCCCTATGGCGGTGAGTTTTTGCTTGAGCCAGTCGGGGCTCTCTTTCACCTCGCAGCCGGTGAGCGTCACGGCGGCATAACGCGGGCACGCCTCGGCATTTTCTATGCGCACGGGGATATCAAGGTCGTGGTTGTCCACGGCGAAGGCATCTACCGGGGGGCGTTGCAGTGATGTGTCGTAGCCGTTCTGTACGAGGTAGGCATAGAGGTCGCGCGCCACGCCGTAGTGCGAGCATGCGTCGGCCCTGTTAGGTGTAATGTCCACCTCGAGGATATAGTCGCTCTCAAGGTGGAAGTATTCGGCGGCGGGCATACCTACAGGCGTCTCGGCGGGGAGCACCATAATACCGTCGTGGCTCGTACCCACTCCGATTTCGTCTTCAGCGCATATCATTCCACAACTCTCCACGCCGCGTAGTTTTGACTTCTTTATGGTAAACTCCTTGTCGCCATCGTAGAGTTTAGTGCCGAGGGTGGCCACGATGACTTTCTGCCCGGCGGCCACGTTGGGTGCTCCGCACACTATTTGCGCGGGTTCGCCATTGCCGAGGTCAACACTGCAGACGTGCATGTGGTCGCTATCGGGATGAGGCTCGCAGGTGAGTACGTGGCCTACCACGAGGCCGCGCAACCCGCCGCGTATGCTCTCGGCTTCTTCCACGCCGCCCACCTCAAGGCCTATGCTTGTCAGCGCGGCAGCGGTTTCCGTGGCACTGAGCGGGCAGCGCACGTATTCTCTGAGCCAGTTGAATGAGATATTCATCTGTTTGGATACATTCTAAAGGTGGACACTTATTCTTCTGCCTTTTTGGCGCGCGAGGGGCGTTTGCGTTTGGGCTTGTCGGTACTCTTTTCTATCTTTATGCCAGCAAGCTCGGGGTCTATCATAATACGTCCGCAATACTCGCAAACAATGATTTTCTTGCGCATACGTATGTCAAGCTGGCGCTGTGGTGGAATTTTGTTGAAGCACCCTCCGCAAGCATCGCGTTGCACATAGACAATACCTAATCCGTTGCTGCTGTTGCGGCGACGGATACGCTTGAAACTCGTGAGCAATCGGGGCTCAATGGTCATTTCCAGGTTGTTGGCTTTCTCGCGTAGCTTTTCCTCCTCGGCACGTGTCTCGGCAATAATTTCCTCGAGTTCAGCCTTTTTGATGTCGAGGTCGGCACGGCGTTCGTCGAGCATCTGACGGCTCTCCTGAAGCGTTTCGGCACGCTCGCTGATGCCTTTCTCGCACTCGCGGATACGCTTTTCTTGGAGTTCTATCTCAAGTTTCTGATACTCTATCTCCTTGGTGAGCATATCGTACTCGCGGTTGTTTTTCACGTCGTTCAGTTGCTCCTCGTAGCGTTGCACCAAGGCGGTGGCTTCGTCAATCTTACCGCGCATCACAGCAATGTCGCCTTTCATCGTGTCGGTCTCGTCGTTGAGCTTTCCGATACGTGTGGTCAGGCCTTCAATTTCATCGGCAAGGTCGCCCACTTCCAGCGGCAGTTCGCCGCGAAGGGTTTTGATTTCGTCAATCTTGGAGAGAATGGTTTGGAGTTTGAACAAGGCTTCGAGCTTTTGTTCTACGGTCATTTCGCGACCAGATATTTTCTTTGCCATAATATAATAAGGTATATTTGATTTCGGGGATAGTAGTTCTACACAATGTGTGTTGGCGGTTGACGCTCGGCAATATATCGTGGCACATCGGGGCAGGCTTGTTGTAGGATGTCGCAGAGAAGTTGGGCAGCGTGGTATTCGCTGTCGTGATGGCCGAGTGCGGCAATGAGTAGCGTGTCGTTGTAGCCGAAGAAACGGTGGTAGCCTACCTCGCCGGTGACAAAAGCATCGGCCTCGGCACGCACAGCATCGTCAATCAAGAAATCGCCTGCGCCGCCACAAAAGGCCACTCGACGTATCTGCGTCTTGTGGCAGTGGTTTACCTCTGCGTGTTGGGCTTGAAAAGTAGATTTTAAGAGTTGCAGGAACGCATCTGCACTGAGCGGCTCCCGCAGGTTTCCGACAACGCCACTTCCTCCCTCTCCGCCGGGCTGCTGCCGCAGGAAGCGCGGGGCTTGCAGGCCGAGCATTTGTGCGGCGCGGAAATTCACGCCGCCACGGGCGTTGTCGAGGTTGGTGTGTGCGGCATAAATGGCCACATCGTGGAGGATGGCAGCGCGTACCGTGCGTTGCACATAGTCGGCATCGCTCACACAACGAAGCCCACGAAAGAGCAACGGGTGATGAGCCACGATAAGATTGCAGCCCTTGGCCACAGCCTCGCTCACGGTAGTTTCCGTGACATCTAAACACAATAATGCCCCTGACAACTCACGCTCTGTTAATCCTATCTGCAAGCCGGCATTGTCGTAGTCCTCTTGCAGGGGCAGGGGCGCGAAATTTTCAAGGGCGCGGATAGCCTCTTTTATTTTCACGCTGCAAAAGTAGAAAAAACGAAACAAATGCCACACACGGAGCGACGTATTTTTTTATATTTGTGCGCGTTGGAAGCGGGCGGCAACACGATTCTGGTATTTTTGCGTGGGTTAAAAAAACTTTTTTCAACGCCTTAATAATAATAAGGTATGGCTTTGCGTTATATCAATAAACTACATAAACCCAATTGCTTATGGTGTATTCTACTCCTCGTCCCCTGCCCCGCCCTCAAACATTAGCTTACCTGCGTGCCTTTGCACGCGCATACATCCCCAAAGCCAAGCGTACGGCTTGGACATCTGAAATAGGTTCGTGCTGAAAAGGCACGAACTTTTGCGTTAAGCCAGAAGAGCAAAGCGAAGCGTGCTTCAGCTTTGCCTTGGCGAGCAAAAGTCTGTTGAAAACAAACCTATTTTCTGCTTACCACCAGCTCTTCAAGGTTGGTGGTTTTTTCGAGTAGGTTGCTTGAAAGGAAATCAGCACTATGGAGTATAGCCACGAGGGGGTACATCTCTAAGGCGTTGTAGAAAGCAAAGCGCGTTGCACTACCTTGCTCGCCCGTCTCGAACATTCCCATGTGCCAGCGTATGGCCAGGAGTTCATCGGGGGTCAGGCGCATAAATCGTTCGACGAGGAAACAGGATTTCTCGCCGTGGCCAAAAGGGAAAGAGTCTTTAACGTTGTAGCAGAGATGTGTGTACCAGCGTCCATTTTCGTCCTTACGAAAACGCTCGCCTTCGTGGTAGAAGCCTATCTTACAAAAGTCGTGGAAGAGTGCACAAATGGCAATGCTCTCGGTATTGGGAAGTTCATTAAACGGCGAGACACCGCTCTGTACAGCAGGTTTCCACACGTGTTCGGCTAAGGTCAAGGCGGTGTGAAACACGTTGAGGGAGTGGAGGCAAAGGCCACCAGGCTCGTTGAGGTGGAATTTGGTGGAAGTGGGGGCGGTGTAGAAATCGCCTTTTTCAAGATATTTCAACACATTCTCCAGCCCCTCGCGCTTGATATGCTCGCGGCAGGTGGCGATAAAGGTTTCCTTGTTAGTCTGTATTTGCTCGGGGGTCATGGGTAGGTGGAGTTAAATTGTTTGAGAAGCACCTCGGACTGCTGAAAAGCTTTCTCCCAGTTGGTATCTAAACTAAACGGGGTGAGTTCTTCGTTGTCGCCGATATAAGCTTGGGTAATAGTGGTGTCGGGGTCGTTCCACATAGGGTTCTCCTCGCTGCAACGAATAAAGAGTCTCACCACGCCCTGGCGCAGCCCGGCTTGTTCGTTGTCGCTGTAGGCTATCACTTGACGAAGGAAAGAGGTAAGGAACTGGTGTAGATAGAAGGCCTGCATATCAAGCACTTGAAAACTCACAAGTGTGTCGGATGCCTCGGCTTTGTGGCGCATATAGGTAAGCGCAGTCTTTTTGAACTGTGCGAGGCGCACCTGTGTGAAATTTGACGTGGGGTCGTTGACAACGCGTGTGGCGTTGTTGAGCACCATTTCGTAAACATCTTGTGCCGAGGCGGGGAGCAACGTGGTGACTGCCAAGACGAGAATAATGGTTATTCTTTTCATAATTAGGCTATTTGGCTTTTCTTGTATTACGCTTTTGGGAGTTTTAGTTCGTATTGAGTGAGCTGGGCATATTCTTCTGCGTAGTGCGAGACGATGATGAGCGTCCGTCCGTCGGCTACATAAGCCTCAATGAGTCGTCGTGCGCGCTGTCTGGCTTCGGGGTCGAGGCCGTGGAACGGCTCGTCGAGTATCAGCAGTTCGGGTTCGTTGACGAAGGCTCGGGCGAGCAGTGTGAGGCGTTTCTCGCCGTCGCTCAGTGTGAGGAAATCGCGCTCGGCGAGGTGGGCAACGCCGAGACGTTGCAGCCACACGGTGGCGGCGGTGCGCTCCTCGGGACGGGCGGGGCGGTGGAGGCATCCGCTGTCGCTCAAACCCGAGGCTACGATGTCGCACACGCAGCGCGAGGCGGTGAAACTGCGTATCTGCTCGGGTGCTACATAGCCGATGCGTCGTTTGATGTCCCAGATGTTGCCACCGTGGCCGCGCCGCTGTCCGAACACACGCACGGAGCAGGCATAGGCCATTGGGTTGTCGGCGCAGATGAGCGAGAGGAGTGTACTCTTGCCCGAACCGTTGGCACCAGTGAGTGCCCAGCACTCGCCCCGCCGCACTGTCCACGATACGTCCTTGAGTATCGTGCGTCCAAAGTATGCCACACTGACATTCTCGAGCCTTACCACTTCATCACCCTCCGTGAGGCGCGGCTTTGTGGGCGGCGTGGGCAGGGCGAAAGAGCTTTCGGCCTCAGGCGTGGCGGGCGGTTGTCGGTACAGACGCATATCCTTTATATATATGCGCTCTCCAACAAAAGGCGGCACATCGCGCTCGTCGGCAAGGAGTAACACGAGGGTACACCGCTGTGCGAGGCGTGCAAGAAAAGCGGTGAGTTCCTGTCGCGCCGAGGCATCAAGGCCTATGTAGGGTTCGTCAATGACTGCCAGACGTGCCTCGCCTCGCAGGGCTTTTGCCAGATGCAACTTACGCAGTTCGCCGCTGGAGAGCCAGTGCACGGGTTTGTCTGCAAAGGGGGCTATCGTCGGGAACTGGCGAGCCACCTCGTCGGCAGTGCTTGACGGTGCGAGGAACTCGCGCGCCGTGGGCGAGTGGACATCCTCGCCGTGATGCCACCGCAGCTGGTGGGCAGCGGGAAGCGTATCGCCCCAAGCATCGCTGAACGCCGTGAAGCGCACGGCGCGGCGCGCACAATCGTAGTGCTGATGCCCCTGTCGCAGCGGCAAAGCACCGGCGATGATACGACCTATAGTGGTCTTACCGCCACCGTTGGGGCCTATCAAAGCCAAATGGCTACCCGTCGGGCAACGGAGCGTGAGCGGCTCGGGCAGACGAAACGACGGGTGGAGCGGCTGGGCATCGGAGATGAAAAACATCGCTGGCTACGTTTAGCGGAGCAAAAGTACAACTTTCGTATTGTCCACAAAATTCTTTCAAAAAGTTTAACGCTCCGAGCCTTATACGTGGCAAAAAATCACGACAAAACGGGCAAAAGTTACCGGCAATGCGCGGCGTAACGCCGCCGTTGGACGCACGAAGAAAAAGGGCGGGGCAAAAAAGTAGCATTAAAACAATAATATCCCTACTGTCAGCAGCCCGCCATTTGTACACGTGGCGAAAAGTTCCTACCTTTGCGGCCTAAGGTGTGTATGGGAAACGTAATAAAAACGCCTTTCGTCCGTTTTAATAAAGATTATGCGCAGACTAATTGTGCCGCTGGCTTGCTTGCTAACATTGTTGGCCACGTCGTGTTCCACAAAGAAAAACACGGCTACCACCCGTTTTTGGCATAGTTTCACAGCGCGCTACAACACCTATTTCAACGGACAAACGGCCTTTGCCGAAAGTTTTCAGCAACAAGAGCGCGGCCACCACGACGACTACACCGAAATACTGCCTCTCTTTCCAGTGCAAAACGAGGCGACACGTGGCATCGGCACGGCGGGATTTGAAACCGCTATCACAAAGTCGCAGAAAGCTATAAAGCAACACAGCATTCAAGCCAAGCCCACAATGTCGGCACACGAACGCCAGACACCCAAAGGGCGTCAGCAATTAGCACGCCAAGAATACAACCCGTTCCTAAAGAATGCGTGGCTGATGATGGGCAAAGCGCAGTTTCAAAAAGGGGAGTTTATTGAAGCCGCCTCGGTGTTTGCCTACATAGCGCGCCACTACGCTGCCGAGCCACGTGTGGCGACAGAGGCACGTATCTGGCTGGCACGCTGCTACGCACAAATCGACTGGTTTTACGACGCGGAGAACGCCCTGCACCTCATTCGCCACGATTCGCTCACCAATCGCCTACGCCGCGAGCGCGATGTGTCGCTGGCCGACATACACCTCCGACAAGGGCACTACGCCGAGGCACTACCACTCTTGCGCAGCGCGGCAGCAAAGAGCGGCTCGCGGCTACAGCGTGCACGCACATATTATATTATAGGACAGGTGTGTAGGTTGCAAGGCGACAACGCAGGGGCATACAAAGCCCTAAGAAAGGTGATACACCTCTCGCCGCCCTTTGAACTCGAACTCCACGCACGTATCCTCCAAACACAAGTACTCTCCGCCGACGGCTCACAGCGTACGCGTATGATAGGAAAACTGCGGCGCATGGCACGCAACCCGAAATACAAGGACTATCTCCATCAGGTGTATTTCGCTCTGGGAAACATCTACCTCGCGCGCGGCGACACCGCCGCAGCTATCACGGCCTACGAGGACGGACGTAAAAAGTCGCAAACCAGTTCTACAGAGAAAGGGGTACTGCTTCTGAGACTCGGCGAGATTTATTGGGATCAGCAAAGCTTTGACAAGGCGCAGACTTGCTACAGCGAAGCCATCGGTATGCTTAACAAAGAGCGCGAGGGCTATGAAGAAGCCACCCGCCGCAGCCGGGTACTCGACAAACTCGTGCCTTATACCAACGCTATTCACCTACAAGACAGCCTGCAAGAACTCGCCACGATGAGCGAAGAGGACCGCAACGCTGCCATCGACCGCCAGATAGAGATGGAGCGCCGCCGACAAGACGAGGCACGCCGCGCCAGCCGCGACTCGGCCTCACAAGCCCTCGCACAGACCAACGGTGTGCAACCCTCTGCGACAGCAGGCAGCGGTGTCGCAGGGCTACAGACGGGAAGCGGCGAGGCAGGCACCTTCTACTTCTACAACGCACAGATGGTGCAACAAGGCAAGCAGAGATTTCAGCAGCAGTGGGGAAACCGCAAAAACGAGGACAACTGGCGGCGTAGCAACCGCAGCGTCTTGGCCGACATTCCCGACAACGACGCTGAGAACCCCGAAGAAACACCTTCCGACAGTGCCTTACAAGCACAAGCCCTGGCCGACAGCCTGAGACAAGCCGAAGCCGACAGCCTGAGCCAAGACGAGAATAACCCCCTGAAACGCGAATACTATCTTAAACAAATACCCTTCACTGCCGAGGCCAAGGCCGCCAGCGACTTGATAATAATGGACGCACTGCACCATGCCGGTGTAATAGAAAAAGACGACCTCGGCGATTATGCGCTTGCCGAACGCTCGCTGGAACGCGTGGTGCGCCAGTATCCGAAGTACGAACACATAGACGATGTGTACTATCAACTATTCTTGATGTACCTGCGCTGGAAAAAGCCCGCTATGGCCGACCGCTATCGCAACATCCTGGCACAACAGTTCCCCGAGAGCGACACTACACGCGTCATTACCCACCCCAACTTTGAACGAAACCTGCACTACGGACGACAAATTGAGGACTCGCTCTATAGTGCCACCTACAACGCTTTCCGCCTGGGCGACTACGAGACCGTGAGACGCAACACCGCCATTTCTTCCGAGGAGTTCCCCGACGGTGCAAACCGCCCGAAATTCCTCTTCGTCAACGCCCTCGCACGCTTCGGCACAGACGACGACAAGGCTATTGCCGCCGAACTGCGCGACTTGGTGATGAGATACCCCGAGAGTGATGTGTCGCACTTAGCTGGTATGATTGTCAAAGGCATAGAGGCAGGCCGACAGATAGGACAAGGAGGCTACGACGTGGGAAGCCTTTGGTCAAGGCGCACACAGGCCGAGGCCGCCGACTCCTCCGCCACCGACACCGCATTCCTCGCAGAACGAGCCGTGCCTTTCGTTTGTATGCTTGCCTATCCGAAAGACAGCATCGACAACAACCAACTCCTCTACGCCGTGGCACGCTTCAACTTCACACACTTCACCAGTCGCACCTTCGACCTCGAACGCGTGCAGTACCCCGACCTTACACAATTTATCGTCAAGGGATTTAACGGCTACGCCGAGGCGCATACCTACGCACAGCAGTTCTATGAAGAAACCGAACTCGCAGCATTGACGCGCAAAGGCCGACTCATACTTATCAGCGAGCAAAACCTGAAACTCCTCGGCACACGCTTTAGTTACGACGACTATCAGCAGTTCTTCGAAGAGAACTATGCCCCGATGGAACTGCCCGACAGCCTGCCGCTCAACGAGCCGCCAATGCAATACTACGAAGACGAACTGCCGCCCGGACGTAACGGACAAGCCGAGACGCAGCCCGAACATCGCAACGACCCGCTCGAAACCGACGAAGACGAGCTGTACGACATACCCATCGTCACCGATGATGAAGAGACCTACGACATACCCATCGAAGAGCAACCCCAACGTACCGAGGACGACGAGCCGGCCAACGAACCCACACAGCCTCAGAACCAAGACGAGGAACAGCAGGACGATGACGATGGCGAGTGGTTCCCTATCTGACACAAAAAGAACGAAACAAAACACTACCCCTAACACAATGAAAAAGTTTTTCATCCTTATTCTCGCTATGGCATCCTCACTCATCTGCGCCGCGCAAAGCACAGTATATATGACGCGCGAAATAACCCCCGAATCGCTTGTACGCATCTACGAGGCCCTCGGCGTGCCAGCCACAGGCCGCGTAGCAGTAAAGATAAGCACCGGCGAGAGCGGCGGCAACAATTATCTCAAGCCCACACTCATTCGCAACCTCGTGGAGAAAGTCAACGGAACAATCGTGGAGTGTTGCACCGCCTACGGAGGCTCACGCCAAGACCCGGCAAAACACTGGCAGACAATACGTGAACACGGCTTCGACAGCATTTTCGCCGTCGATATTATGGACGAGTTTGGAGAGATACGCATTCCTGTGCAGGACAAGAAACACCTCACTTACGACCTGGTAGGCGAACACCTTGCACATTACAACTTTATGATAAACCTCGCCCACTTCAAAGGACACGCCATGGGTGGCTTCGGCGGCGTACTCAAGAATGCGAGCATCGGTGTGGCCTCCACCGCCGGCAAAGCCTATATCCACTCCGCTGGACTGACGCAAGATGCCGACATCGTGTGGGACAACATCGCCGAGCAAGACGACTTCCTTGAGTCAATGGCCGCAGCAGCACAAGCCGTACACAACTATTTCGGCCCCCAACGCATCATCTATATCAACGTGATGAACAATATGTCGGTGGACTGCGACTGCGATGCCCACCCCGCCGACCCCGTGGTGAAAGATATGGGCATCCTGGCCAGCACCGACCCTGTAGCACTCGACCAAGCCTGCCTCGACCTCGTCTTTGGCCATCAGCCCTCCGAGGGAGATGACAGCCGACCGCTCATTGAGCGTATCAATCGCCAACACGGCACATATATCACCGTCTATGCCGAACAAATAGGACTCGGCTCAAGACACTACAACCTCATAATGCTTCCGTGAAAAAAGCCCTCTCTATATTAGTTATAGCTTGTGCCGCCAATGTCGTTGCGGCACAAACTTTTGTAAGCGACACCTTGTCGGAGGCCGTAGTGACAGGCACACGCGGCAAGGCCTATCTCAACACGTTGCCCACCACGGTGAGCATCATAGAGCATCAAACACTCGCCGAGGCACAGCGCACCAGTGTACTCCCCACACTCAGCGAGCAGGTGGTCGGACTCTTTGTCACCTCGCGCGCGCTATTGGGCTACGGCGTGAGCGATGGCGCAGCTGGCGGCATCAGTATTCGCGGTATGCAGAGCGGCAACGGACGTGTGATGGTGCTTATTGATGGCCACCCACAGTATCAAGGCATCTTTGGCCACAGCATAGCAGATGCATACCAGACACTCGGCGTGGAGCGCATAGAAGTGGTACGCGGCCCGGCCAGTATGCTCTATGGCAGCAACGGTATGGGCGGCGTGGTGAACATTATCACACGACAGGCACCCACCCGCGGAACAAACACCGACTACCACGCCGCATGGGGCAGTTACGGCACGTTTGAAGCCAGTGTCGCCAATCGCGTGCGCACCGGTAAGTTTCACAGCAACATAGGCGGGCAATACGCACGCACCGACGGACACCGCCCACGCCTCGGATTTGAAGAATACAACTTCATTGCCAAACTCGGCTACGACTTCTCGGCACACTGGCAGGCCGAGGCCTCTACCGACGTGACTTACTTTCGAGCCGAATACCCCGGCAGCACACAAACCCCGCTCTTCGATGCGCGGCAAAAGATACTGCGCGGACAAGCCAGCGTGAGCCTCGACAACGACTACGGTTTCACCGCAGGGCGTATAAGCGTTTTCCACAACTGGGGCAACCACAAGATTAACGACGGCCACGCCGCCGAAGCAGCACCAAAAGCCAACCTATTTCGCTCCTCCGATGCCCTTTCGGGACTGAATTTCTACCAGCGAGCAGTACTATTCAACGGAAACACCCTCACCGTGGGCTTCGACTGGACACGCATCAACGGAGAGGCGTGGAACCAACGCCTTAGCGACGGCGCACGCGTCGGAACAAGCATCGACACCACGCTACACGAATTGGCAGCCTATATAGATGTGCGTCAGGACATCACCGCCTGGCTCACTGCCGAGGCCGGGCTACGCTACGACCACCACTCACAAACAGGCAACACGCTCGTCCCGCAAGGTGGAGTGAGTGTCAGACTTCCCTACAACGCGTTGGTAAAAGCCACCGTGGGCAAGGGCTTCCGCAACCCCACCCTGCGCGAACTCTATATGTGGACACCCGCTAATAGCAGCCTCAAGCCCGAGCGCCTAATGAACTATGAGATAGCCTTTTCGCAACACCTACCGCAAGCGCGCTTGCGCTATGGCATCAACGCCTACCTGCTGCACGCCGACAACCTCATACAAACAGCGATGATAGAAGACCGTCCGCGCAACATCAACACGGGCGAGGCACGCAACTATGGTATAGAGGCCGAAGCCACGTGGGAGGTGTGTCCAATGCTGACACTTACCACCAATCACTCCTTTGTGTATATGCACACGCCTTTGCTTGACACCCCGCGCTACAAAGGCTACCTCGCCGCTACCTACCGCAGCAAACGTTTGCAAATCACACTTGGCGGGCAAGCCATCGGACACCTCTACACCGCCGTGGGCGAGACCGAAAAACGCGAGAGTTTTGTGTTGCTCAACGCAGTAGTGTCGTACCGACTACTGCCCTGTATGGAAGTATATGCCAAAGGCGACAACCTACTTGCGCAACGCTACGAGACACGCCTGGGCTACCCCTTGCCACGCACCACGTTTATGGCCGGGCTAAACCTCGCTTTCTAAACACACGCACAATATGACCACCCTTTTCTCCCGCCTGCTTACGCGAAAAGGCTACGGCGTGCAATCGCCGTTTGCCTACCACATTGTACGCCACGTCATAGGAGAACAGTTGCCGTATTACGCATACGCCACGCTGCGCGAGGCTTATGGCAAACACCCTGACGAACCTTTCCTGCGCCTACTGCTACGCCTGTCCAACGACCTACAACCAAGTAGTTGCAGAATAGACCTAAGAGAAACGGCAGATACCAGACAAAGAGAAGTATTCTCGCAATACATCCTTGCCGGCTGTAAACGTTGCCAAATAGAAAAACTTACCCAATTAATCCCAAACCAACACAACATTGTCGTGGTTGACAACACACGCAGCGCATTTTATGAATTAATCAACGTATCTATCAAACCAGAAGGTTGTTTGGCACTAAAACGCAGCAAGGACGACAAAAAACTTTGGCAGGAAATGACCAACCACCCCATCGCTACACAGGTGTTCGACATAAACAATCGCTACGCGCTAATTTTCTGGAAACGAAAGATGACACACGCCGTCTATCATCTGTAAGCAAAAACGCTTCGCTAACATCGCTTTTCAAATATGGGGGCTTATGCCAAACAAAATGGCACAAAACCAACCTTTTTCGTAGGAAAAAGTAGTAAAAACACGCAAAATCCTTTGTCTTTTGATAGCCACACCCTATTTTTGCTCGCGAAACCACAAAGATTGAGACGAGAACCATGGCTAACACGTCCTACGGCTTTTATTTTTACTTTTACTTTGCAGGCTCTGCGAAGCGGGACGTTGTGCGCTAAAAAGATAAACAACTATCAAAACCATAAACCCCGCTTCTGAACCATAGGAAAGAGGCGGGGTTTTTCATAGAACCGACGACCGTATTATGAAAAAGATAGCAATACAAGGCATAGAGGGCTCGTTCCACGATATTGCCGCCCACCGCTATTTTGCGTCCGAACCCATTGAACTCATCTGCTGCGACACGTTTGAGCAAGTCGTAGCCCAGATGAGAGACGACCGCGACGTGATAGGCCTGATGGCGATAGAAAACACCATTGCCGGCAGCCTACTTAGCAACTACGAACTGATGCGGGCCAGCGGCGCAAGCATCGTGGGTGAGTACAAGCTCCACATCCGCCACAGCATTATGTGTCTGCCCCACGATGACTGGGGCGACATCCTTGAGGTAAACTCCCACCCCGTTGCACTGATGCAATGTCGCGGTTTCCTTTCCAAGCATCCCACGTTCAAGATTGTGGAGCACGCCGACACCGCCGGTGCCGCACGCGACATAGCCCGCGACACCATGAAAGGACACGCCGCTCTCTGCCACGCCGCTGCCGCCGGACTCTACGGGCTAAAAGTGCTGGAGGACGGCATAGAGGACAATAAGCACAACTTCACACGCTTCCTCGTACTTTCCAGCCCGATGCTCGCCGACAGCCTGCGCGAGCGAAACAAAGCCAATAAGAGCTCCCTCGTCTTTACACTGCCACACACCAGCGGAAGCCTCTCCCATGTGCTTTCTATCTTCGACTTCTACCGCATCAACCTTACTAAGATACAGTCGCTGCCAATCATCGGTAGCGAGTGGGAATATCTTTTCTACGTTGATGTCACCTACGACGACCCCGTACGCTACCACCAAAGCATAGAAGCCGTGCGACCGCTCACCAGTGAGCTCAAAGTACTCGGCGAATACCAAGAAGCTGCCACACCGCATTTATAACATACCTACACGCTCCTCATCTTTTATGACCCTTCAGCCCGCTCAACGTCTGGCCTCCGTCAGCGAATACTACTTCAGCCGCAAAGGAAAAGAGATTGCCGCCCTGCAAGCCGCCGGACACAACATCATCTCCTTAGCCATCGGTAGCCCCGATATGCCGCCATCGCCCGAAACAATAGACACCCTGCAGCGCGAGGCGCAGAAACCCGAGGCACACGGATACCAACCCACACGCGGCATCGTGGAATTGCGCCAAGCCATGGCTGCTTTCTACGAGCGCAACTACCAAGTGAGCCTCAACCCCGAAACCGAAGTGCAACCACTTATCGGCTCTAAGGAAGGTATCCTCCACATCACGCTGGCACTGGTCAACCCGGGCGATGAGGTACTTGTACCCGACCCTGGCTATCCCACCTATACCTCCCTCTCTACGCTTCTCGGAGCCTGCGTGGTGAAATACAACCTCACGGAAAACAACGATTGGCAACCCGACTTCGGAGAGCTGGAACGTCTGGTAAGTCCTCGTACACGTATTATATGGAGTAACTACCCACACATGCCAACAGGCGCAAGGGCTCAGCGCGAAACGTATGAACGGCTCGTGGACTTCGCACAACGGCACAACCTCGTGGTGGTGAACGACAACCCATATAGTTTTATCCTCAGCCACGAACATTTAAGCATCCTCCAAGTACCCGGCGCAAGAGATTGCTGCATAGAACTCAACTCTATGAGCAAGAGCCACAATATGCCCGGCTGGCGCGTAGGTATGCTGATGGCGAATGCCACGTTGCTTTCGTGGATACTCAAAGTAAAGAGCAATATCGACAGCGGCACGTTTCGCCCGTTACAACTCGCGGCAGCACAAGCCCTGAACAATGCGCCCGAGTGGCACGAGGAGGCAAACATCGCTACTTACTCCCGCCGACGGGCTATTGCCGAGAAGATAATGGACGCACTGCGTTGCACCTACGACCGCCGAAGCGTTGGAATGTTCCTCTGGGGACGTATCCCCGACGACATCGCCGAGGCAGAAACCCTTACCGAACGCGTACTCCATAAGGCCGAGGTGTTTATCACACCCGGATTTATCTTTGGCGAAAACGGACGGCGCTATGTGCGTATATCCCTCTGCGCTAAAGAGGAACAAATGCAAGAAGCGTTACAAAGAATACAGAAACTATAGGTGGGTTCGATTAATTCGCTTTGTCAGATTTCTGAGCTATTGTTGCTTTCAGACGGTCAGTTGAAGAGAGCGTGTAGCGGGCTACACGACCGATGAAACTACAGAAGGAAGCAAAAAGAGCCATAAAGAGGACAAAAGGTTAAAGCCCCATCTATGTAAAACTTAACCGTGGAACTTAATAGAACCCACCTAAAAAACACTTTTTTCCTATGGAACTCAATCTCTCCCCCCTAAATCTGCCCGGCATCAGCACAACGCGCCCCATCGTCATTGCCGGCCCGTGCTCCGCCGAAACAGAAGAACAAGTTCTCTCCACCGCCCTGCAACTGGCAAAAGCAGGCATCAAGATATTCCGCGCCGGCATTTGGAAGCCACGCACCAAGCCCGGAGGCTTTGAGGGCGTAGGCGAGACAGGATTGCCCTGGCTCAAACACGTGAAAGACGAAATCGGTATGCTCACCGCCACCGAGGTGGCCACACACGCCCACGTGGAAGCCGCTCTGAAATACGACATAGACATCCTGTGGATTGGCGCACGCACCGCCGCCAACCCTTTCGCTATGCAGGAGATTGCCGACACGCTCAAGGGAGTGGACATACCCGTGCTGGTGAAAAACCCCGTCAATCCCGACCTTGAACTGTGGATAGGCGCACTGGAGCGTATCGCCGGGGCAGGCATCACACGCTTGGGCGTTATCCACCGCGGCTTCTCCACCTATGAAAAGAAACTATACCGCAACCTACCGATGTGGCACATCCCCATAGAACTCCACCGCCGCCTACCCGGACTGCCTATCTTTGGCGACCCAAGCCACATAGGCGGACGGCGCGACCTCATCGCACCCCTTTGCCAACAAGCCATGGACTTAGGCTTCGACGGACTAATAGTGGAGAGCCATTGCAACCCCGACTGCGCGTGGAGCGATGCCAAACAACAAGTGACACCCGACGTGCTGGAGTTTATACTCGACAAACTCGTGATACGCGACACCACGTTCTCCACCGAGAGCATTCAGAACCTGCGCCACCAAATAGACGAGCTCGACAACGACATCATTGAGCAACTCGCAAAGCGTATGCGCATTAGCCGGGAAATTGCTACGTATAAGAAAGAACACAACATGACCGTGGTGCAGAGCGCACGTTATAACGAAGTGATTGACAAACGCGGCGCACAAGGCGTACTCTGCGGTATGGGAGCCGACTTTATGCGTACCGTCTTTGAGGCTATACACGAAGAGAGCGTGCGCCAGCAACTCGAAATCATAAATAAGAACTAACCCCGCCACCGTATTACTACAATGCGTATCCTTATACTCGGAGCAGGGAAAATGGGTTCTTTCTTTACCGACCTGCTTAGCTTCGACCACGAAATGGCGGTTTACGACACTAATCCGAAGCGTCTCCGCTTTGTGTACAACACACAGCGTTATACATCGCTCGCTGAGATTAAGCCCTTCAAACCCGAGCTATGTATCAACTGCGTCACGCTGAAACACACCATCGAAGTGTTTGAGCAAACCCTGCCATACCTCCCCGCCGACTGTATTATTAGCGACATTGCCTCGGTGAAGACCGGGCTACACGCTTTCTACGAAACGTGCGGGCGACGCTACGTCTCCTCACACCCGATGTTTGGCCCCACGTTTGCCAACCTCGGCCAACTCTCGCAGGAAAACGCCATCATCATCAGCGAGGGCGACTATATGGGGCGCATCTTCTTCCGCGACCTCTACCAACGCCTCGGGCTGCATATCTGCGAATACACCTTCGATGAACACGACGAAACCGTGGCCTACTCCCTTGGCATTCCCTTTGTGAGTACGTTTGTGTTTAGTGCCGTGATGAAACACCAAGATGCCCCCGGCACCACCTTTAAGCGCCACATGCAAATAGCACGCGGCGTACTCGGCGAGGACGACACGCTGCTGCGCGAGATACTCTTCAACCCACGCACCACAGGCCAAGTGAGCAAAATTCGCGACGAACTAAAAGAACTCATTGAGATTATCAACGCCAAGGACGAAAAAGCATTCAACAACTATCTCAACAAAATCCGCGCACACATCAAGTAAGCCACTGCCGCAAACAAAAGCGCACGAAAGGTACTCCCGGAAGGCTACGCCGCGTGTGCTACAACGACGGCACTGATAGGCTTACACTATTTCCGAAACTGGGAGGATTTTTATTGAGGTGGGGAGGAATTTTTTCCTTCCTCGGAGGAATTTTATAAAGTGTGACTATATTTTTACAAATAAAGCCTATACGTGCAAAAACATAGACTTAGTTTGTAAAAATATAGTCACAATTTGAATTCTTTGTCCGATTAAGGAAAAAATTGGTCGCGCACGTGCGAAAAGCGGAGCGTAAGCGGAAAGAATATGCTTGCTCGGTAACGATTTTTTGTGCGACGGCGAGGGGAAAGCAACAAATGTTTGGCGTGTGGCGTTCGGTTTCAGAAAGCCTGCGGCACGGAACGATAGCTGTGCGCTAACAAGTGGACTTTATGAGGCCTACTATTGGAAACCGCAAACAGATGTGGATGTTCATAGGGGGTACGGGATGATTACATAATGTTTTGAAACTTTTAGCCGACAGCAATATAAAATTTTGTAAACCTTGGGCAAAAGCCCCACGCCCTTACTTTTTTTCTTATCTTTGCCCCGATTTTTCAACAGTAGCGACCGTTCTTATGAAAACACCGTTTCGAGCCTTTTTGCTTTCCCTTTTCTTATTACTTCCCGTAGGTTTATTTGCCCAGCAAGCCAAGCTGTCTGAAGTATATATGTTCGGTGTCGGCATCAACTTCACCGACAGCACGGCATATCTCTCCGCCGTGCAACGCATTGAGGCAGTACCCTTAGACGCTTCAAAGAAATTCCTATTAAACCGCTACGCCTATAGCGAACAACTCTATCGGTATCTCTATACACAGGCCGAGAAACGGAACGAAACGTGTCTGGTGTTCTACGCCCGGAGCCGCCGCAGAGCCGAGAAGGACTATCTGCGCCTCCGTCGCCGCTTGCACAAAGAGCGCGGACAGCACAATGTGGTGGAAATACCCGGCGATGCATTCCACTTCACCGCCGTACCCTATGTGAACCGTATGGCCGCACAGCAATAACAGAAAGAGAACGAGAGGAAATGGAACAAAACAACGCACAGACACTTAGTTTCCGAGTAGCAGACATCGTCTTCACCCTTGAATACCACGACAGCGACAATCCACGGCATCTGCTTCCCTCCTATCAGAAATTCTATCTGCCCGACTACGCCGGGCACAGCGATATGACGGTATGCGTGTGTCCCGACCTTGTTTCCAACGAAAGCGAGGGAGAAGAGATGGGGCAGTTCGACACGGGCGGTGTCACCCACGGAGTGTTTCGCCTACCCAACGGCGGCTACAAATTCCAACTACGTGCCGTTGACGGCGAGATAGCCGCCGCGGTGCGTACCAATGCCGACTTCACACACATCGATGCCACGCTCTCTACCACAGCAAAGAACCGCGCCTACGGCCTCAACAACGTACTGATGATTTGCTTCGCCTATTGTGCCGCGTTCCACCGCACCGTGCTGATGCACGCCAGTGTCGTGGCGCGCGAAGGTAAGGCATACCTCTTTCTTGGAAAGAGCGGCACGGGGAAGAGCACGCACACCCAGCTCTGGATACGACACCTACGCGGCAGCCGTCTGCTCAACGACGACAACCCCGCAGTGCGTGTGGCCGACGGACAGGTAAACGTATATGGCACGCCGTGGAGCGGCAAGACACCGTGCTACAACAACGAGAGCCTACCCGCAGGAGCCTTTGTGCGCTTGGAGCAGTGGAAAGAAAACATCATTGAGCGCGAAACGGTAATCAACGCTTTTGCCGCCATACTCTCCTCGTGTAGCACAATGATGTGGGACAAAACCACCTACACCCTCATTTGCGACACGTGTAGTGCCATTGTTGGTGCCACGCCCGCCTACCACCTACGCAACCTCCCCAACGAAGCCGCCGCCCAGCTGGCCTACGAAACAATAAGCAAGCCATGAAAGTACTCAGCCTGCCCAACGAAGAGTTTGTGCCAAAGGTACGTGCCTTTCTTGACGAGGGGCAGCCTTTTGTCACCTTTCGCGTGCGCGGCAATAGTATGCGCCCGTTCTTAGAAGACGAGCGCGACTGCGTAGCCCTTGTGCTTCCTGGCGAGATACGAGTGGGCGACGTGGTGCTGGCCGAGGTAAAGCCGAGCCACTACGTACTGCACCGCGTAATTATTCGCGACGAGGACGACCTGGTACTCAAAGGCGATGGCAACTCCAAAGGAATAGAGACCTGCCGCACCACCGATGTAGTGGCACGAGCCGTCGGCTTCTACCGCAAAGGCCGCCGGAGAGCCGACCTCGTCACAGGCTGGAAGTGGCGCACATACTCTTGGCTGTGGATGCGCGCCAACCCCGTGCGGCGCTACTTGCTCGCCGCCTATCGCAGGATATGGCTCAAAATCTTCCCTGCAAAAATCAGAGAAATAGCAACTGACAAGATACCCCCAAACCTATGAAGAAGAAACCTGGATTTGAACTCCGCGATGTCTGTGGCGAGAAGCTCATTATCGCACAAGGCATACAAAACTTAGATTTCAGCAAGATGATAAACCTCAACGAAACGGCTGCCTACATCTGGGAGCAGTTGCCCGACGACGAACCTTTCACCGCCGCCGACGCTGCAAAAGCCTTAATGGAGGAATACGATGTTTCGGAGGACGTAGCACTGCGCGACGCTCAAGCACTGCTCGACCAGCTCCGCGACGAAGGACTCGTAGAAGACTAATCCTAAGAAAGAATACAACTAATTAAAAACTCAAAACAACCTATGGAAATCACTGGAAAGATTATCGCTGTGCTTGAGGCAAAAAGCGGCATCTCAAACCGTACAGGCAATCCCTGGATGAGCCAAGAATATGTCATTGAGACGCACGAGCAGTATCCGCGTCGTTGCTGCTTCCGCATCTTTGGCGAAGACAAAATTAAGAACATGAACATTCAGATTGGCGAGGAGCTGACTGTTTCGTTCGACATAGATGCTCATCAGTACCAAGACCGCTGGTTCAACGAAATTAGTTGCTGGAAAGTAGACCGCGTACAGCCCGGTGCACCGGCCGCTGCTGCACCAGCCGCCCCCGTGGCTCCGCAGAGCCCCATCCCCGCTCCCGCAACGCCTGCGGCAACCGAAGAGGACGACCTGCCTTTCTAATCAATCCCTGCTATGAGATAATGGGGTTAGTGACTTTGAGGAGGAAAAGCAGACCTTTAGTCTGCCCAAAGCCTTACTGAAACTCACTAACCCCATAAAAAATGTCCGTCCCCCCGCGATGTTGAAATTTCTGCGCAAAGCACTTCTGTGGTCACTGGTCTTTTTCTTTGGCAGTAGTGTGTTGGCGGTATTGGTTTACAGGGTGGTGCCCGTAGGACTAACACCGCTGATGGTGATACGCTGCGTAGAACAAGTGCGCGCCGGCGAGAAGGCACGTTTCTTCCACGAGTGGAAGCCGATGGAAGAGATTTCGCCGCGCCTCGCCATCGCTGTCGTGGCCAGCGAAGACCAAAACTTCCTCAAACACCACGGCTTTGACATGCAAGCCATAGAACAAGCCGTGGCCGATGCCGAACGTACGGGGCGGCAACGTGGCGGAAGCACCATCTCGCAACAAACGGCGAAAAACATTTTCCTCTGGCCCAGCAGCACGTGGCTGCGCAAAGGGCTGGAGGCATACTTTACCGTGCTGATAGAAACCCTCTGGCCGAAAAGACGCATCCTTGAGGTATATCTCAACTCCATAGAAATGGGCGACGGCATCTATGGCGCGGAGGCCGTGGCGCAGAAACATTTTGGCATCTCTGCCGCACGCCTCAACGACCACCAGAGCGCACTCATCGCAGCCACCCTACCCAATCCTCGGAAGTTTAATAGCCGCAACCCCTCGGCATACATCAACCGACGCGCACGCAAAATAGAACACGAGATGAAGAACGTTGGCGTTTGGATGCACGATATGCTCTATAAGAAGTAGCTACAACGTGCAACGGATGTTGGAGGTTGAGAAAAGCCACTCCGGCAGAGGAGGTCTGATGCCCGTTGTAGGTCGTGGTAGTAGGTCGTGGATATTATTGGCGTGGCTTTAGCCTTTCGTAAGGTTTCACTACTATGGTAAACAAGCGAGAAAGGAGGTCGCGGTGCAAACGGCTGGGGGTGTAGTCGTGTTTGTCGTGATCGCTAAGTGTGCGAATGGGACGCACACCTGTGATAAGATAAAGAGTTACATTGGTGGCATCTATCACGCGAATGCCCTTGTCGTCGGCAATGGCGGCACCGTCGTCAGAGAGTTTCACATAGAGCAACGTTTCACGATAAGCGGTGCTGTCGGCATAGCGATATAGAAGCATCTTCTGTCCGGAGGAACCCACCCTTTCCGCCTCCACACGCTCATTGGAAAGGGCGATGCGGAAATTCATCGACCTGCTCCCCTCGGCGGTTTGCAGATGGTGGACAAGCACGCTGTGGTTCTTCTTGGTGTAGATAAAGAGTTGGCGCTCAAAGTCAAGACCGTGGGCAACGATATTGGTAGTTATTACTTGACTGGCGGTATCGCGTGTTGTGACAAACGTTTCTGCGGTGGGATAGCCGGGGAACAGGAGTGTCAGGGCACCCATTTCCCAATCTGCTTCGGCCACATCACCTTTGCCGAGTGTGAGGCCACGCCAACAGATAACTTCCTGACCTATACCGTCGTGGAGCGTGGCAGAAAAGCGCGGAGAAGAAACAACAAAGGTAGTATCGTCGGTGCTTTGTGGTGTGGCAGAAACGTTTGAAAGCGAGGTCTCCGCAAAGATGGGAAAAAGTGATAGGAGGGAGAAAAGGAGAAACAAAAAAGATAAACGCATAGTCCTTGGGGTTGCTTAGGAAAAGATTTTTGGTCGTCTCACTTTGTCAGTGCAACACACACACGGTCTTGAAAGGCACGTCCCTGTGCAGAGTTTCGCAGCCCGTTGTTCATTATAGAGAACGCTAATCGATGCCCATTACTCGCGGTGCAATATCCGCTCAATGTACTCACGCCAGTGACGGTTCCCGTCTTGGCCTGCACATTGCCTTCAGCACTTGTGCCACGCATACGCTTGGCGAGCGTACCGTCGCGTCCGGCAACGGGCAGCGAGGGCAGCAACGCCTGGTAGATGTCGGGCTCTTGATAAGCGTAGCGCAGGAAGGTGAGCAGCAGTTCGGGCGTGGCGTAGTTATAGAGGGAGAGGCCGCTACCATCGGCAAACTCATAAACGGTGTGGTCAAGGCCGAGACGCTCCACCAAACTATCAACCATCGCTGCACCCTCAATACGCCCCACACCACGCGGCCCACACTGTGCGGCGAGTTGGTAGAACATACTCTCGGCGTAGAGGTTATCGCTGGCTTTCATCATCGTTTGCAACACTTCGGTGATGGGGCGTTCCTTTTGGTAGAACACCACAGCGGTGTCGGGTGTGACATCACCCATCATACGCCCGTCTATCTTGATGCCGACCTCCGCCAGCCGGGAGAAGAAGACGCTGGCAAACTCGTCCTTACCGTTGTAGAGCAGTGACACAAGCGGGGGATCGTTGTCGTCCCAACACCAGCCCCACCCGCGGCGGTTCTCGTCTTTCATCGAGTAGTCAAGCACTACATCGCCACAGATCTCGCTGATGCCTCTCTTGCGCAGTTGGTCAACAAGCTCGCTTACATCGGCGGCACCAAGAAGGGGGTCGAAACCGCCGTGTACATAGAGATTTCCTGGCAGCACCACACGGCGCATCACAGTGCTATCGGACGTGGGCACATAAATACTGTCGGGTTCATAATCGGTGAGTAGCGTGGTGCGATACATATAGTCTGGCCCGAGCAAATCAAGCGCGGTGACGGCTGTAATAATTTTAGCATTGCTGGCTGGTCGGAGGCGATAGCGGTAGTGGTAGGCGTAGATAAGGCTATCGTCGGTAAGGTCGAAGACACAGATGCCCACCTGTGTGTTGTTGAACAGTGGGTCGTGAAGCAGCCCGCGCACACGCTCGGCGAGTACCTGAGCGTGGGTGCGTTGCGGTGTGGCAGTCGCACTGATGATAGAGTCTAAGCCTTCGCTGTTAATACTTGTCTGCGCCGTGGTCTGCGTCACCACATCGCTGTCTATCACGCCCTGTGCCGCCATACGCTGTAGCGTGAAAAACAGCAGGAGAACAAACACCCCGCTGCGACTTAACGTCATAAAAAGAGCAACTAATCGCTTCATTTTTTGTTCTACTTTCTTAGAACCCCCAAAGTGTGGGGTTATAACTGGCTTCTACCGCTGTTTCTACATTGTCGGGGAGGTTGGCAAAGAAATCTATGCCCGTTTCTTGCTCCAACTGGTCAATGCTTACTAAATAGTTTTTCAGGTTGGCACGCTCTTCTTTGCTGTAAGTGCGGTGTTCAAGCCAAACGCCGATGGCATCGTAACTGCCGTATTTGCAACGTAGGAAAGCCATAAAATAGTACTTCGGCACACTCACCTTACGGCTGTTATTGCGTACCACGCTGCCGATGATTTGGTCGGAGCGTATCGTGCCGCCCTTTGCCACATATACCGTATCGGCAAACGTGGCATCGCGGCCTTTTGTACGAAGCTTTATTTCAAAGTCAGCCCAAATGCCGGAGTTGAAATCACGTATTTGCGGGCTCATATTGCTCATATAAAACGTTTGTACGTTTGCCTCACTGCTCCATACACGGTCGGCGGAGGCACAAAGATGGCCGCGGTCATAGCCTGGGAAATAGTTGCTACCTATCCAATACTGCGAGGCGAGCAGGGGGTCGTCGGTGAAAGGCTCGTCAGATCGGCCGGTGGTTTGTTGGCGCGTAACACCGTCGAAGCGGAAAGCCACCCACCGTGAGTGCATTGCCGAGGGAGCAAACTCTAAGCAGTAGTTCATTACTTTGTGGCTGCCATAGGCTGCCTCATGCACCACAAAAACACCATCGCTCTCAGATAGTGCAGGTACTTCTATGCATCTGACATAAGCCGAAGCGTCCACGCTTTCGCTTTCTCCATCACTATCCTCTTCTACAACTTTTATGCGGACATCATCATCGTCCCCGCAAGCATAGAAGAGAGCGATGGGAAGAAAAAACAGTAGGAACAACTTAGTAAAGCGAATGTACATCTTTGCAAAAATTAAGGACGCACGCAGGTTTTTGCTTGCCCAGCGTGCGCCCGCTTAGAGGTTTTTTATGAGGGAGAAGTCTTAACGACGACGTATGGTAGCCGTAGTACCGTCGGCCCAGACTACCTGCATTGAGACGATGCGGAGTTGCACGCCTGCACTATTCTGCGTATAAGCATTCGTAATAGTGAGCTCGGGGACATTGATGTTGGTAATCGTTACCGTCTTTGCCGAGGAATTCTTTGTGATAGTTCCGCTCGTGGTTGACAATTGGTCGTTGCCCGTACCATCCAAATATGTTTTCGTACTACTATTATAATACTCTGACGCATTTATTATAATGGCTTTAATACTTTGGCCGGTGAGTGATGTAATAGTGATTGAGTTCTGCGCGTATAAGCGTGCTGTTTTATCAGCATTATAGTACCTCGGCGGGGTAGTGCCTTCATTCTGCGCAAAATTCCAGGCCACACCTTCGTTGAAAACATAAGAAACGAGATCTTCCTGGTTGGACGCACCCATACTTTCTGCCGTCACGGTGATACTCTCTCCGCTGACATCGCCCGGTTCGCCGCCACCGCCTGACGCGGGGTCGTCACCGCCGCCACCTTGTGTGGGTTCATCGGCATCGCCTTCGGCAACGATGAGATTTTGGATTTCCCAAGTGGCAGCTTTCTCGGTGCTGATGTACTGAATGGCTACGCGCACGTCACTCTGTCCGAGGTATTCGGCGGGGATGGCAAGTTTGCCTGTATTTGTCCACGAAGCACCGCTGAAAGAACTGAGCATCGTCCATGTGACGGGCAGTTGTGTCCAGCTGATGCGACCAGGAGATGCCCCCTCGCCGGGGAAGCCTTTGCCGATGAGTACACGATACTCTTCGTTGTTGCCAGAGGCATAAGCCAGCTTATAGTCGAGTGTTACGTAGGCTGCCGTTACACCTGTGAGGTCGAAGGCTGGCGAGATGAGCCAGGAGTTTGCGGGATGGTTGGTCTTGCTGGGACTATCGTAGGAGGTCATATAGGCACACTTGTAGGTGCTGTTGTATGTCCAGTTGTAGCCGCTGCCTTGTTCGTCCCAAGTGAGGAAGTCGCCGAGGTTGCTGGTGAGTGCTGTGCTGAAAGGAGCAGAGAGAATATAGCTGGTGGGCTGAGGCTCACCACCGCTTTCAGCAGCTGTCTCACCATTGAGCGAAACAAGATAAGCCGCATTTTGCGCAGTTTCAATAGTGCCGCCGTAATTGGTAATCTTACCGCATAGTACTACTTCATCGCCTACTTCAATCTGTGTCTGACCTTCTGCATATTTCTCATTGCCGAGATAAAGAGCGCGATAGACATAAAACTGTCCCGCCTCTGTGCCATCTACTGAAATATAGAACGTGGCATTACCATACTGGGTGGTATAGGCTTCTTTGATACTAACAATAATTCCTTTGATATAATAATCCTCTTCTGTAGTTTGTCCCACAGCGAGTGTTTTGCCTAAGGCATTAGCGGCTATAGCGTTGAAGGGAGACTCCGCCGTGCCATCGCCTTCGGCATCTGCTGCTGGCTGAACTTCGCCGCCATCAACATCTCCGTCGTTGATGCCGTAGGGTGCCGGGACATCGTCGCATGCTGTAAAACCAACCGTCAGCAATGCTATTACTAATAGGGAAAGATACTTTTTCATAATATCGCGTGATGTATTTATTTTATTATGTAGTTAGTAATTCAGTTTGGGATAGATGTCGTTGAGGTCGCGCAGTTGCACTTGCCAGTCGCTACCGTAGTAAGTGAATACACCGGTGTAACGACGCGTGTCGTCGGGCATAAGCGAAAAGGCTATCTCGTTCTCGGTGCTGGTGCGTAGTGTCACCTTTTTGCCACCGCTCATTACAATAGTGCGATCTACGCCGTAGCCTTTATCGTGGAGTTCGTCGGGGGCGAAATACTTAAAATACTGTCCGCCAAGAAGCACGAGGGGTTCATACTCGCCATAGACATCATCGTTTTCGTCGGCATCGAGATTTTGAGACGCTACGCCGCGATAGGCCTCGCTCATCTCTTCAATAGTACCACTCACAGCAGCAAGCATCGGCGTGTTCTTATAGTTGCGGTTGGCAGAAGCCTTGAGCCAGGCCTCGTCGAGCACCTTGGCCACGAGTTCGGGGGCGGCAGTGTTTGGCTTGCCTATGAGTTGCACATTCGTTTTTAGAAGTTCAAAAAGCATCGGGCCGAGGTTGAGGTTGCCGTAACTGCTGTAATAGGGCTCACCTATCTCGGGCGTGAGGCTATAGACCCCCACATAAAGACCGTTGAGGTTCACACGCACTTTCTGTCCGAGGGGGAAGTAGGGATAGAGACACGTGTTTTTGACACGCAGAATAATACACTGATCCTCGCCGTTGGCTTCAATGCTGCGGAGCATCACGTTTTGATAGAGGTTGCCACTCACATCGTTGGCCACTACGATACCTTCAAACACAAGGTCGTCAGTCACCTTTGTGAACCAATTGCTGGAGCCGCGAACAAAGTCGGCAGTTGTGTTGCTGGCGCAGTAGCGGGCTTTCACCTCAGAAATAGTGGTGTTCACCTCGCCCACATTGGTGCTAAACACTTTAAGGTCGTATTGATTTACCTCGTCGTGGTCGTCCATACAGGCAACAAGACTGAACACAGCGAGGATACTTATTAGGATAGAAAAAATCTTCTTCATAGTTTTTCGGGTATTAGAAGCGGAAAGCGATGTTCAGGAATGCGTTGAACGCATTGGCGTAGTAATACTTAGAGTTGTGCGAGAAACTATAGGCACGCTGTGTGTGCTGACTATTGTTATAGTAGTCGTCGCGGTTCATCTCGTAGCCACCAGTGCGCAAGTTGCGGTTGTTAGTAACGTTGTTGAGCGTAAGGTTTATGCTCAACGACTTGCCACGGCTCAGACGCACGTACTTACCGAAAGAGAGGTCAAGCATAAAGCCGCCCTTAAACCTTTCTTGTTCGGGAATATAACTAAAAGCGATATGTCCGTCTTGCTTGTCGTAGAAAAGAGCACCTTGCTCAATGAGCGTTTCAAGTTGATCGGGTGTCACCGACAAAGTGTACACACCATCATCGCCACGTTCTATCGTCTCGGCCTGTAGCACATTGCTCAAGCGGCGATACTGTGAGAATCCCACATACACGCGTTCGTAGTAATTGAGGTTAGCACTCATAAACCAGCCTTTCACATTGTAGTTCACGCCGAGGCTCAGTGCGGTGAGCGGTGTGCTGCTGACGCGCATATCTTTGGCAAACACGCGTAGCGACTGGTCTTGATGCGTGACGGGGTTCTCCCAAGTGTTGAGTTGAGCGATAGTAGCGGCATTCATACCTTCATAATCTACCTGTGCGAGGGGGTTGTTCACATACTTCGCCTCGCCGATGCTGGCCAGAGCGTTGAACGACAGATGTCCGTTCACCTGCCATTTCAGTGCACCTTCAAAGCCATAGTATTCTTTATCAACATCGCTCATTGTGAGGTACGTGAAACGCGACTCCTGATCGTTATAGAAAGCCGTTTGCTCCACTTGGTTCATCATACGCGTATAGTAGCCCGCGAGTTTTCCCGACAAGGGGCCGATGTTGAACTGATAAGCCACCTCGCCGCTAAGGATATCTTCGGTGGTGAGGTTGTTGACGAAGTTGTTTTGTATGCGGGGGGCTACAAAGGCGTTGCGTGCCAGCGGTGCAGCAGCGGTGTAACTACCGGCAAGGGTGAATATATGATTGGGATTGATGCGGTAAGCAATATGTAGTTTTCCACCACCGCCGAGGAATTTCGCCGCGCCGCTCCTGCCAAAGGAATTCTCCGGGGCGCGTCCGTTGCGCATCAAGCCCTCGCGCTCTATGGTGGTACCATCAAGGTGGGCACCGGCCATAAAGACAAAGTGGCGATAGGTATGCTCAAAGAGCCCCCATAGTTTGGCGTAGTTCACATAGATATTGTAGTTGTAGCCAAACACGTCGCCCTCGCGAATTTGGCGGTTGGGGCGGTTGAGGTCGTTTTGTGCCTCTTGGCTGTTAAGTCCGTAGTCGTTAGCAGCAAACTTATCTACGTCGGTAAACACTTCTCCGCCGAGGAGGTCTTCCATCGTCTTGTAGTGCATACCTTTGGTGTGGTTGAGTACAAGACCAACGGTGTATTTGCTTTGTAGGCTGAGAAGATGGCTGAACGTGGGGCTAAGGGCGAAAACAAGTTGGTCGTTGTGGCGACGCTCTTGATAATAGAGCGTTTCTTGTCCGAGGGCTGCTGCTTGTCGGTTCACGTAGTAAAGGCGGTCCCAGTTAATCTGCCGGTTGGCTTTGCTTGCCGTCCAGTAATCGTAGAGTGTCTGCCACTGGTCGAGCGCAAAGCCATTTTCGCTGAGCCATTGAGGGGTGTTGTTCGTGCCATACACGTTGAAGGCACTGCTGGGCAGGTTTTTATAGTAATCGGGGCGCGGATCGTAAGCATCGCCGTTCCAGCTCAAAGCGGTAGTTCCGTAGTTGCTATAGCGGAAGCCGAATGTAGTGACGAGTTTGCGCTTGTGATCTATATTCCAGTCCCAAGTGAGCAATGTGGTGGGTTCAAAACTCTTTACCACACGGGCGTTGCGCTTCTTGCCGTTCTGGTAGCCCCAGTTTGGGTTGTAGTAGTGGCTGTTGGCGAGCCAATAGGCTTCCTCTGTGGCTGCACCTTGTTGGCCGCGCTCTGTGGGTGCGCCAAAGGTGACGAGCGAGATGCTGTGCTGGTCGTTGATGCGTTTCTCCGCAGCAAGGAAGTAACTAAAAGAGTTGTAGAACGTGCCTTCTATAACACCCTCTTTCGCCCAGCGATAACCTATCGTGCCGGCAAAAGCCCATCCGTTGGCCATCATACCTGTGGCGTAGGAATACATACCGCGGAGTACGTAGTTGCGGTTAGTTCCCGAGAGCGTCAGTTTGTGGCCTGGCGAATACATAGAGGCACGAGTGTTGGTGTTGGTAGCACCGCCTACGGTGGTCATACCGAAAGTGTTGTAGTCGAACGGCGAGATGCCCTCGCGATTACGCATGGCATCATTCAGGCCGCCCACGAGTCCGTAGCTGAACCGCCCGCTCTCGGCATCGTTGAGCAGCAAGCCGTTCATATAGTACTGATTGTACTGGTTGTCGTAAGCTCTCAGGTGGAAACGCATAGAGCTAAAGCGATAGCCCACCTCGGAGAGGAACGGGTCATTGCGCAGATTGGAGATGGTGGAGACGGCTTGTGAAGCGTCTTCGTTGTCGCCCAACTGCGATTCGGAGAAGGTCTCGTCGGCATTATCGCTGTAGCTCATCAATGAGTCGGCAGGCGTTTGCGCCCAGACCGAAACGGATAACAACCACAACGAGGCCAGAAGTTTTGCTCCTTTGGTCATAAGAGATTGTTTTAACTTATGGATTTATGGTATTAGTTTTGTTCAAAGGCTCACCACCCTTGTGTTTGTGTTTCCTCGTTTTGGCTACAAAAGTAAGTAAATCTGCGTTATCTTTCACATTTATTAATAAAAAGCTCTGTGTTCCAATCTTTTTTTAGATATTTGCAGTGGCAGAGAAAGCGCACTGCTGTTATAAACTATCACGCTCGGCTCACCTTTCTTCTAATTTTAGCTATGAAAAAACTATTCTTCGCCTTTCTGCTGGCCATTATAGGCTTACAAGCTTTTTCACAAACGCCTGCCGAGAAACGCTACAAGCTTTATGGCATCTGTTTCTACAACCTTGAGAACCTTTTTGACACTATTCATGCTCCTGGTAAGAACGACTTTGAGTACTTACCCAGCGGCGGCAACCGCTGGGGGACGATGAAGTATCGTGCCAAGGTAAAGAATATGGCCACCGTCCTTGCCGACCTATGCACCGACCGCCTGCCTGGCGGACCAGCCGTAGTCGGCGTGTCGGAGGTGGAGAACCGTGAGGTGCTTGAAGACTTGCTTCGCGAGCCGTGTTTAAGAGAGCGTGGGTGGAAGGTAGTACACATTGAGGGACCCGACCGCCGCGGCGTGGATTGCGGACTGTTCTACAACCCGAAACTCTTTCAGTTAGAACACACGATGCTTGTGCCTTACTACTACCTCTCTGACGACCAACCCGATGTAGATCTGGGCTTCTACGTCAACGAGGAGGGAAAGGTGACCCCCTACCCCGACCTGCGCGGCGACACCACACACATCACGCGCGGTTTTCTGGTGGCCTCGGGCAAATTAGCCGGCGAGCAGTTCCACTTCATTGTGTGCCACTGGCCATCGCGCTTTGCCGGTAGCCCCGTGCGCGAACGGGCGGGCTATCAGGTGCGCCGACTTAAAGAAGCACTCCAAGCACAAGACCCTGGTTGCAAAATTGTGATAATGGGCGATATGAACGACGACCCGAAGAACAAGAGTATGAGCGTAGCCCTCGGCTGCAAGCACAAAGAAACCGATACGGGTATTGACGACCTATTCAACCCGTGGTGGGAGATGTTATATAAAAAAGGAGTAGGCACACTGATGTAT
The DNA here is from genome assembly GCA_937877625.1 of uncultured Prevotellaceae bacterium. GTDB lineage: Bacteria > Bacteroidota > Bacteroidia > Bacteroidales > Bacteroidaceae > Alloprevotella. The sequence continues at coordinate 53,110 of CALFJG010000018.1, forward strand.
CGCGGCAAGTGGAATCTCTTCGACCAAATCGTCTTCACAGGCAACCTGCTCGGCGAAGACCGCACCACACTTAAGTTCTGGCGCAACGAGGTGTTTGTACGCACCTACCTCTTCCAGCAAGAGGGACGCTTCAAAGGCAGCCCGCTGCGCACCCACGCGTCGGGCATTTGGCTCAACGGTTACAGCGACCACCTCCCCACCCTGATTTACCTCATCAAAGAGGCTAACTAAGAAACACCCCCTATGGCAAAACCCAGCATACCTAAAGGCACGCGCGACTTTTCGCCCGTGGAAATGGCACGCCGCAACTATATCTTCCAAACGATACGCGATGTCTATGCCCGTTACGGCTACAACCAGATAGAGACACCCGCAATGGAAAACCTCGCCACGCTAATGGGCAAATACGGCGAGGAGGGCGACAAACTTCTTTTCAAAATCCTCAACTCGGGCGACTTCCTCCAAAAAGTGCCTGCCGAACTGCTCACCCCCGATGCCAGCCGCGGCAAACTCACCACCAAACTCTGTGAGAAAGGACTACGATATGACCTCACCGTGCCGTTCGCACGCTATGTAGTGCAACACCGCGAGGAGCTCCAACTGCCTTTCAAGCGCTACCAGATACAACCCGTGTGGCGCGCCGACCGACCGCAGAAAGGACGCTACCGCGAATTCTACCAGTGCGATGCCGACGTGGTGGGCAGCAACAGCCTGCTGTGCGAAGTGGAGCTGGTGCAAATTATTGATGAGGTATTTCAGCACCTCGGCATTCGTGTATGTATAAAAATCAATAATCGCAAGATCCTCGCCGGCATAGCTGAAGTTATTGGCGAACCCGAGCGCATTGCAGACATCACCGTAGCTATCGACAAGCTTGACAAGATAGGCCGTGACAATGTCAACGCAGAACTGCTCGCTAACGGACTGAGCCAAACAGCAGTAGATAAATTGCAACCTATCCTCTCGCTCACGGGTACCAACGAAGAAAAACTCGCCACCATAGCGCAGACACTCAGCAACAGCGACGTAGGACTCAAAGGCATAGACGAGGTACGTACCGTGCTGGAACTCATAGCCAAAAGCGGAGGCACACAAGCAACATTGGAACTTGACCTCACCTTAGCGCGCGGGCTGAACTACTACACGGGCTGCATCTTTGAGGTAAAAGCCCTTGACGTAGAGATAGGTAGCATCACGGGTGGCGGACGCTACGACAATCTCACAGGTATCTTTGGCCTGCCTGGACTTAGCGGCGTAGGCATCAGTTTCGGAGCCGACCGCATCTACGACGTACTCAACCAACTCAATGCCTATCCCGCCAAGGCCACCAACGGCACACAACTGCTATTCATCAACTTCGGACAGCGCGAAGCCGAGCAAGCCTTGTGTTATGCTCGTCAAACACGCGCCGCAAGCATCGCCACCGAGGTGTTCCCCGACGCTGCTAAGATGAAAAAACAAATGAGTTATGCCAATGCTCAAGCCATACCCTATGTAGCCCTTATCGGCGAAAACGAACTTGCCGAAGACAAACTCACCCTCAAAGATATGCGCACTGGCAAACAACAACTCCTCACTATTGCCGAAGCCATAGCAACAATAAGCAACAACCAATAGACATTGGTGGCATTTAAGGGCTGTTGGAATGTCTTTTCTATGTTCTTCCTAAAACTCTTAGTGCTAAACGTTCCCCCACAATACCCCCAGAAAAAGAAACTCCTAAAATCCATCACCCTATGAAAATCACAAAAATTCTCTTTGGCGCACTATGCGCCCTGACACTCACCGCTTGTGGCGGCTCGGGCAAGACCAGCGGCACCGATGCCGACAGCACAGCCACCTCTGGCCCTTTTGAGGCCGCCAATGGTGAAGTAGCAATCTCCGTGAGCGACAGCCTGCAACCCCTCGTCTTCGTGCCAGTAAAAGGCGGTACTTTTGAGATGGGCGATGCCAACGGCTCCACACACGACGACGACATCAGCGAAACACCCGCACACAAAGTCACCGTCGGCGATTTCAGTATTTGCAAGATAGAAGTGACGCAAGAAATTTGGCAAACCGTGATGGGTAAAAATCCCTCCCACGAAACCGACGACCCGCTGAAGCCCGTGGAGAATGTGTCGTGGAACGACACCCAGGCTTTCGTAGCAAAGCTCGGCCAACTCACAGGCCACAAATTCCGCCTGCCCACCGAGGCCGAATGGGAGTATGCCGCTCGCGGCGGTGCAAAGAGTAAAGGCACACGCTTCGCCGGCAGCGACGACCCCGACGAAGTGGCTAACTTCCACGCCGCAGGCAACCCCAACGAGGGACGCACGGCTACGGTGGGTATCTATAGCCCCAACGAGCTCGGCCTATACGATATGAGCGGCAATGTGGCCGAGTGGGTGCAAGACTGCTACGCCCCCTACACCGAGGCCGAGCAAACCGACCCCTGCGTCACTACGGGCGACTACCACGTATATCGCGGCGGACACTGCAACAAAGATGCCGACGATTGCCCACTCACCGTGCGTATGAAATTCGCACCCGTGATGCCGGCTTCAAGCATCGGACTGCGACTGGTGCTTGTAGAATAATACCCACCGCATATTCCGACCTCTTCAGTAAGCAATACAAGAAGGAATAATTTTGCAGGCGAG
>CALFJG010000019.1 GCA_937877625.1 uncultured Prevotellaceae bacterium
TACACTTTATTCTTAATTAGCCCAGGCTTTATCAACTGGGGAAATCCGCTGAGCCGTTTTTTGTTGTAGGTAGGGATGAGGGCATAAAAAAGCGTGGAACTCGTGTTACCCGTTCCACTCTTCGAGGCCTTCGCATTGCCCATATCGTCAGAAACGAGCAACGCAGAAGCCCACGCTGATACGATGAAGTACTCCTATATATATAATATGGAGGACAACTACTATCATACCACATAGGGATATCTACCGTTGCCTTGTCCTGTGACGACTTTAAGAAGTTGCGAAGTTCGAAGAGTCAAGAACAAAGCGTCAAGTAAACGCCTTTTTTATATGTTTTGCTTCCCGCCCTCCCTTAGCAGGCTTCTGCGTTGGCAGGATCGGTTTGCGTGGCAAAAATATGAAACAATATACAACAAGCCAACTCTGGCGTGAAAAAAAATGATAATCGCGGCCACTTATTGCGCGGTCGGCGGTTATCGTTCATTTTCAACAGACGTTTGCTCGCCAAGGCAAGGCTGAAGCAATCTTCGCTTTGCTCTTTTGCTTAACGCGGGCGTTCTGCGAGTTATTCGTTTTCCCAAGGAATGGCTGTGAGAGTAAAAAAGGGGTATCTGTTTTTGTTAAAAAATGTAGAAAGGAGTGTAACACTTTGACAAACTCCATTTTCTATTTATATTTGTGCGCTTTTTTTAGGAAAGACTTTCGTAAACGTAAAATGTATTTATATCAATATGAAGCACTTTCTACTTTCTTTTAGTTTATTGCTTGTGGGTATTTCAGCCTTGAATGCCGCCACGCCCGTTACTACATTTGAGAGCGGTAAGAAGTACTATATCTCTTGTGCATACACCGACGGATACTTAGCACTTGGCAGCAATCACTATTCCTCCTGCGAACTTTATTACGTAGCAGGCACTGCAGGCGTATCCACTGATGGTTATTGGTACATTCAGAACAATGGTTCTGGCTATACGTTTAAGAATGCCGCCACGGGTCAGTATTTGGCTTGGACGGAGACGCGTAGTACCACTGTGAAGTATATGACTCTTCAAGACGATGTGGACGACAACGCACTTTGGACTATCAATAACTACTCCTCCTATGCCACTATTCAAAGCGTGGCAGCACCTACTTACTATTGGAATCTGCGCACCGATGGCACCTATCTAATGGGGTGTTATGATGGTGCGATTAGTGACAATGGCCGTATGTACATTTATGCCGAGGGCGATGGAGACAGTGGCAGCACTGATGAGTCCAGCGATGCAATATGGGATAGCGGGAATGTTTATGTTATTCACAACGTCAACGACTTCGGCTATATTGTTTACAACCCCGAGGTGATAACCACTGCGCCCGTTGTGGCAGGTTTCTCTAACGCCTCGCGCACTTGTGCCAATGATGCCTTTCGCGAGGATATGGACGAGGCGAATGAGAACAACCAGTGGCGTGTGATAACTAATGCCAGCGGGGAAGTGGCTTTCTATAACATAGGAAAGCAGCAGTATCTCTATGTGAACACCACTATGTCATATTATGGCAGTAGTTCGCTGAACTTCACGTTTAGTGCTACGCCCACCTATTTCACTCCCGAGGAACGCAAAGAAGGGATTTATGTTTTCAAGGTCTCTGTGCGTAGTGGCGGTAGTTTTGGGCCTGGTGGCTATTCCTACGACACAACTTATTATCTCTGTGCTGCGCCACAACAAGCAGCAGGTAGCACGGTGTTGCTCTATACCGCTATTGACGACGAAGGAAGCCAGTTTGAACTGGTGGAGGCCAATACCGATGCCATTCGCATCACCGACCTGACGTTGGGCAGCACAGCCATTCGTATGCCTGTAGGCAAGAGCTACAAGTTACCTACCACGATACTTCCCACCGATGCCACTAATCAGCGCTTGGCTTGGACGACAAACAATAGTGCTGTCGTCAGTGTTGCTACCGATGGCACCTTGACGGCCACGGGTATCGGCACTGCTACGATAACCGCTACCACGCGCGATGGCTCACATATCAGTCAGACCTGTACAATTACGGTATATGAACCTACCGCGAGCGAACCTACGGGCGAGGTGTTCTACGTGCTTCAATCGAGTGGGGCGTTGGACGCTTTCCCCGAGCAATACATAGCCTCGCGCACGGACGATGCCGAGAGCGGCTTGGTGGTAACAACTACCGACGGCCAGACATTCACCTATCTGCCCCTTGAGGTAGTAAGTGCCAGCAACGATGCCCCGACCGACCTGCCGACGTTAATATCGTATAAGTTCAATAACAAATACAACGACCAGTTGCCTGCTGATGTTATTGTAGAAGAAACCATACTTCCTGATGGCACCATAGGCATTCCCGAAGATATCAACCTTACCGTAGGCTCCGCCATCGGTAAGCGTCTCACGGCTTCGTTCAATACCTCCTCCGAGGATGCTACGGTTTATGTAAATGGTGTGGAACAGGTAAGCAAGAAGACGCGTATGCGTTTTGACCACGACATTATATATACCGTTGCTCCGCGCGCTTACAAGATGTACACCTCTACCGCCGGCACTGCCGATATTATTGATGTGTCGGATGCCGATAACCCCGTAGTGCTTGTTAGTGCCACGGAGGACGCTACCTACGAGTGGGTGCCTTATGGCCGGAAATATACCGTACACGTTGACTGGGCCACCGACAACCCCAACTATCAGTACAATGTGCCGGTGGTGTATATCACCTTGGATGGTGGAGCTACGATAAGCAACATAACCAAGGCCAGCTACGTCACCGCTACTATCCGCATTGACGGAGCCGGTGTCTATCCCGACTTCCCCGAAACGGCGGTAAACATCAAAGGACGCGGTAACAGCAGTTGGAGCACAAACCTTACTGGTAGCAAAAATCCCTATCGCTTGAAGTTTGATACCAAACAAAAAGTTTTCAACCTCAAGAAAGGTAAGAGTTGGGTTCTCTTAGCCAACAAGCAGACCGGCTCTATGACCACGAATGCCCTCGCAATGAAGATGGCCGATATGGTACAGAGCGTAGGGTGCAACCACATCGTACCCGTCGAGCTCTATATCAACGGAGAGTATCGCGGTAGCTACAATTTCACTGAGAAGGTAGGCTTCTCCAACAACAGCATTGATTTGGCCGATGAGAGCGAGGCTTTTATGCTTGAGCTCGACACCTATACCGATGAGACCTATTACACCGACAATGCCTATCGTATTTATACCAAGATACACGAGCCCGACTTGGAGGACATCGTCGATGAAACCACCCGCACCAATATGCTCAACGCTATACTACAACACTGGCGTGAGTTTACCTATGCCGTGTATAACAACGACGACTTTGAGAGTTGGATAGACATTGATGCGTTCGTGCGGGCTATGTTTGTCACCGATTTGAGTCGCAACCAAGAACTTAAGCACCCGAAGAGTTGGTTCCTCTACAACGAGCACGCCTTGGCCTCCGACGGTCTTGACGGCTTCACGCTCAACTACGAGTCGCCCTATGTGTTTGGCCCCGTGTGGGACTTTGACTGGGCATACGGCTACGATGGTTCTTACACCTATTTTATCAATAAAGCCGAAGAAGACATCTTCAACTCCAGCGGTAGCGGCACACCTTTCTTCCGCCAGCTACTTAGAGGCAGCGAGGAGGTGCAAAAGGCTTATTATTCCTTGTGGCATCAGTTTATGACCGAGGGCGGGCTGGAAGAGCTCGTAGAGTATTGCGACGACTACTACAACTATGTCAATCCCTCCTTTGTTCATAACGCTTCAAAATGGACTGACGGCACGAACTATGCTACACAAACGGCAAACTCCAAGACATGGCTCACCACCCGTGCCAACTATATATTCAACAACCTCACCGCCTACGACCTCTCGGATGAAGAGCAGGCCGAAGCCCCCGGAAACGGCGATGCCAACGGCGATGGCTATATCACTACTGCCGACGTGGTGTGCATCATCAATCACGTGTTGGGCATAGTGAACGACAACTTTGAGATACGTCAGGCCGACACCGATGGCAACAGCCTCGTCACGATGAAAGATGCCGCCGCCGTAATACGTATGGTGATGGAGCAACGTAGTAGTTCTACTCGTCAGTTGCGTTTGCCCTCTGCCGAGGCCGCCCTGCGTCCCGCCACGTTTGTGGCCTCCGTGGGCGAAGAAGCGCAGATGCCGCTCTCGCTTGCCATTGCCGAGGGTAGTTATAGCGCGTTGCAGTTCGACGTTGTTGTACCCGAGGGAATGCAACTACTTGGCGTTAGCCTCCCCGAGGAGTTAAACGGCTATTCCTCGGCTACGTCTCGCCTCGACGACCGCCACTATCGCGTGAGCTTCTATGCCGCAGCCAACAACACGATGCCCGTTGGTATCCTCTCGCTACAACTCAACCTCATAGCCGATGAGATGATAGCCGAAGACACACGTATCGTCAGCATAACCAACGCTATGCTTGTTGACGACGAGGCAGAGGACAATCGCCTTAACAGCGTTTCCGTTCGCTTCCATATGCCCGATGAAGCCACGTCGATACAGCTCCTTCAAGGCCGTGCAGCACAAGCCGTCGCCTCCTCCGAGGTGTACGACCTCCAAGGCCGTCGCGTCACCACGTTGCAACAAGGCGGCATCTATATCGTGAATGGTAAGAAAGTAGTGTTTTAAGCGATAGACATAGAAAGCCTAAGGCTGTGTTCTATGAATTTATCACAGAAGTTTTAGAAGTAAAGTGAACGTTTCAGTATCGTATGTGTTGCATACACGGTGCAGCCTCGGGCGAATAATTTGCAGCCCGCTCAGGGCGTTCACCACTCCCGAAACTTCAATTACTGATTTATAGCCCACACACACAAACAAAAAACAAACGTTTTAGCAATGAAAAGAATAATTCTCTCCCTTGTGGTTGCCGTCAGTGCTTTTGCCACACAGGCCCAAAATACGTTGTCGGCAGAGGCTGTCGCCGTCACTCCCGGCCAGGAGTGGACAATCACCGTGTCGCTCGCTAATGCCTCAGAATTTGTGACGTTCCAAGCCGACCTCGCTGTACCCGATGGTGTAGGGCTCAAAGAGAGCTCGCTCGTACCCACCAGTCGTTTAAGCGACCACACCGTCACCGCCTCAACGCGCAGCGATGGAACGATCCGCGTGGTAGCCTATAACGCCAACAATACCTCCATCCTCGGCTCCGACGGAGCACTCTTTACACTCACGCTCACGGCCAGTACGGCACTCACCGACACGGAGGCACAGGTGGTATTTCGCAACCTGCGTTTCACCGATGCCTCACTCCAAGAGAGCCTCCTCACAGCATTCATCGCACCTCTTGCAGTAGTAACTCCCACAGCGATAGCAAATGTTACGTTACAACCCGCGCCGTCCGCTACGGTCTATTACGACCTACAAGGCCGTCGCGTAAACAAGCCGCAGCGTGGATGCTTGTATATTGTAGGTGGACGTAAGGTTGTATTCTAAGCCCCCAAAGAAAGCAAACTCACAGATGAAAAAGACAATACTTTGCGCCCTTGCTGCGTTGATGCTCTCCTTTTCTGCCGGTGTTTGTCCCGTGAAAGCCCAGCAAGGACCGAGCACTTACGCCGATGGCGACTCGTTGGCACAGCTCGTCAAGATGAACTACGTTTATACTCTTGAGGACGCGCTACGCCTTTCACGCGAAACAAAAAAACCTATCTTCTTTAATGCTTTTGCCGACTTCGCCCGCCCGTGCCACGGAATGAACAAGATGGTTTTCAGCAACGAGGCCTTTTGTAAGTGGATGGACAAGAATTTCGTCTGCCTCTTCATTGATGTCGTTGCCAACCGCTACGTCGCCGAGCGCTACGGTATCAGCACGTGGGCACACTATTTGGTGCTTGATGAGAGGGGAGAGGTGGTGCATCGCATCGTAGGAGGCTCAGAACTCCCCGCCTTTCAGGAGAAGGTGGCAGCTGCCCTTAGCCCCAAGACCTCCCTCCGAGGCACTACCGAGGCCTACAACAATGGCGACCGCTCAAAGCGCCTGTTGCAAGCCTACGTCACAGCACTCAACGATGCCGGGCAAGACAGCCTCTTCCAGATTGTCCTGCCGCAGTATTTCGCAATGCTCACACCCGCCGACTATCCGAAGAAAGAAAACTGGTTTATCGTAAAACGCTTCGCCGGCAAGGGGTCGCAGTCCGATATGTTTAAGTTTGTCGTTGCCAACCGCGCTAAGTTCGACAAGAGCGTGGGAGCCGACGCGGTCAACACACTCCTCTCGCAGGTCTATGCCTCCGAGATTTTCAGCGAGATGACAGCCGGGCGTATCACCAGCCCCGGCGACCTCACCGACACCTATATCGCTATGCAGAGTGCCGCCTTGCCCGACACGCTGGTGTGCTATACCATCTACGATATAGCCAAGGCCAACGCAGCACACGACTATCAGAAACTCCTTGCCACGTTTCCTCTGTTGCAGGACATCCAGCTGCGTACCATGGTGGAGATCTCTATGAAGTTCTCCGACCTTAACGAAACCGACCGCGCAGCAGTGGTGGCCTACTATAGAGAGCGCGAGGCACGTTATAAAGAAGTGCGAAGCAGCTACGGACGAGCCTACCAAGAGATTGCCGATGCGTTGGAGCATCCACAGGCCGGGCAGGAAGGCATAATGTTTACCACAGGCGGCTACGAGGCAGCCTTAGCACGAGCCAAGGCTGAGAGCAAACTGCTCTTCGTGGACTGCTACACCACCTGGTGCGGGCCGTGCAAGATGCTCACCCGACAAACATTCCCCGACAAGGCGGTGGGCGACTTCTTCAACACCCACTTCGTGAGCATACAGATAGATATGGAAAACGGAGAAGGTGTGGAACTGGCCAAACGATGGGGCGTTGATGCCTATCCCACAATGATTGTCCTCGATGCCGACGGCAATGAGCGCGGACGCATCGTAGGATTCCAGTCGCCAGCACAACTCCTTGAGCAGGTACACAACATTGTTGAGCAATAGATACCTAACTGTCGTTATCCATACGCGATAGTCTGTTCACATAATTTCAAGCCCCTTGAAATTTTTTTCCGGACGGCTTGAAATTTTTTTTCAGACGGCTTGAAATTTTTTTCAAGTGCTTAGAAATTTTTTTCAAGTGCTTAGAAATTTTTTCCGGACGGCTTGAAATTTTTTTTCAGACGGCTTGAAATTTTTTTTCAGACGGCTTGAAATTTTTTTTCAGACGGCTTGAAAAAAATCTCAGACTTGAAAGGTTAATCATTCCTCGTACTATGAACGTTATGAAATCCACTCTGCGGGCGGCGATGCTCTTACTGTTCGTTGCCAGTCTTGTTTCTCCCGCCCGTGCTTTCTATATGGCAGCACCTTATCGCTTTGAGGGAGGCAAGATGATTGTACAAGCCAGCATAGGCGGGCAAACGGGTAAGTTCCTCCTCGACACCGGAGCGCCTTGCACGCTTACCTCCTCGTTCGCACAGCGTGCTGGTGTGGGCCTCGGCGAGGCGATGCGTTTTAGCGACTCCAACGGACAAATGGTGAGCGTACAAATGACAACGCTCAGCCGTTTAGTCGTCGGCGGAGTGTCGTTTATGCAGTTGCAAGCCGTAGTGCTTGAGCCCGGCAACATCGTAGAGCAAATGGGGGTTGATGGCATTGTGGGCTACAACCTTATGCGACAAGGCATTGTGAAGTTTGATAGCCGCCGCAGCCTCTTTATCCTTACCGATGAGCGCGACAGCCTCGGGCTGGACTACAACTATTGCACAGAAATGCTTGCCGACAGTTATGTGCCGCTCTTGCCCGTCAGGGTAGGTGCGCAGGTGGACACCGTGATGTTCGATACTGGTGCCGAGAGCCTTTATGAGATGAGTGTCTCTTCTTTTCGGCGTATGGTTGCCGACACCGCTTCGCTTCACATAGTGGCTCACGGCGTAGGCATACTCTCTGCCGGCGCGGCGGGAGTAGAACAAGCGTCGGAGAAGTGGCGCGTGCTGATACCCACCTTTTCCGTCGGTGCTGCACGCTTCGCGCGTGCCACGACGATAACTACCGATGCCCCCGATTCGCGCATCGGCTCGCCGTTGTTGCGCTTTGGCGATGTGGTGTTGGACTACGCTGATGGCTTCTTCTACTTCCAGCCCCACGAGCCCGCCGTGGTGTCCGATGTCTATGAGCCCGAGTGGAACATCGTTGTCACCGTAATGAATGGCCAACTGGTGGCGGGGATCGTTTGGGACGACGGCGGGAGTGGCATACGAAGCGGCGACACTATTGTGGCAGTGCGCGGAGAGCGTGTGGGCAACGTGGATATGCGTGCCGCACTCACACAAAGCCTCTTCAATTTCAGTCCCGACGGCACACCGATTACCTATCGTAGCCAAACGACAGGCGAAGAGCGCGATGCTATGCTACGTATGCAGTAGGCACACACCAAAGAACAGCATCATAAGACAAAAAGCGGCCTTTCACGCCCCTTTTGCTATCAAAAGGAAACAAAACGCCGCTTTTTTGCGCACACCTGATACATTAACGTGCGTTGCAAGCTGAGAGGAGTTAAGTAATACGCTCTGTTTTGTTACATTTGCCGCAAATCAAATCTATAACGATGAACAACGAGAACAATATCGTAGTGCGTGATGCCACCTCCGCCGACACGCATTTTGCTGAGAAGATTTGTACGCTTATCTTTGAGAGTGCGCAGCAGCGCGGCACGGGCATTGCTCGTCGCACACCCGAATATGTCAGCGAGAAGATGGAGACGGGCAAAGCCGTTGTGGCACTCGACGGCGACCGCATCGTAGGGTTTAGTTACATCGAGACGTGGAGCCACGGCGATTTCGTGGCTACCAGCGGCCTTATTGTTGACCCCGAATACCGTGGCAGAGGCATCGCCACGCGTATCAAGCAAGAGACGTTCCGACTGGCGCGCACCAAGTTTCCACAAGCCAAGATTTTCAGCATCACTACCTCGCTTGCCGTGATGAAACTCAACACGAAGTTGGGCTACAAGCCAGTTACCTTCAGCGAACTCACACAAGACGATGAATACTGGAAGGGCTGTGAGGGCTGCACCAACTACGATATTTTGGTGCGTACCCACCGCGACAAATGTCTTTGTACCGGTATGCTCTTCGACCCCGCTGCCACCGAGACGCAGCAAACCACGCAGCGCGGTGGCCTGACACCGTATGTTATGGCAGCCGCTAATTGGTTTAAGAACCTAAGCCTCAGGAAGAAATAATCTTAAAAAAACGTTTCAATCACAATGTCTAAAAAGAAAGTAGTACTCGCCTTCAGCGGCGGCCTTGACACCTCTTTCGCCGTGAAGTACCTCACGGAGGAAAAGGGATTTGATGTCTATACCGCCATCGCTAACACCGGCGGTTTCTCAACCGATGAATTAGCTCGCATAGAGCAGCGCGCCTTGGCTCTGGGAGCCGTGCGCCACGCCACACTCGATATCACGCACGACTACTACCAACGTAGCATACGCTTTATGGTTTATGGCAATGTGCTTCGCGGCGGCACGTACCCCATCAGCGTTAGCTCAGAACGCATCTTTCAAGCCATTGCCACCATTCAGTATGCCAAGCAAATCGGGGCAGACTATGTGGCACACGGCTCCACGGGTGCCGGCAACGACCAGGTGCGCTTTGACCTTACGTTTCAAGTACTTGCACCCGAGATAGAGATTATCACCCCGACGCGCGATCTTGCCCTGACGCGTGAATACGAAATAAATTACCTGCGCGAACACGGCTTTGAGGCCGACTTCACCAAGTTGGAGTATTCTATAAACAAAGGTCTTTGGGGCACAAGCGTCGGCGGCAAGGAAACACTACATAGCGACCAAACCCTCCCCGAGGAGGCCTACCCCTCCCCCTTGACAGAAACAGGCACGGAGACGCTTACCTTAGGCTTTGAGCAGGGCGAGCTCAGCAGCGTCAACGGTGAGGCGTTCGCCGATAAGGTGGCCGCCATACGTGCCGTGGAAGCCATCGCCTCGCGCTATGCCATAGGCCGCGATATGCATATCGGCGACACCATCGTAGGCATTAAAGGACGTGTGGGCTTTGAGGCCGCAGCACCCATTGTTATCATCGCCGCCCACAAGATGCTTGAGAAACACACCCTCACCAAGTGGCAAGCCTATTGGAAAGACCAGCTCGGAACGTGGTACGGTATGTTCCTCCACGAGGCGCAGTATCTTGACCCCGTGATGCGCGATATGGAGAAATTCTTAGAACATTCCCAGCGCAACGTCACCGGTGAAGTAGTTCTCACGCTTCGCCCCTATACCTACCAACTCGTGGGTGTGCGCTCAAAGCACGATTTGATGAACAACGACTTCGGCGAGTACGGCGAGGTGATGAAAGCGTGGACACCCGACGATGTGAAAGGATTTATCAAGATGATGGCCACGCCGATGAAGATTTACTACGGCGTGCAGCAACACGCCGGTAAGCCCGAGGAGGTATGATTCGTGCAGGCATCATAGGCGGCGCGGGCTACACGGCGGGCGAACTGTTGCGCTTGCTATTGGGACACCCTCACGCAGAGATAGCCTTTGTGCAGAGTACGAGCCAAGCAGGGTTGCCGGTGGCCGAGGTGCACGAAAACTTAGTGGGCGACACCTCGCTGTGTTTCACCGACTGCGCCGACTTGGAAAGTGTTGATGTGCTGTTTCTTTGTATGGGACACGGCCGGAGCCGCGCCTTTTGGGAGGCGAATGAAATGCCTCGCGGACTGCGTGTGATAGACCTCGCGCAGGACTTCCGCGATGAAACGTGCGGCTACGTCTATGGACTGCCCGAGTGGCAGCGCGAGCGTATCCGACAAGCCCGTCTCGTGGCCAATCCTGGTTGCTTCGCTACGGCTATTCAGTTGGCTCTGCTGCCCTTGGCGGCCGGCCGGCAGTTACAGAGCGAGGTACACATCACGGCAATCACCGGCAGTACCGGCGCGGGCGTTAAGCCCGGAGCCACCACGCACTTCAGTTGGCGCACCGATAACCTCAGCGTGTATAAACCCTTTGAGCACCAACACCTCTTAGAGATAGGGCGCAACCTCGGATTGCTACAAGGCACACAACCCACGATAAACTTCGTGCCGCTGCGCGGCGACTTTGCGCGCGGTATCCTTGCCAGCGTATATACGCGCACCGAACTTCACGAGGACGAGGCGCGTGCCATCTTTTGCGACTTTTACCACGAGGCTTCTTTTACTGTCGTGAGCCAGAAGCCTATCAACCTCAAGCAAGTGGTCAACACCAACAAGGCTCTCCTCTCAGTAGAGGTGCATCGCGGCTATCTGCATGTGGTGAGTTGCATTGACAACCTGCTAAAAGGTGCCAGCGGACAAGCCGTGCAGAATATGAACCTACTCTTCGGCCTTGACGAGTCGTGCGGACTCCGGCTCAAGGGCAGTGGCTTTTAACCCTTTTATCTTCCTCCCGAATGACTCTTTATCCTGTTTATCCGCTCTATCCAGTGGAACCCGTGAGCGGCAAAGGCAATTATGTGTTCGATGCCAACGGCACACGCTATCTTGATTTTTACGGCGGCCACGCTGTGATTAGTATCGGCCACGCCCATCCGCATTATGTGGAGGCGGTGAGCAGACAGGTGGGCAAACTCGGTTTTTATTCCAACAGCGTAGAAAACTCTTTGCAGCAACGTCTGGCCAACTTGCTCGGACGCGTCAGCGGCTACGACAGCTACCAACTGTTCCTCGTCAATAGCGGAGCCGAGGCCAACGAAAACGCACTCAAAGTGGCCTCGTTCCACACCGGACGTACGCGCGTGCTGGCTTTCTCGGGGGCTTTCCACGGACGCACGAGCGGTGCAGTAGCGGTGACGGACAACCCGCGCATCAACGCGCCGTTCAATGTCACCGACAAGGTAACGTTCGTCCCTCTGGGCGATACCGAAGCCGTGTGCCGTGAGTTGGCCTCAAGGCAATACTGTGCCGTAATAGTAGAAGGCATACAAGGTGTGGCCGGCATTCGCGAGCCGGGCGATGCTTTCCTGCAAGCACTTCGCCAGGTATGTACCGATACTGGCACCTGCCTAATCCTCGACGAGGTGCAAAGCGGCTATGGACGTACCGGGCGTTTCTTTGCCCATCAGTTTGCCGACATACGCCCAGACCTTATTACTATGGCAAAGGGAATGGGCGGAGGCTTTCCCATTGGTGGTGTGCTTATCGCCCCGCATATAGAAGCCTGGAGCGGACAACTCGGCACTACCTTTGGCGGCAACCACCTCGCTTGTGCCGCAGCATTGGCGGTGCTGGAGGTCATTGAGGCCGAGGGGCTGATAGAAAACGCTGCTATGACGGGCGACTATCTTATGGAGAAGCTCAAGACGTTACGCGGTGTTAGTCAGCTACGAGGTCGTGGCTTGATGATAGGTTTTGACGTTGAGGGAAGTGCCGCCGACCTTCGTCGCCGTCTGGTGTTTGAGCAACACGTCTTCACCGGCGGTGCCGGAGCAAGCACCATTCGTCTGCTTCCTGCTCTTACAGCGATGCCTATACATGCCGATGAGTGCATCAACGCCTTAACCGCCGTTCTTGCATAAAGCCCTGCGTACTCTCTTTTTTCATATAAACAGATATTTACCTCCTCCCTTACAATGAGAACTTTCCTCCACCCCGCCGACCTCGGCGATTTGCAAGGCGCGCTGCAAGAGGCGCAGCATATCAAGGCCAACCGTTTTGCCTATGATACAATCGGGCGCAACAAGACGGCACTGCTCATTTTTTTCAACAACAGCCTGCGCACCCGCCTCAGTACGCAGAAAGCAGCGATGAACCTCGGTATGAACGTCATTGTACTCGACGTGAACCAAGGCGCGTGGAAGCTTGAAACCGAGCGCGGCGTGATAATGGACGGCGACAAAAGCGAGCACCTGCTTGAGGCAGTGCCTGTGATGGGTAGCTACTGCGATGTTATCGGTGTGCGCACCTTTGCACGTTTTGAAAACCGCGACGACGATTATTCTGAGCGCATCCTGCAGCAGTTTATTCAACACAGCGGACGCCCCGTGTTTAGTATGGAGAGTGCCACGGTGCACCCCCTTCAAGCCTTTGCCGACCTCATCACTATCGAAGAACACAAACGCACCGCCAAGCCAAAGGTGGTACTTACCTGGGCTCCACATCCTAAAGCCTTGCCACAGGCTGTACCTAACAGTTTTGCCGAGTGGATGGTGGCGGCGGGCTACGACCTTACTATCGCACATCCCGAGGGCTACGAGCTCTGCGAGGATTTCTCACGCGGCGCACGTATCACCTACGACCAAGACGAGGCACTCCAGGGTGCCGACTTCGTCTATGCCAAGAATTGGGCCGCGTATCGCGCGCCGCATTATGGTCAAGTGTTGTCGAAAGACCTATCGTGGACAGTCAGCCAAGAAAAGATGGCACTTACCAATGACGCTGCTTTTATGCACTGTCTGCCCGTGCGCCGCAATATGATTGTCACCGACGACGTGATAGAAAGTCCGCGCAGCCTTGTTATCCCCGAAGCCGCCAACCGAGAGATCTCGGCAACGGTGGTGCTGAAACGTATGGTGGAAGCCTTATCCTAACCCCCACACGCACACACACAGATGCTTACCGTAGTGAAGATAGGCGGCAACGTCATTGACTCCCCCGATGCACTGCAGACGTTTCTCACCGCCTTTGCAAAATTAGAAGGGGAAAAGGTGCTCGTACACGGAGGTGGGAAGTTGGCCACGCGCCTCTGCGAACGTCTCGGCATAGAGACACGGATGGTAGAAGGCCGTCGCATCACCGACGCGGCCACCCTTGACGTGGCCACTATGGTTTACGCCGGTTTAACCAACAAACGCATTGTGGCTGGCCTTGCTGCTCGTGGGCTGCGTGCCGTAGGACTCTGCGGGGCGGATGCTTGCGCGGTGCGCTCTGTCAGACGTAGTCCCGTACCAATAGATTTCGGTTTCGTGGGCGATATTCCGGTAGATGGCGTAGATGCCGCTTTTATCCTTTCACTCACGCAGCAGGGCATAGTACCCGTGTTTTGTGCCATCACCCACGATGGGCAAGGCCAGCTCCTCAATACCAATGCCGACAGCATAGCCTCGGCCATTGCCACGGCTCTGGCGCAGAGGCAACCTACGGAGTTGGTGTTTTGTTTTGAGAAAAATGGTGTGCTTCAAAACATCGATGATACTACAAGCGTCATTCCTCGTATCACCCGTGCCGACTTCGCCCGCCTAAAAGCAGAGGGCGTGGTGGCTGCAGGTATGCTACCAAAAATCAATAACGCCCTGGCCGCGGTGGATAGCGGTGTGGCGCGCGTTATTATTAAGTCGGCTGAAGCACTGTGTGAGAAAGAGGCGGGAACGATGGTCGTGGGCTAAACGCTTTCGCGACTGTTCCTATCTTATCCTACTAAGATACACGTCTATCGTAGGCCGCAGGCGATGCCTGTTACCCCCTGAATAGTCCAAGAGTGCCTTTGGTACTCTTTTTTAGTTCCTCACCCCGATGGTGGTGATGGTGCGTGCCTTTTGGAAATGGAGCAGGTAGATGTTCGTGTGGACGTATCCACCTTGTGGGTTGGCTTTGGTGAAGCGCAGGTGGGTTTGCACAGCATTAGTCCCGTGGTGTTCCTGCCCGTGGTATTCGTCGCCATAGCTAATGAAGGCGGCCATAGTTTGTAGTCCAACGTCGTAGCCGAGCGCGCCGTAGCGTGGGTAGTAGGGTAGTAGGTCGGTGTGGTAGCGGTCGCGGTATTTTCTCACGAACACTTTTACGTCGTCGTCGTAGGGATTAAAGAAAGCGGGGCAGAAGAGGTACGTGTCGCAGGCGTACCACGTCATACGGTCGGTGTCTTGATACTTCTGCCAGTCGGGGTAGGCGAGCAGGCTGGTATTGAGCAGTGGCATATCGCTGCGCAGCCGGTCGAGGCGTTGTAGTGCTGCGCGATAGTCGTCTTCTTGGCTTCCGTCTGGCACGAAGAGTACGCGGTCGTGATTGGCGAAGAGGCTAAGGATTTGCTCGCTGGTGAAGTTGACGGGCAGTGCGCTGTGTGTGGCTCCTTGGCGTGTGGCTTTTGCAAGCAGTTGGCTGACGAAGTTGGTTTCGTTGTGCGAGGGGGTGTGGAGTACGACGATGTGTGTGCTGCCAAACTGTCGGGCTATCACCTCTGCGGCGGCTCGGTTGCGATATGTTTCGGGGGTGTTTACCACATAGACCGCGGCGTTGCGTTCCACCTCGCTCACCTTGCTGCTAAAAGGCACAATGAGCCGTACGCCGTTGCGCCGGGCGTAGTCGGCGAGCAGGGGGAAGTGGTTGGGATAGAGCGGCCCGTAGATGATGTCAACGGGGTTGGTGCGTAGTTTGCTCTGTAGGTCGGATAGTGTGCCGTCGTCGGGGTTTTCTTCGTAGGCGTAGATGGTGACGTTGCAACCTGTTTGTTTTACTTCTTCTGCGGCAATCAATAGTCCGCGATAGAACTCAGTGCAACGTGCCACCTCGGGGCGTTCGGCTTTGAGTGGTAAAACGATGGCCACGCGCACGCCACGTGTTATGGGGGCTTGCTGTGCGGCGGTGTTGCTGCTGGGTATTCTTATGCGCGCACCGACGGGCAACACGTAGTCGGGACGTTCCATACCGGGGTTGGCCTGCCGCAGTGTTTCGGGCGTTATGCCGTAGCGATGGGCGATGCCCCAAATGGTTTCGCCTTGTTCTACGGTGTGATAAAGCGTGGAGGCTGTCTGAGGTGCGGCGGGGGTGGGTGACGTGGCGGCCTCGGGCGTGGTGGGGATGCGTATCACTTGTCCACGTTGCAGGTTGTTGGTGGTCAGTCCGGGGTTGGCGGCGAGTATTTCGCCGATAGTAGTGCCGAAGCGTCGTGCTATGCCGTAGAGTGTCTCTTGTTGCTCCACGGTGTGCTGTATATAGGCGGTTTGTGCGGTGAGTAATGCGGGTATCGTGAGCCACAGCGCGATGACGAGCATAAGGCGTGCGACAACGGCGCGAAGGGGTGGGTGAGTCATAGTGAGTACTGTGGACTTATAGAAAACTTTCATCGAAACAGAAGGGCAACAAGGTGTTCATACCCTCGAAGATATATGACGTAGAGGCACCGTAGAGCAATATGCGCATAGGTTTTCCGTGTCGGTGCTCGGTTTCGGCCAATACCTGCCGACACATCCCGCAGGGCGAGATAGGCCGCTGGGTGAACAGCCCGCTTGTGTCGCGTGCGGCGATGGCGATGGCTTTTACGGCTATGTCGGGAAAGCGTGCTCCGGCGTAGAATATGGCGCACCGCTCGGCGCAGATGCCGTTGGGTGTGGCGGCATTCTCTTGGTTGCTGCCGCTGACGATTTCTCCGTTTTCAAGAAGTACGGCGGCACCCACACGAAAGTGCGAATAGGGGGCATAACTCGTATCTGTGGCGGTCTTGGCGGCTTCTACAAGGCGGTGGTCGGCCTCGTTGAACTCCTCGTCCGTTATGCGCAGGAAAGGAATGTGGAATGTTTGGTTTTCCATAACTCTGGGGAGGATTAGAATAGGCAAAGAAACAGAAAAACACCGACAAGGCAAAGCCTAACGGCGTTTTTCCTTATTTTTGTGCCGATATGGCGGTTCTTTCGTGGCTCCCGAATTTTTTTCTGTGTGCTCTGGGAAAAATACAGCAAGCCACACGTGCCGTTTATGACGTTTGGCAAATTGTTCAACTCCTTCCAAAAAAAAAAGTGTTCCCCCTATGGCTTCGCCCCTTTATTCTCCTCTGCGTCGCAAACCGCGCAGGCATGGTCTTTTTGCTTTGAGCCCGTTGGCAGTGATGGCATTCCTGTTTGTGGCGTTAGGGTGGCTGTGCGGCGGCTTGTCGCAGGCTCCAGTGCTCATTGTGTTTGTGCTCACGGCTTGCTACTCGTTACTTACGCTGCGTGGCTTACCATTGGAAACGCGTTTGAGTTGTTTTGCTCATGGCGCGGGGGCTTCAGATTTGTTGTTGATGGTTTGGATCTTTGTGCTGGCCGGTGGTTTTGCGGCCTCGGCGAAGGCTACGGGGGCTGTGGATGCTGCTGTGACGCTGACGTTGACCGTTCTTCCGCCGTCAATGCTATTAGCGGGGGTGTTCTTGGCGGCGTGTATCGTGTCGTTTGGCATCGGCACGAGCGTGGGTACCATAGCGGCTGTTGTGCCTGTGGCTGCGGGGCTGGCGATGCCCAGCGGCCTCTCGGTGGCTGTCCTCACGGCGGCTGCGGTGGGTGGTGCCTTTTTTGGCGACAACTTGAGTTTTATCAGCGACACAACGATTGTGGCTACGCGTACTCAGGGTTGCCGGTTAAGCGATAAGTTTCGTGTGAATGTGCGCATCGTATTGCCGGCTGCGATTTTTACATTGGCTATCTACCTGTTCCTCGGCCAAGGACACGCTTATGTCGTCTCAACAACGGCGGTAACGTTTTCTACGTGGCTTCGTGTGTTGCCGTATCTGCTCGTCATCGCGCTGGCTATGGGCGGTATGAATGTGTTGGGCGTGTTGCTTGTGGGCAACGTGGCTACTGGTGTGGCGGGGCTGTTCACGGGGGCGTTTACCACGGCTGGGTGGATGGCAGAGACCACCGCCGGCATCGCTTCGATGGGCGAACTTATCGTGGTGTCGCTCTTAGCGGGGGGCTTGCTTGAGATAATACGTCAGGGCGGTGGCATCACCTATCTTATCCACCGCTTGACGCGGCGTGTGCGCTCTGCCCGCGGTGCTGAACTGACGATTGCGGCACTTGTGAGCCTTACAAATCTCTGTACGGCCAACAACACCGTGGCTATCCTCTCCGTGGGGCGCATCAGCAACGACATCGCTGAGCGCTACGGTGTAGATAAGCGTAAGAGTGCTTCTATTCTCGACACTTTCTCGTGTGCTGTGCAAGGTCTGTTGCCTTATGGCGCACAACTCCTTATGGCGGCGGGCCTCGCAGCGGTGAGTCCTATGGAGATAATACCCGCCTTGTGTTACCCGATGCTCACGGCTCTTGTGGCTCTTGCGGCTATCTTACTGCGCCTGCCGCGTAAGTATTCGGCATAAGTTATTACAAGGTTTAGCCCTGAGAGCAATGGTAAGTGCTTTCAGGGCTAAATGCTGTAGGGAATATCCTGTGGGCTTCTCACGAACTACATACCGAGTTCGCGCAGTGAGAAGTCGCCGATGATGCGTGAGCGGTCAACGTTGGTGCGAATGCCCGGCACGCGGCCTTGCTCGGAGTATTGCCAGATGATGTAGTTCTTTCCGTCGGCAAGATAGGGGCGGTCGCTGTTGTAGCGGGCTATCATAAACTGGTGGTGGGGGAAATGCCCCGAGAGGTATTTGTTGTAGAAGTTCTGGCCGCTATAGATGAGCGGACGTTTCCCATAGTGGCGTTCTACGGCTTCGACAAAGAGTTTGAGGTCGCCGATAAACTTGCTCTCGCTGACACGTCCACGGTCTTCTACGTCGATAAGCGGCACGAGGTCTTGCTCTTCCACCTTCACGATGCTTATCATATTGACGAACTGTTCTTGCCAGTCCACGTTTGGACGGTAGAAGTGGTAACTGCCTACGCTCAGCCCTATGCGGTGTGCCTCGCTCACGTTGCGTTGATAGCGTTCGTCCACAAAGCCGCGGCCTTCGGTGGCTTTGATATATACATACGAGATAGGCTCTGTAGCCACTTGATCCCAGTCTATGTGGTGTTGGTGGTGGGAGATGTCAATGCCCTCGGCGTAGAGGCTGTTGATGTTGCCTCGTGGGTGTACCACCTGTGGTGTGGGGTCGTTCAGGGAGATAAAACGGCTGTCGCCTGTTGGTGCATCGTGGGGGGCTTCAGCGGAGGGCTCGTCGGGCATAGAATTGACGACGGGTGTGGGCAGCCCGTCGCTGTTGCCTTTCTTTTCGCGTTGCGCAGCGGCACTGAGCGGGGCGAGGGCAAGGAATGCGACGAGAACACCGAAGAGCACGAAGCGGGGGCTAAGTTTCATAAGTAGCAGATTTCTGCGGCGCGTGGTGCGCGTGGCGCGAGAAAACACCGCAAGTTTGCGCGGCAAATTTATGTTTTCCTTTTAAACCGCAAGGCGTATTTGCTTGATTTAGTGGTTTTGTAGCGTTTTTTTAGTATTTATTTGACGCTTCGGGAGTGTTGTTCAGAGAGAAATGTCGGTTAGGCGCGTGGCCGCGAAACCCTTAGAACGGCTCTCGGAAAGATAGGCTTGGAGTTCGTCCCACTGTGGTTGGCTGAAGTCTTCTCCTTGTCCGTCGAGGGCATCAAGCACATACCCCACCGTATAGTGTGCGACATCGCCAGATGGGACGAACCCGTTGTGGTGTTCGCCTGTGGTTTCGTGAACGAGGGCTGCGCGGCGCAGCTTGTCGAGCACACGGTTAGCGGTGCGTACGCTCACTTGTAGTTCGCGGGCGATGGTCTTGGCATCAGGTGGCGGAAGGCTGTTTACAAAGCGGTGGCACACTATGGCGGCGGCCATCAGGCAGAGGAAGTTGAAGGCACGGCGCGAGCGGTGGGCTGTGGTGCCTCCGCTTAACGACACATCGTTTTGGCACACACTGGTCATCGTGGCTCCGAAGAGTACAATGTACCACGACACCCAACACCAGAGCATAAACAAGGGTATGGCGGCAAAGGAGCCGTAGATGGTGTTGTAACTGGTAAGGAACTTCTGCAACTCAATGTAGCCTTCCTGCCATAGGTCAAACACCACGGCAGTGAAGAAACTCGAGAGTAAGGCGGCGGAGAAGTTTACCTTGGTGTTGGGTAGGAAGATGTAGAGCAACACAAACGTGAAGACCAACACGGCGAAGCCCACCACCTCGGCCAGTAGGCGTGCGCCGGGGCGTAGCAAAAGCACATCGGGCAGGTTTTCTACACTGGTGGAGAGAAACACGGTGAAGCCCACCGACACGAAGACCAGTACGGGCAGCAGAAATACCATAGCCGTGTAGTCCACTACCTTTCGCGAGAGGGTGCGGTCGCGTTTCACTTGCCATATCTTGTTGAATGTACTCTCTATGCTGTCGGTGAGGGTGAGCAGACTCCAGAGCAAGATGACGATGCCCACTCCGATAAACACGCCGCTTTTGGTATTGTCCAAGTAGTTGGCCACAAACTCCATCAGCGTGTCAACGGTGGCGGGGTCGGTGGGAAAGGCGTGGCGCATACGTCCCTCAATAAAATCTTGTAAGCCAAATCCTTTGGCAATGGCAAAGATGATAGCGAGGAAAGGCACCACACCGAGCAGTGTGCTGTAGGTCAGAGCCTTTGCACCGGCTCCCATATCTTCTTCAAAGAATAAGCGGAGCGAGCCGCTGAATAGTTGCTTCAGAAAGGCTGCGGTGCGGCGTGGTGAGAGGTGGCTTAGGTCCATATATGTAGGTAAGTGTCCCGAAACGTTGTCTTCTTATGCGGCGACAACAAGGAGTGGGTCGGCACTATGGTAGGGTGGGGTTGCTGTAGGTGGTGCTGGGTACGTGTTCTGAGGTGCAAACGGCTTTGAGTTCGTTGAACACGGCGGGATAGCGTGCCGAGAGGTCGTTGTCCTCGTGGAGGTCGATAGATAGGTCAAAGAGTTTGGCTGTGCCGTTCTGCACCACGAGTTTCCAGTTGCCTTTCCTAACGGCCATCATATTCGTTTCGGGGAACTCCCAGTAGAGGTATTCGTGCTGCTGTTGCTCGCCCTCGCCGGTTAGGGTGGGTAGGATAGAGATGCCGTCAAAATAGTCGTTGGCCAGGCGTGGGTTGCGGTAGCGTGCCTCGTAGTCGCTGATACCCGCAATGTCGCAGAACGTGGGCATAAGGTCGTAGAAGGCAAACATCTGCGTGGATACTTGTCCGGGACGTATCTTGGCAGGCCAGCGCACGATGAAAGGAATGCGTATGCCGCCCTCGTATGTGCTGCGCTTGAGGCCTTGCAGGAGGCGTTCCACATTGAAGAAATCTTGGTCAGCACCGCCTTCGGCGTGTGGGCCGTTGTCGCTGGTGAAGATAAGCACGGTGTTCTCGGCCAAGCCTTTCTCCTCGAGCTTCTGCATAATCTGTCCTACGTAGGCATCTAAGCGTGTCACCATAGCGGCAAACTGCGCGTGGGCGATGTCTGTGGGGTTGTAGCGCGAGGCTTCGTCGCCGCTAAATGATTTTTCTATACAGAAGTGTCCTTTGTAGGCCAGCAGGATAGAGTCCTCGGGCTGTATAAGTTCGGCGTGTGGCAGTGTATAGGTGAAAATGCCGAGGAAGGGTTGGTCGGGTGTGCGCTCGTCCAGCCACTGGAGTGCGGCCTGATGGATGAGGTCGGCACTGTATTGCGTGCGCTTCTTATATGCGTCGCCATACATACCATATTGTGTGTTCTCGGTGAGTTCTATGCGCACCACCTCCTCGTCGCCGGCTTTCTTACTATAGCGATTGAGGAAGTTGGGGAAGTAGCTGTGGGCTTGGAACTGGCAGATGGGGCCGTAGAACTCATCAACACCGCGTTTGTCGGGTGTGGAGTAGGAACCCTCGTAGCCGCCGGCCCATTTGCCAAACATACCAGTAGCGTAGCCGTTGTCGTGGAAGATTTCGGGGATAATGACGTGGGCGGTGTCGTAGGGCTCTTGTCCCACTACGGAGTACTCGTCATTCACTCCGTAGCGCACGGTGCTCACGCCGCGCCAATACTCCTTGTTGCCGCGTACGTGGGTGTGGCCAGTGTGTTGGCCTGTCATAAATGTGGCGCGTGCGGGTGCGCTGACGGGCGAGCCGCTATAGGCCTGTGTGAAACGCATACCCTGTGCGGCAAGGCGGTCGAGGTTCGGCGTGGCGATGTATTGCTGGCCGTAGCAACCGATGTCGGCATAGCCAAGGTCGTCGCACATAATATATAAGATGTTGGGGCGTGTCTGTGCCTGTGCAGCAACGGCTGCGGCGCTGGCCCCGAGGAATGCTAAACGGGAGAGAGTCATTGTTCTTTGGGTTATTGTGGTTTGGAAAAATGGTTTTAATATAGTTGAGGAGGTTGCGCCGTTACTTGTCGGAGCGCAGGCGGCTCGCCTACAGCCCTTTTTCAGAAAAGCCTGACGCAGGGTTTGTTTACTTTACACTGACTTTTGCTGAGCCGCCGCTTTTCTCCGTGAGGGCTTTGACGATGTAGATGCCCGGTGCGAGGTTGGCGGTGGAGAGTGTGTGGCCGTTGGTTTGCGCTACGAGGCATCCCTCGGTGGTGTAGAGGCGCAAGGAGTAAACCTGCCCGGTGGTGTTGACACGTATCTCGCTATTCTCTATGCTTATCTCCACGGCCTCGGCCACGTCGGCAATTTGCGTGCGGTCGATACCGGTAAGCACTGCCTCGCCGTAGGGGTCGGATGGGTCGGCACTGAAGATACCGGTAAGGTTGAGGTTGTGTGTCAGCGTACCGTAGCGATAGTTTTTCGACACGGCGACATAGCGGTTACCCTCTTTCCAGCAAATAAACGTGGCACCGCCGATAGCCGTTGCTTTAACGGTGTCGCCTGCTATCTCTGTGATGCCGCGCGTGGTGTCGTTGGGGTGTACACTAATGGTGAACTCTGACAGCCCATCGTCTTCTATGGTTTGCAATGCAAAGTCAATGCACTGTCCTTGCACCTCGTCGTCGGCATCTGCCATATCGTTGTACGTTAGTCGCACACGCATACGGCTCGCCCCTACTACGGCATCGGCGGGTACGCTGATTTCCTCTATCATAGTGCGGTCGGGCGTAAGGGAATAGGACGTCTCAAATACTCCGTCGCGATTCCAGTCGAAATACACAAAGACACGCTCTCCGCCCGTGGGGTTTTTGCTGAGTTTCAGCGTGAGTTCGCACGAGCGTCCCTTGCGCAGGACGGCTTGGTCGATGACATTGAGTTTGTACCACGTGGTGGGTGCTACTACCTGCGCTGTGCTACTCTTCACTACGCCGCTTTGTGTGCGGATAGGATAGGTGAGGCGGTGGGTGGCGGCATCGCCGGCGAGGGATGCCGAGGCAATATACATACTGTTTGTGAGGACACCGCAGGGTACGTCGTAGATTTGTGCGCTACGCGCGAAGCGGCTACGTGCGGTCTTAAAGGTGAAGAGGCTCTCTCCGCCGGCGTTAAGCCGCTCGTCGGAGTTGTCGGCGGCGGTGAAGTAGTAGGCTGTGGTACTGCCATTTTGCTCTTCCCCCACGACCCATCGGTCGTTGTCGCTCGTGGTTTTTAGTACTTCGCCCGTGGCGGCGTTGACGATTTGATATCCACCATCGACGTTGCTTGTGCCTACGAAATACCAGCTTAGCACGTCGCTCTCGGCGGGCTCTGCGAGGGTGAGGTCGGCGGCGAGGTATTTTTCGCCGCTTACTATGTGATAAAGCACGCCGGGCTTGTCGGATGCCTCGGAGGGTGTGAACGGTTGTACCTCAAAGGTGTAGGATGTTTCTTGAAGGCTCCAGTGTGAGCCGTTGTTGGTGGTGCCGGCACTCCAAATAATGACGTTGTTCGATGCTCCGTCTTTATTTAGTCCGTGGGGCACTGCACTCTGGTCGTTGTAGCCGTCGCAGTCGGTGGAGCTGAGCCACAGATAGCCTGTGTTTGTGCCGCTTTGACACACACCTACGTAGTAAGCCACGGGGGTGGTGCCTGTGTGCATCACACTGGCACTACTGTTTGTGCCGTTGCAACTTTGAATGTAGTTGCCGCTCACTTTGTTGCGAATGTAGTAGGTGCTGGTGGCTTCTGTGGGTATAAACTCCCAGAATTGTCGGCGTGCGTTGTCGAGTGCTCCGACTACAAGTGTGCCGTCTGTTTCTTCGCTCATATACATACCCGCGTATTGCTTAGAAAGGATGGTATAAACCTTTCCTGCCTCGGGCAACGTTTGCGCACCAACTGACAGCGTAGCGAGCGCAAAGAGCGTAACAAAGAGCTTTTTCATATATGTTTTTTTTTGTGTTGAGACTTTATGGGGGCTATGGTTATAGGGTGTTAATGCACCGTGACGCGCCGTGTGAGAGTGGCGTGGAGATAGTCTCGCTGCGGGCTGGTGTCGCTGGCGGTGTTGGCGGTGTATTCTGCTGTGGTGCCGTCGTCAAGGGTGGCGCGTTCGCTGAAGTAGTTCACTTGTCCACTACCGGCGTAGTCGGCTCGGAAAGTAATGGTGTAAGTGCCGGCGTGGGGAAACAAAATGGTGCAGGTGGGGTTCTTACCATCGTACAAGCCTTGTTCGGGGGCTACGGGGGTTAGGCTGACATCTTCTGCGGGAAGTACCTCCCAGGTGTAGATTGTTGTGTTGAGGAGCTTGCCTGCACGGCTCTCTATACACGTCACCTCTACGGGTGTCCCAGCCACAATAGGCTCAGCACTAAACTGCATAGCGGAGAAGCGTGGGCAGTCGCTACGATATTTGCTGTCGTTAGTATGCTCGCTACAGCTGATAAGAAACACACAGAGCAGGAAGAAGAGTGGTAGAGTATGTTTCAAAACGATAATAGGAGTTAGCGTCTTTAATTCGTTTGAGGAGTTTGTTGCTTTCATTCTGTAGGATTTTTTCAAAAGGTTTTTAAGAGGCGATAGAGTTGGTGGACGGGCAGTCCTATCACGTTCCAATAACTGCCGCTGATGCGTTCCACTGCCGCCATACCTATCCATTCTTGTATGCCGTAGGCTCCGGCTTTGTCAAGGGGCTTATATAGGTGGACGTAGTGGGCGATTTCCTCTTCGGTGAGGGGACTGAATGTCACATCGGTGGTTACGGCTATGGTCTCTGTGCGGGTTTGCGTAACGACTGTTACGCCCGTGACTACTTGGTGTGTGCGTCCGGCTAAGCGTTGAAGCATCTGGCAGGCATCGGCTTCGTCGGCGGGTTTGCCGAGTATGTCGTTGCCCAAGCAAACTATCGTGTCGGCGGTGATGATAAGTGTGTCGTCCGTAAGGAGTGGTTTGTATGCTTTTGCTTTATTCCGGCAGATGTGGCGCGCGGTGTCTTCGGGCGAGAGGCCGTCGGGGTGGCTCTCGTCTATGCCGCTAAGCGTCACGACGCGAAAGGGTACGCCGAGTTGTTGAAGCAGTTCGCGCCGGCGGGGTGAGCCGCTGGCTAAAATAATGTCGTATGTGTCAAGGTTGTTGAGCATTGGAGAGGAGTGCTTCACTTCTTATTGGCATTTACCACCCGAAGGCAATTTTGTCGCCCGTCCACTTTCCTTGGGCTTTGAGTACGCGGCTTACAACGTCGCGCACGCAGCCCATCCCGCCGTCAAAGGGACTTACGTAGTGGGCTATTTCCTTTATCTCGTCGGCAGCGTCGGCGGGGCAGCAGGCTAAGCCGCAGCGTGTCATAATTTCGTAGTCGGGAATGTCGTCGCCCATATAAAGCACATCCTCGTCGCGCAGGCCACAAAGATGAAGCCAACGCTCATATACGGGCATTTTCATAGATACGCTCTGATAGACGTGGGTAATTCCTAAGTTGCGATAGCGTTGATACACGGCTGCGCTCTTTCCACCCGTGATAATAGCGATGGGTACGCCTCGGCGCACAGCGAGTTGCAGGGCGTAGCCGTCTTTGATATTGGCGGTGCGCACGGGCTGTGTGTCTATCTCGGGCAATAAGATGGTGTTAGCACTCAGCACGCCATCAACATCAAACGCCATGGCACGCACACGGTCAAAGGCTCGCTCGGGGTCAACGATTGTCTTGGGCATACATACGAGTGGTTTAATGGTTAAAGCTGTAGGATTAGGCGTTGTTACTAAACGACGTTCACTCTTCCGCTCCGTTTCTTATATATATAATCGGAGAGGATTTGATAGATGTTTTGTTCATCTGAGCCTTCCGAGAGCATCGCGGTGTGGCGTTCCATCACGCTCTTGTCGCCGCGAGCGGCGGGGCCTGTTTGCGCCCGCGCGGCACCGTTTTCTAAGAATTTAGATAGCGTCTCGCGAAGTAGTGGTTCAAGCATGTTTCTTTCCACGCCTGCTTGGGATAGTAGTCCTTCGGCAATGCCAAAGAGAGCGTTGGGGAAGTTGCAGGCAAACACAGCGGCAAGGTGCAGGTTGCGTCTGCGTATGCTGTCTAAGCGTTGCACACGTTGCGAGAGGTTGCGCGCCAACAATTCTAATGCCGCCGTGGTGTGTGCGTCAGAGCCTTCAACGAAGAGCGGCACTTGCAGGAAATCCACCTCCCTCCATTTTGAGAGTGTTTGCAGGGGATATACCACGCCGTAGTGTGCCACCAGCCCGTTGAAGATATGAACCGGTACACTCCCAGCGTTATGTACAAAAATCGCCGTAGGCCAGTGCTTGAATATACGCTGGGCTTGCGGCAAAATGGCATCGTCGGCGGTGCAGAAGAATACGATATCGGGCGCGGAGTCTTGGGGAAGTATCGCAGTGCGTGCCTGGCAGGCGGGAAGGAGCGTGTCGGTTGTTTTAAGGTTATTATTTATCTGACGCGCCAACTGCTCGGCGGCTTCCTGGCTACGCGAACAAATGTATGCTACGTGGTAGGACGAACAAGCAAGTGCTAAGGCAAAGTGTGTGGCCACGTTACCTGTGCCAACAATAGCGATATGTATGCTTCTGTTGTGCGACATCGCGGCAAAGATAGCGATTTCCACCACTGCAGCAAGCGCATCTGCCTCGTTTTTTTGTTTTTAGTGCCTTTTCACTGCAAAAGCCATTCGCACAAACCGCTTAAAAGTTTTTTGTGTGTGTTTTTTGTGGTTTGAAGACTATGGATTTCGTATTTTTGCGGGGCAAACTAAAACTCTTTTATCTATGCTTACTCTTATTGCCGACAGCGGCAGCACCAAGACGCAGTGGCGTGTGATAGATGCCAGCGGTACTACCACCCACGATTTTACTACACCAGGACTAAACCCCGCGTTGATGCCTGCCTCGGCGGTGGACTTTGGAATCTCCACCGCTCTTCGCAAACGCCGTATTCAGCCCGGCAGAGTGTTTTACTACGGTGCGGGTTGCACTCCCGAGCGTATCTTTGTAGTCCGCGGTGCACTGTCTCGGCTCTATCCCAAGGCAGAGATTCATGTGGAGAGCGACCTCGTAGCCGCTGTCCGTGCTTTGTGTGCCGACGACGAGGGCATCGTGTGTATCCTCGGCACGGGTATGGCCTCTTGTCTGTGTGGCGGTGGGGAGATAGTGTGCCAGACTCCCTCGCTCGGCTATGTCCTCGGCGATGAAGGTAGCGGAGCTGTCCTCGGGCGCAGAATGGTAAGTGCCATACTCAAAGGAGCTTTGCCCGAGAAGGTATGTCAGGCTTGGAAAGAGGAGTTCGGCCTCTCGGCAGCCGACGTGATAGACCGTGTGTATCGTCAGCCTCAGGCCAATCGCTTCCTTTCTTCGTTTATGCCTTTTGTGGCGCAGCAGCGTAGTGTTCCCGAGGTGAGGGAAATCTTGGTCGATGAGTTTCGGACGTTCTTCCGCCGCAACGTGGTGCCTTACCACCGCCCCGACCTATCTGTTCATTTTGTGGGGAGCGTGGCCACACATTTCCAAGACGAGATTGCCGAGGCCGCTGCTGTCGAGGGCTTCACAATGGGAGCTATTCTGCAAGCCCCGATGGACAAACTTGCCGCCTATCACGCCGCGCGTTAGAGGCAAAACGACATACTTTTCTATCAGACCCGCCCAAAAAGGCGGGTTTTTCTTATTTTCGCGGCGAGATAAAATCACATCCTCCAAGCCTTAAACCTTTTCAATTTCCTATGATTACAGTCAGCAACCTCGCCATTCAGTTTGGCAAGCGCGTGCTCTACAAAGATGTAAACATTAAGTTCACCAGCGGAAACATCTACGGCGTGATAGGTGCCAACGGTGCGGGTAAGTCCACCCTGCTCCGAGCCATCAGCGGCGAGTTGGAACCCACGAAAGGCACTATAGAGATGGGTACGGGCGAACGTCTTAGCGTGCTCTCGCAAGACCACTTTAAGTTCGACAGCGAAACCGTGCTCAACACCGTGCTTATGGGGCACACCGTACTTTGGGACCTTAAGAACGAGCTCGACGTGCTCTATGCCAAGCCCGATTTCAACGATGAAGACGGTATGCGTGTGGCAGAACTCACCGAGCGTTTCACCGACCTCGGCGGCTACGAGGCCGAGAGCGATGCCGCGGAGCTCCTGTCGGGGCTGGGCATTAAGGAACATCTGCACTACAAGCTGATGGGCGAACTCAGCGGAAAGGAGAAGGTGCGTGTCATGCTGGCGCAAGCCCTCTTTGGTAACCCCGATAACTTGTTGCTCGACGAGCCGACCAACGACCTCGACCTTGAGACGGTGGAGTGGCTTGAGGACTACCTCGGCAACTTTGAACACACCGTCCTCGTAGTGAGCCACGACCGCCACTTCTTAGACCAGGTGTGTACCCACACCGTGGACATAGACTTTGGAAAGGTCACAATGTTTGCCGGTAACTACAGCTTCTGGTACGAGAGTTCTCAGCTCGCACTGCGTCAAGCACAAAACCAAAAGCTAAAAGCCGAAGAAAAGAAAAAGCAGCTCGAGGAGTTTATCCGCCGCTTCTCTGCCAATGTGGCTAAGAGCCGCCAGACCACCAGCCGCAAGAAGATGCTTGAGAAACTCAATATAGCAGAGATAAAGCCCAGCACGCGCCGCTATCCGGGCATTATCTTCCAAATGGAGCGCGAGCCGGGCAATCAAATTTTAGAGGTTGACGGTCTTAGTGCTACGGCAGACGATGGCACGGTGCTCTTTCAGAACCTGACGTTCAACGTAGAGAAAGGTGAAAAAGTGGTGTTCCTCTCCCGCGACCCGCGTGCTATGACTGCGCTCTTTGAAATCATCAATGGCAATGCGCAGCCGACAGCCGGTACATACAAGTGGGGCGTCACCATCACCACGGCTTATCTGCCGCTCGACAACACGAGATTCTTTGATTGCGAACTGAACATGCTCGACTGGCTGTCGCAGTTCGGTACGGGCAATGAGGTCTATTTTAAGGCTTTCTTGGGACGTATGCTCTTCAAGGACGAAGACGTACAAAAGAAAGTCGGCATACTTTCGGGTGGCGAGAAGATGCGTTTGATGATTGCGCGAATGCAACTCAAAAATGCCAACTGCTTGATACTCGACACGCCTACAAACCACCTCGATATGGAGAGTATTCAGGCTTTCAACAACAACCTGAAACTCTTCAAAGGAAACATCCTTTTTGCCTCCCACGACCACGAGTTCATCAACACTGTTGCTAACCGCATTATAGAACTTACGCCTAACGGCCACATAGATAAGTTGATGAACTACGAAGACTACATTCGCGATGCCCACATCAAGGAAATCAAGGAGCGGCTGTATGACAACGCCAACGTGTAACCGCCGTTCTTTCTTTCTTCCAATGTGGCTCTTCTTGTGGATAGAAAGAGCCACATCGTTTATCTTTGCCGACGAATGAACCTTTCTCCTTCCATCAGCCTTTTGCAACGTCTCGTGGCTTGCCCCTCGTTTTCGCGCGAGGAACAAGGCACTGCCGATATTCTTTTTGAAGAACTCCAGAAGCGCGGTATTTGCCACGTGAGGCGTAAACATAATAATGTGTATGCGTGTGCCGCAAACTATTCCGCCGCGCATCCCACACTCCTTCTTTGTTCCCACCACGACACCGTGCGTCCCGCCTCGGGCTATACGCGCGACCCCTTTGCGCCTACCATTGTAGGCGACCGTCTCTACGGCCTCGGCGCAAACGATGCCGGGGCGAGCCTGGTGTGCCTCGTAGAAGCCTTTTGTGCTTTGCAGAACGAGCCGCTTGCTGTGAACCTCGTCTTGGCTCTTGTGGGCGAAGAAGAGATAGGCGGTGAGCACGGCGTGCGAGCCTTGCTGCCCGTCCTCGGACAGATAGATATGGCTCTGGTGGGTGAGCCTACCGGTATGCAGGCCGCCGTGGGCGAGCGAGGGCTTGTGGTACTCGACGGCGAGACACGCGGCACGAGCGGCCATGCAGCGCGCGGCGAGGGTATCAACGCCCTCTACCGGGCTATCGATGACGTGAATGTCCTGCGCGAGTTTCGTTTCCCCGCCACGTCGTCGCTCCTCGGCGATATCTCTGTGAATGTGACCGGAATGAAATGCGGCACGCAGCACAACGTGGTGCCCGACGTGTGTCGCTTCCTTGTTGACGTACGCACCACAGACGCTTTTACCAACGAGGAAACCGTAGCACTCCTGCAAGCGGCTGTTCGCTACAGCACCTTAACGCCCCGGAGCTTGTGTCTTCGTGCCTCGGCGATAGACAAGTCGCACCCCCTCGTAGCAGCCGCCGAGCAGGTAGGAGCCGCAACCTTTGTGTCGCCTACGATGAGCGATATGGCACATCTGCCCGTGCCGTCGCTCAAGATGGGACCCGGACAAAGCGCACGCTCCCACACCGCCGACGAGTATGTGTTGCTCAGCGAGATAGCAGCAGGCATAGAAGGCTATCTGAAACTCATAAGGCGTATTAACCGATAACGAACAACGTTAATCAATATCCAATAAATCCTTGGAGAGGAGGCCGCTGCCGCCTCCCTCCTCTTAAAAATTTTTCTGTAATGAAACTCTGGGACAAAGGCTTTGAGCCTAACGAAATAGTGGAACGCTTCACCGTTGGCCGCGACCGCGAGTTGGATATGGCACTCGCTCCCTACGACGTAGAGGGGTCTATGGCACACATCAGGATGTTGGAGTCCATTGGGCTGCTCACCAAAGACGAACTCTCAACGCTGCTCGCG
Source organism: uncultured Prevotellaceae bacterium (assembly GCA_937877625.1). Taxonomy (GTDB): domain Bacteria; phylum Bacteroidota; class Bacteroidia; order Bacteroidales; family Bacteroidaceae; genus Alloprevotella. The sequence goes on from CALFJG010000019.1 coordinate 30,729, forward strand.
GGGCTGCAGGATATAGCCGACGAAATAGCAGCAGGCCGTTTCGAGATAGAAGAAGGCATAGAAGACGTACACTCCGAGGTGGAAAAACTCCTCACCGAACGCCTCGGCAGTGTGGGAAAGAAGATACATGCCGGCCGCTCGCGCAACGACCAGGTGCTCGTTGACCTAAAACTTTTCTACCGTGAGCGTTTGCGTCAGATAGCCGAGCAGATAGGCCACGTGTTCGACGTGCTCCTCTCGCTCTCCGACCGCTACCAAAACATTCTTATGCCCGGCTATACACATATGCAGGTGGCTATGCCGAGCAGCTTCGGTCTTTGGTTCGGGGCGTATGCCGAAACGCTTATCGACGACCTCCGCGTCGTGGCTGCCGCCTACGACACTGCCGACCAAAACCCGCTCGGGTCGGCGGCCGGCTACGGCAGCTCGTTTCCCTTGAAGCGCACAATGACCACTCAGCTCTTGCAGTTTCAGACGCTCCACTATAATGTTTGCTCCGCTCAAATGGGGCGTGGAAAGACAGAACGCGCCCTGGCCTACGCACTCAACGCCGTGGCCTCCACAATAGGGCGGCTGGCAATGGACGTGTGTCTGTTTATGAGCCAGAATTTCGCCTTTTTCTCCCTCCCCGATGAGTTTACCACTGGCAGCAGCATTATGCCGCACAAGAAAAATCCGGACATCTTTGAGGTGATGCGTGCAAAGTGCAACCGTTTGCAGAGCATAGTGGGCGAGGTGTCGCTCCTAACTACCAACCTGCCGCTCGGCTACCAGCGCGACCTACAACTACTCAAAGACATTACGTTTCCCGCTCTTGACGAGATGGACGAGGTGCTTTCCACGCTCGCTTTTATCCTGCCCTATCTGCGTGTGAACGAACATATCCTCGACGATGCGCGCTACAACTACCTCTTCACCGTGGAAGACGTAAACCGCCTCGTACTCTCGGGCAAGCCCTTCCGTGAGGCATATCGCGAGGTGGGGATGCAGGTGCAACGCGGCGAATACCAGCCCAACAAGACCGTACACCATACCCACGAGGGAAGCATAGGCAATCTCTGTAACGCCGAAATTCGCGCGAAGATGCAAGCAGTGTTACAGCATTTCCCCTCGGGGCAATAAAAGCTCCTAATCATTAATCTCTTTTCTCCTTTCCTACAACTATGCTTACTATTGGCGATAAAGCACCCGACGTATTGGGTAGCGACGAAAGCGGGCGCGAGGTGCGCCTCAGCGATTTCCGAGGCCGCAGAGTGGCTTTGTATTTCTATCCTAAGGACAACACCAGCGGTTGCACCGCCGAGGCCTGTAGCCTGCGCGACCACCGCGATGACCTGCGCCAGGCGGGTTATGAGGTAGTGGGTGTCAGCGTGCAGGACGCGGCTTCTCACCGTAAGTTTATTGACAAGCACGCGCTAAACTTCCCCCTTATCGCCGACACCGACCATCGCCTCGTTGAGGCTTTCGGCGTGTGGCAAGAAAAGTCGCTCTACGGGCGGAAATTTATGGGCATCGTGCGCACCACCTTCCTTATAGATGAAACAGGCACGATAACCCACGTGTTTGGCTCCAAACAAATAAAAACCAAAATCCACGCCGAGCAATTGCTTGATGCGATAAAGTAAAGCCCGGTTTAGAAACCTTTTCTAAATAGCAGGCTGCAATAAATCGGCAACGGGGCGTAAACATTAAAGAACGGGATGTGTATCCCTGCTTTACCACGCCCGAAAAACACGGTCGGACTATGAAAAAACATAGTCCGACTAATTTTATACTATTGCTGTCAGCAGAAACGTGCCGCCGCATCAAACTTTCGCCAGCAAAGTATCGGAGCGCACGCGAGCCGCGAGCCAGACGATGCCCGCGAGCCGCGTGTGTGCCGACAGGCATTTCGCCTGCAAAATGATGTACGCGAGCCGCCCGCGCTCACAGAAGGCTGCGCCGCGTGTGCTACACTACGGCACGGATAGGCTTACATTATTTCCGAAACTGGAAGACTTTTAATTGAGGTGGGAGTAATTTTTTCTTTCCTCGGATGAATTCTATAAAGTGTGACTATATTTTGGCTCAGCGGATTTCCCCAGTTGATAAAGCCTGGGCTAATTAAGAATAAAGTGTA
>CALFJG010000020.1 GCA_937877625.1 uncultured Prevotellaceae bacterium
TGGCGGCTTTCTTTATCTATAACAACCGACTAACAACGCAATTCGGGGATGAACCAAAAAAAAGAGGGTGTGCCTATTTTGACACACCCTCGTGTTGGTTTTGACGGGACTTTAGGCGTTTATTCCTTTACGCTGAAATCAATGTTGCATTTCCAAGCGTCGTCCACTTTCTTACATGTGGCGAGGATGGAGCCGCGTCCATTTTCTTTTGTTTTCACATAGAGTTCAACTTCAGCCTCTTCGCCGTTCACTGTTTCAGCCACAGCGTAAACTTCTTCCATACCGAGGCTACTGTTGAGCGTTTTCATCAAACCGAGAGCTGCCTTGGCAGCATATTCCGTAGAGATGCTTGCGCCGGGTACCTCTGCCAGATTAGCCCAATCGGATGCCTTGCTGTAGTCAGCATCCTTAATAGCGGTGAAAAACTCTTGAGCGGCCTCGGCAGCGGTGCCGGGCTGAACGTCCATTGCGCTCGGAGCGCAGCTTGCAAGGGCTGTTAGAACCACTACAAGCGAAAGAAATAGTTTCTTCATTGTTTGTTTGAGTGAATGAATTAATTAATGAGACAAATAATTTAACGAGTTCTGCGTGCAAAGTTTATATATTTTTTTCTTTTAACCAAACAAACTAAGAAAAAGCTAAGAAAAAACAGAATTATTTAAGGTGGGTTCTATTTAGTTCCACGGTTAAGTTTGACATAGACGGGGCTTTAACCTTTTGTCACCTTTATGGCTATTTTTGCTTCCGTCTGTAAGTTTCATCGGTCGTGTAGCTTGCTACACTCACTCTTCAACTGACAGACTGAAAGCAAAAATAGCTAAGAAATCTGACAAGGCGAATTAATAGAACCCACCTTAATCCAATCACTTCAAATCGGGGTAAGAGATGCGTGTGTGATAGATACGTTTGAGGCTCTCGACGAGTGTGCGTTTCGCCACTTCTATGTCTAAGAAAGTGATGGGACACCGACGCAGATAGCCTTCGTTTACGATGTTGTCGACGATGCGTGTGACGAGTTCGCTGATTTTCTCTGGTGTGTATTCGGGCAGGCTACGCGAGGCGGCTTCAACACCGTCGCAGATCATTAGAATGGCTTGCTCCTTTGTCATAGGGTTCGGGCCGGGATAGGTGAAGGCTGCCTCGTCGCACGTTTCGCCGGGGTGGTTGTTTTTCCACTGGATAAAGAAATAGCGCACACGTCCACGTCCGTGGTGGGTGAGTATAAAGTCGCACACCTCTTTTGGTAAGTTGTGTTCACGGGCTAAGCGTAGTCCTTCGGTCACGTGGTTGATGATGATTTTAGCACTTTGCTTCTCATCGGATAGGCGGTCGTGAGGATTTACGCCCGTTTGATTTTCGGTAAAATACGTGGGATTGGTCATCTTGCCGATGTCGTGGTAGAAAGCCCCCGTGCGCACCAATTGCACACGCGCCCCTATCTTCTTCGCTACGTCGGTGCAGAGGTTCGCTACTTGCATAGAGTGACTCCACGTGCCTTGTGCTTGTTGCGAGAGTTGGGAGAGGAGTGGGTTGTTGATGTTCATAAGTTCCAGCATCGTCATAGAACTGGAGAACCCAAAGAGCCGCTCGAGCAGATAGAGTAGGGGGTAGGCGGCGAGTACCAGTACACCGCCTGCGGCAATGTATAGATAGTGCGTGCGGCTCAAGCCGTCGAACTTGGTGCCTTGCGAGAGGTCAAAGACAAGTGCTGCGAGCAGGCTCACCAGAGTTATTACCGTTGTGATACGTAGCATCTGTGAGCGTTCCGTAAGTTCTGTCACGCTGAAAATGGTAGCCAGCCCGGCTGCTATTTCCACAATAAGGAACTCGTAGGGCGATGTCATAGAGAGTGACGTGAGGAGCAAGGTGATGAGTAGTGTAGCAAATGCCGTGCGTGAGTCGAAGAACACCCTAACGAATACGGCAACGATGGCAAAGGGGAGGATATAGATGCTTAGCGTTTTGTAAATAAGCAATAGGTGGGCAACGAGGGGGAAGATAGTAAGTAGGGTAAAGAGGAGCATCACCGAGGAACGCGTACGTAGAATTTCGGGGCGGAAGAAATGGAGGTAGAGTACCTCAGAGAGCAATAACAGCATCACGAAGAGTCCTTGCCCGGTGAGCAACTCCCACAAGCCGCTGTCGCCATCCTCGCCGCGTTGCGTCAGGTCGCGCTGATAAGAGTCCAGAATTTTGGCTTTCTCCTCGCTCACCAGTTCGCCGCGGTCGATGATGCGTTCACCTTTCTTCACCATACCGTGTGTCTCGGCAACAGCATTAACGGCCTCGTCCACTGCGATTTGTGTCTTGGGCAGGTCGAGCGAGATGTTTGGCAAGAGATAGTTTTGTACCTCGGCATTCGAGAGTATGTCGCGGTGGAATGTTGCCGTGTCGGCCTCCATCAAAGCCTCGTAGGCTGTGCGGATACTATACACCTCGTTGGTTGCTCGGCTTTGTGCCTCTTTCCCGCTAACAATGCGCAGTGAGATTGGTGCGTAGGCTGTTAGGCTGTCGGCATCGGCCATAGACATCACGCCGTGTGCATACACCGCCTTGAGTTCTTCGGCGATATGCTGGGCGTAGGCCGTGGGGAGGTTGCCAAACTCGCCTGCGGAAAAGTCGTGGAGGAAGGTGGCTACTTGTCGCTCGGCAACGGTGCTGTCAAGGTTGAAATAGGGCATTACCTCGGCGCGAGCCTTGTTGCGCTCGGCTTGAAGTTCTTCGGCACTTTTATATACGGGGAACTGCTCGGGGGCATAGAGTGAGGGATAGTGCCAGGGCTCTCCCACGTTGTAGAAGAAACCCACACTTTCGGCACGTGGAAGCACTAAGGTGAGTACCAGGCTACTGATGACAAAAGCCAGACTGAGTGTGCCCCAGGCATATTGGCTGCGGAGCGATTTATTGTCGTTATGAACAGAGTTTGTGGCGGCCATAAAATGAGGTTATAGGAATTGATTTGCGTTTATCCACGGCAAAATTAGGAAAAATGCCGTGTTTTGGTAAAGAATGCATTATTTTTGTGGCGAAGAAGCGATGGAGGCTTCTTGCAGAAAGGTAGTTTTTCGTTATGTCTATTTTTGTTCGCAAACCCATTGAGCTGCTTCGTTTAGAGGCTGCGCAAGACGGTGGAGGCACGTTAAAACGTGTGCTTGGCCCATTGGGCTTGGTGGCACTTGGCATTGGTGCTATTGTCGGTGCCGGGCTCTTCTCCGTCACGGGTATTGTGGCGGCAGAATACAGCGGCCCTGCTGTTACTATTTCTTTTGCCATTGCCGCTCTGGGTTGCGCCTTTGCTGGACTGTGCTATGCCGAATTTGCCAGTATGATTCCCGTGGCGGGAAGTAGTTATACCTACTCTTATGCCACGATGGGCGAGCTGATGGCTTGGATAATTGGCTGGGACTTGGTGTTGGAATACACCGTGGCGTGTACAATGGTGAGCATATCGTGGAGCCAGTATTTCACCAATTTCCTCTCCTCCATCGGTCTGCATCTACCTCCTTGGCTCACCGCCTGCCCGTGGGATGGCGGCGTGGCAAACGTCCCTGCAGCATGCATCGTGGTGCTGTTAAGTCTGTTGCTCATTCGAGGCACGAAGGAGAGTAGCATCTTCAATAATATCATTGTGTTCCTTAAGCTCGGCGTAATCCTAACATTTATTGTGTTGGGCTTCTTCTATATCCGCTCCGACAACTTTGTTCCTTACATTCCCGAAAACACTGGTGTCTTGGGCGAGTTTGGTTGGTCGGGCGTGTTGCGTGGAGCAGCGGTGCTTTTCTTTGCGTTTCTGGGCTTTGATGCCGTGAGCACGGCGGCGCAGGAGGCGAAGAACCCTAAGCGCGATATGCCGATAGGCATCTTGGTGTCGCTCTTAGTGTGTACCATATTATATATACTGTTTGGCTATGTAATGACGGGCGTGGCTAACTACCGCGACTTTGCTGGGCAAGAAGGCATCGCCCCCGTTGCCGTTGCTATATCTAAGATGGGGTCAACGAATGCTGCTGGTGTGGTCGTCCCGGCCTATCCTTGGCTCAATAAGTGTGTCGTGTTAGCTATCTTGGTGGGCTACTGCTCCGTGATGATTGTGCAACTGTTGGCTCAGAGCCGTATCTTTATGACAATGAGCCGCGACGGGTTGCTGCCACCAGTGTTTTGTAGGATACACCCTCGCTTCCGCACCCCCGCTCGCAACAACTTTATATTTATGGTCGCCATTGCTGTGTTGGCATTGTTTGTCCCGGCGCGCGTGGCGGGCGAGATGACGAGTATCGGCACGTTGTTAGCTTTTACGTTGGTCTGCGCCGGCGTGCTTATCGTTCGCAAAACGATGCCCGATGCCCCGCGTGCCTTCCGTACACCCCTTGTGCCGTGGATACCCGTGGCTGGCATCTTGACATGCGTCACGCTGATGATATTCCTGCCCGCCGATACGTGGATACGTCTCGTTCTGTGGATGGTGATAGGCTTGGATGTGTATAGCCTCTATGGTGTGCGCCACAGCCGTCTGTCTGCCAATCAGCCCCGGCGTAAGGGAAAAATGACACTCTATATCCTTGGACTCTGTATCAGCGGCCTTTGCGTGATGACAGGTTTCTGGCATCAACAAACCGTGGGATGGGCGGAGGATAAAACAATGCTTATCATCGCCGTGGCTTTTGGGCTATTCCACCTGGGCTACTACGCTTGGCGAATGTGGAAACACAATCCCACTAATGCGCTTGTCTAAAATCAAAAAAAACTAATATGAAACGCCTCTTTCTTTCTTTTTTCCTTCTGTGCCTGCTACTCCCGCTTTCGGCACAACAGAAAATCCGTGTGTCGTGCGTGGGAAATAGTGTAACCTATGGCATGAACCTGCCCCATCGTGAACAGGAATGTTATCCCGTGCGTCTGCAAGAAATGCTTGGCGAGGGCTATGAAGTGCGAAACTTTGGGCATTCGGGCACCACGCTCCTTCGCCACGGTAGCAATCCTTATGTACAGACCGAGGAGTTTCAGCAAGCACTCGACTTCAAAGGCGACTTGGTAATCATCCACCTCGGCCTCAACGATACCGACCCCCGCAACTGGCCGCTCCACCGCGAAGAGTTTATCCCCGACTATCGCTATCTCATCGACACCTTACGTACTGTCAATCCAAAAGCACGTGTGTGGATATGCTTGACAACACCAATCTTCCACAGCCACCGCCGTTTCCAGAGTGGTACGCGCGACTGGCACGATCAGATACAAGAGCGTATTCGGCAAATTGCAGAGACAACCGACGGTGTGGAACTGATAGACCTTTTCACCCCGCTCCATAAGCATCCTGAAATGTTTCCCGACGCTCTTCATCCCGATGCCGATGGTGCGTTGATATTGGCGCAAACGGTTTACGGGGCTATCACGGGCAACTACGGCGGACTAAAGCTGCCTGTGCTTTACGGCGACGGGATGGTTGTTCAGCGCGATGAACCGATAGTGTTCCACGGCACAGCCAATGCTGGCGAGAACGTCACCGTTACGTTCGACGGCAAGAAGCAAAAAACCGTGGCGGGCAGCGATGGCAAATGGAGTGTGCGTTTTCCGAAGCGTAAGGCTGGCGGTCCCTATCCGCTTTCTTTCCGTGCCCAGAGCCGCAGTTACGAGTTTAACGATGTTTATGTGGGAGAGGTATGGCTTTGTTCCGGGCAAAGCAATATGGAGTTTACGCTAGGCCAGTGCGCCACCGCTACCGCCGACCTCGCGCAAGCCCCGCAGAACACCCTGCTCCATCTGTTTAATATGCCTGCTCGTGCGCGTACCGATGCCGTGCAATGGCCCGACAGCGTGCTACGCGCCAACAACCGCTTAGAGCATTTGTCGTATGGCCCTTGGTGTACTGCCGCTGATGCCAGCGTACGCGACTTCTCCGCTGTGGCTTACCACATGGGACGTATGCTCGCCGATAGCCTCGGTGTACCCATCGGTCTTATCTGTAACGCCGTAGGCGGCACAACGACGGAGGCTTGGATCGACCGCACAACGTTGGAGTACGAATACCCCGCAATACTCCAAAACTGGATAGAGAACGACCACACACAGGCCTGGGCGCGCGGGCGTGCAAAACTCAACAATACGCTTGCCACTAATCCCTTACAACGCCACCCCTACGAGCCGTGCTATATGTTTGAGGCCGGCATCCTGCCGTTAGAGCAATATACCATACGCGGCGTGGCTTGGTATCAAGGCGAGAGTAATGCCGACAAGCCCGAGCTACATGCTATGCTTTTCGACTTGCTCCAAAAGAGTTGGCGCGACTATTGGAATAAGAAAGACCTGCCGTTCTATTTTGTACAACTCTCCAGCCTCAACCGTCCCGACTGGCCAACGTTCCGCGATTCGCAGCGACGCATAGCACAAACGTCGCGCCAGACGTGGATGGCCGTGAGCTCCGACCAAGGCGATCCCAACGATGTCCACCCACGCAATAAACTACCTATCGGTCAACGCCTCGCACTTCAAGTCCTCCACCATACTTATAAGTTCAAACTGGTGAGCGAAGGCCCCGTACTCGACCGCGCCGTGCGTGTGGGCAAGAGCGTAGAACTGACATTTAAGAATGACGACGGCCTTACCTGTACGCAAGGCTTTGAGATAGCCGGTGCCGACGGGTTGTTCTACCCCGCTGAGATACGCATTGGCGATGGTAGAGTGGTGCTTAAAAGCGGCAAGGTGAAAGTGCCGTGTGCTGTGCGTTATGGCTGGCAGCCTTATACCACTGCCGACCTGCGCAACGTACAAGGCCTGCCTGCCTCTACCTTTATTGTGGAGCATTTGAAATAACAACCGTCTTTCCCTTCCACGGATATGGAAAACTATTTTGGCATAAACTACGAGTTTGACTATGACACCGTCCTCTATCGCATTGACGAACGTTTGAAGCGTGAGGGGAGCGGATATATCTGTGTGAGCGACGGCGTGATACTCAACACCGTACACCGTTCAGGCGAATATCGGCGTGTCGTGCAGGACTCTATGTTTTGTGTCTGCGATAGCAGTTACATACCGCTTTATATCAAGTGGATATACAAAAACGAGCGTCCACAACTTAGCGGCACGGAACTCACCAAGCGTATCGTCGAGAGCCGCCGCTATCGTATGGCGTTTATAGGTGGTAGCCAAAAGGTGCTTGACAAACTCCAGCAAAATCTTGCTGCGTTGAACCCCGATGTGGAGGGGATGTTATTTATGGAACTGCCTTTCTGCCATGTGGCGGATTTCGACTATGAGGGCATTGCCGATAGGCTCAATGCCGACAAGCCAGATGTGATATTTGTGTCGCTCGGTGCGCCGAAGCAAGAGTTATTTATGAATTGTCTTGCGCCTTATATGCATCGCGGTGTGTTGATTGCCGTGGGGGCGGCCTTTAAGTTCCATGCTGGCATAGAGGAGCGGCGCGCCCCCCAGTGGATGGTGCGCAACCACCTGGAGTGGCTCTTTCGCATTTGGCAAGACCCACGGAAGCAAATCCCGCGTTGTTTTTGGATAGTGCGTACTACGCCAGGCATATTGTTCCACGAGTGGAACGTGGTGCGCCACGACCGCAACGCACGCCTAAAGTCAAAATTCCATTAAGATATGCACGCACGCCTCACCTTGCGCAAAGCCCGACGCTTGTGCCTCGCACGCCATTTGGAGCCGCTCTTTGCCGGTGGGCTGCCTGCAGTGATTGCCTTTCCGTTGCGTGCCGTGTGGCACAGTGTGGAGCCAGCCGATGGTGCACCATATAAGATGATGATTAGCGTGCCGAAGCGACGTTTGCGACACGCTGTGGAGCGCAACCGAGCCAAACGTCAGGTGCGCGAGGCGTTTCGCCTTAATCAGCAACTGCTCCCCTGTGTTAAAGATAGGCAACTCCACATCGGATTGGTGTGGATTAGTGACACCCCGCAGCCCACGCAGAAAGTAACGAAAGCCGTGCAGCGCATACTTTCGCAGGTGCAACAACAGGGGGTATAACGTTTCTTGTTCTTCATATCTGAGTTGTGAAATATCTCCGCCACTTTTTTATTGTTCTGCTCTGTGCTCCGATACGCTTTTATCAGCGTTTCATCTCCCCCTACACACCACCCTCCTGTCGCTTCACTCCCACATGCTCGCAATACGCGTTAGAGGCCTTGCGCAAGTATGGCCCGTTGCGTGGTATGTGGCTCTCCGTGCGACGTATCCTGCGTTGCCACCCTTGGGGAGGGAGTGGCTACGATCCTGTGCCGTAAGCCCCTATGATTCTTTTTGACTACCACACTCACAACCAGGCATCGCCAGCCGGTCGTGCTGTAATAAATCTGCCGCGCGAGGTAGTGGAAGAGCCTTCGGCTTTTCTGCCGCGTGTGGGGGCGTTGTATAGTGTGGGTGTACACCCTTGGTGGACAGCGGGGGATTGCCGTGCGTTGTGGCACGGCGTGGAGCAGTTGGCAGTGCATCCGCAGGTGGTGGCGATCGGTGAGACGGGGTTTGACCGCCTTCGTGGGGGCAGCTTAAACGAGCAAGAGAGGTGGTTTGCTCTTCACGCAGAACTGGCTACGACACTGGGCAAGCGTTTGATACTCCATGTGGTGCGTGCCTACGATGTGTTGCTTGCGTGGCGTAAGCGTTTCCCGCTGCGGGAGACATCTCCTTGGCTCGTACACGGCTTTCGCGGAAACCCCGAACTGGCGCGACAATTATTGGATGCCGGCCTTGAGTTGAGTATTGGTGCGCATTTCAATGCCGATACGTTGCTGATGCTTCAGCCCGAACAAGTGAAGTTGGAGACCGATGATAGCGGACAACCCATAGAGGACATATGCCGCAAGGTAAGGGCGTTGCGTCCTGATTTATAGGCAGATGCAGGGGGGGACGCTGTGACTATTTGATGAGGAAATCTACCTCCTCGGGCAAGATGTCTATTTCTAATGTCTCTACGTGTCCGTGGATGATTTTTCCGTCTAAGGAGATGATTGCGCCACTCGTCTGTGTGAATTTTATTTGCCGCGTGCGCCACACTTTTACGCTTTCGTGTGTGAGAAAACGCCCCGTGAAGAGCAGCCACAATCCGTTGAAGAGGCTTAGAAGGCGTGTGTGGCTCACGGCGGTAACGTCCAAGGCTCCGTTGTAGGGAACAGCACTCGGTGTTTGTCCGTATCCGGTGCAAGAGCCTACGCAGACGGTCATTTCGTCGTGCTCCACCTTTTCGTTGTTTAGGCTGAAACGCATAGGATAGCGCAGGCGTTTGAAGAGGAGTACCAAGGCCGATGTGAGATACGACAATGTGGTTAGTCCGAAGAATGATCGTGTTTTTTTCCGTAGTTGTATCAGTGTGGCCGCCAGTCCTACGTTGGTGCAGTTGAGAAAATAACGTGTTTCGATGCCTTGGTTTGTGTGGATACGTACACGCCCCACGTCCACCTTCCTCCGCCGGTGGAGCATCAAGGCACGAATGCTTTCTTTATAGTGCCGTTCTTCAAATCCCCAATAGCGTGCGAAGTCGTTGCCGTAGCCATTGGGTATGATGCCTAATGCTGGTCGTTTTTGTCCTGTTTCGTTGCTGGCTGAGATAATGCCGTTGAGTGCTTCGTTGAGTGCTGCATCGCCACCCACAATAATAATGGTGGGATAACCGGCGCGCGTCATCATTGCCGCCAATCGTTCCACAGCTCCACGGCTATCGCTCACGGTGTGGTCGAAGGCGATGCCCTCACTGCGTAGTGTACGATAAATTTTTCGCCAGCGGTGCGAGGCGCGATGCGATGCTGTCTTAGGGCAATAAATTACTCCCCACTTACTTTGCGGCATAGAATATCGTTTTTGTCTTCTCCGCTTAGCCTATGTCGTTGGCTTTTCTCTTTTTACCCTTTCTCTATGATGTCCATTCCTCTGAGGATGGCTTTTTCGTTTGTGGGAAGGAGGTGCCAGTGGCGTTCGGGAAGGGTTTTCTTAAGTGCTTTTATGACGGTTTCTACCTGAACGATAGGGTGAAGTTTCAGTAGCCCGCCGAGTACAAACATATTGAAGCATTTCATCATCTGCATCTCAGCCGCAGTCTCCATAGCTGGGGTGTGATAGGTGCTGATGTCGGTGCGCGAGGGTTTGTCTTGTATGCCGAAACTGTCGTATATGATATCTCCGCCCACCTTTACGCGCGGCTGAAACTTGTCGAGCGAGGGTTGGTTGAGGCATATTGCCGTGTCGTACTTGCTGAGTACGGGTGAGGAGATAGGCTCGTCGCTGAGTATGACGGTGACATTAGCTGTGCCGCCGCGTTGTTCGGGGCCGTAGGCGGGCATCCACGTTACTTCTTTGCCTTCCATCAGCCCGGCGTAGGCCAATATCTTTCCCATAGAGAGCACGCCTTGTCCGCCGAAGCCGGCTATGATTATTTCGTGTTTCATATATTTGTTGCTTGGGAGTTGCTAAGAGTTTGCGCCGATGTCTTTGAGGTCGCCTGTGGGGTAGCAGTCAAACATATACTGGCGCATCCATTCGTTAGCTTTCTCGGGTGTCATTTTCCAGCCACTGCTACAAGTACTCACCATCTCGATAAGGTTTGAGCCGCGCCCCTCCATAGAGTAGTCGAAAGCTTTGCGTATGGCACGTTTCGCCTTTCGTATGGCAGCGGGTGTGTCAACACTCTGACGTGTTACGTAGGCTGTGCCGTCGAGTTTGGTGGCGAGGTCGGCCAGCCGCAGCGGGTAGCCGTGGAGCTTGGGGTCGCGCCCGTAGGGGCAGGTCACCGTTTTTTGTCCGATGAGGGTGGTGGGTGCCATCTGCCCGCCGGTCATGCCATAGATAGCGTTGTTGACGAAGATGAGCGTCACGTTGTCGCCCCGGTTGAGTGTGTGGAGGGCTTCGGCGGTGCCTATGCAGGCGATATCGCCGTCGCCTTGGTAGGTGAACACCAAGCGGTCGGGCCATAGGCGTTTGCAGGCGGTGGCGATGGCCGGTGCGCGCCCGTGGGCGGCTTCTTGCCAGTCGAAATCTATGTATTTGTAGGCGAACACGGCGCATCCCACGGGGCTTACTCCTATGGTGCGCTCGGCCATTCCCATCTCGTCCACCACTTCTGCAATGAGTTTGTGTACCACGCCGTGTGAGCAACCGGGGCAGTAGTGCATCGGTGTGTCGTTGAGCAGACGCGGCTTGTCGTAGACGAGATTTTCGGGGCGGATAATATCTTTCTTTTCCACTGTTATTGGTTGTTTTCTTTTCGCTGTTGATATGCTGTTTTGCGCATCATCGATGGTATGCGGAGCATCACCTCTGTCATTTTCACGAGAATGGCCACGATGCCCACGCCGTAGCAGATGTAAAGGGCTGTGGTGCCTGCCTTACAGACCAACACGCCGACCATAGCGCAGATGGATAGGATGATAAACACGCTGTTGAGGATGTTGCGCACGAAGAGTGTCCTATCTTGCTTTTTGCGTGCTTGTATGCGTCGGCGTTCTTGGTTGAGGAAGTCGCTCTGGGCGGTTTGTCGGTCGTGGCTAAGGCTACGGCTACGCATCTTGTGCTTCGTTTTTAAGGTTTTGGAGTGCGGCGAGTATTTCGTCGGGGTCGGGCACGATGCCTCCCATACGTCCGAACTGTGTGACGGGTACGTTGGTGTGGCGGGCCGCTAAGCGTACGTCGTAAACCATCTGCCCGGCGTTTATTTCTACCACAAGGATTCCTTTTATGCCTTGTCTTACTAAGCGTGCTATCTCTTTTTCGGGGAACGGCCACAGCGTGATAGGCCGCAGCAGCCCTACGCGCTCGCCTTTCTCGCGTGCCACTTCCATAGCCTTTGCCGAGATGCGTGCGGCACTACCAAAGGCCACGATGAGCCATTCTGCATCGTCGGTATGTGTTTCTTCGTAGCGCACTTCTGCCGTTTCTATGCGGGCGTATTTCTCTTGCAGGGTGCGGTTGCGTTTCTCCATCTCGGAGGGGTCGAGCTCAAGGGAGGTGACCACTTGTGGCCCGCGCTCTTTCAGTCCTAAGCCATTGGCCGCCCACGGACACTCGCGCTGAATTTCTTCATCGGTGCGGCGTGGCTTGAAGGGCGGCAGAGTCACCCTCTCCATCATTTGCCCGATGATGCCATCGGAGAGTATAATTACGGGGGTGCGGTACTTAAAGGCCAAGTCAAAGGCTTTGTCAACGAAGTCAGCCATCTCCTGCACGCTATAAGGTGCGAGTACGATGACGTTGTAGTCGCCGTTGCCTCCGCCGCGCGTGCTTTGGTTGTAGTCGCCCTGCGAGGGTTGAATGGTACCCAGCCCGGGGCCGCCGCGCTGTACGTTGACAATCAGTCCGGGCACTTCCGCCCCGGCCATATAGGCTATGCATTCTTGCATCAGGGCTACGCCGGGGCTGCTTGAACTGGTCATTACGCGTTTGCCCGTCCCGCCGCCGCCGTAGAGCATATTGATGGCGGCTACCTCGCTCTCGGCTTGCACCACTACCATCCCGGTGGTTGTCCACGGCTGTTCGGCGGCAAGTGTTTCGAGTACTTCGCTCTGCGGCGTTATGGGGTAGCCAAAATATGCGTCGCAACCGCAGCGAATAGCGGCATGGGCGATGGCTTCGTTGCCTTTGAGCAAAACGATTTCGGATTCTTGTGCCATAACTTCTTAGTTTTTCACTTTATAAACGCTGATGCACGCATCGGGACACACAAGTGCGCACGAGGCGCAGCCGATGCAGTTGTCGCCGGTGTCAATGCAGTAGGCGTAGCCTTTGTGGTTCACCTCGCCGCGGCTGAGGCTGAGCGTATGGGTGGGGCACGCCACAACGCAGAGGTTGCAACCTTTGCAACGCTCTTTGTTGATGACGACGGCTCCTTGGATTTTGCTCATACTGTTATTTGAATATGTAGTGTGTTTTTTAGGGGTTTATCATATCTGTGTTGCGAAAGGCGAAGATTTCTTCAAGCATCTTTCGCGCTTGTATGGCGGGTGTCTGCGGATTGAGCCGTTCGGCTCGCACGAAAGCGTTGATGGCTTCGTGGAACTCGCCGAGGCGTGCACAGGCAAGACCGTAGAGATAGTGGAGTGTGTCGTCGGGTGCTGCGGCAAGGTGTTCGGTGGCAAGTTGTTTGGCAACGCCGGCACGTCCGTTTCGCAGGTGCGTTCTGATGTGGCTGTAGAGTTCCGTCTCCGCCGTCATAGGCTCTTCGTATAATGCAAAAGTAGTTTGAAAAACGGTGTGAGAGTACTGCACACGTGCTTTTTTTTGTGCGATAACGCGACACGGAAACGAGGCGACGTGTCGCACGGGCGTTCTATCTTGCTGAAATACAAACGTTAGCTGTTTTGGTTTGTTTCAGTTGCGCTTGCAACCATCGCGAGATTTGTTGGCTTTCAGGCTGGTTCGAAGGTCATTTCTTCGGGCAGGTACACCCATTTCCCACGCACTGCTCTGCGCAGGAGTTTTGGCCCGCGCGCTTTGTATCTAAGGGTGTTTGTGGGCGTGAGGTATAGCATAAGTTCTTGTGTATCGGTACCCGACTCGTTGCTGAAGCGCATAAGCCAAGAGTTATGCCCCTGCTGTTTGAACGCTACGAGGAACCACGTTTCGCTCATCCCGCCACGCAGATAGCCGTTCATCTTTCCGAGAAACTCATAGCGCGGCACGCTGATCGACTCTTCTGCGAGGTCGATATATAGGTGTATCCCCTCGGCTTTGCATAGCCAGTGGCCGCGTAAGGTGTCGGTCTGTGCTTGGGCGGCGGCGGTGAGGAGTAGGAGCAGGAGTGTTAGGTGTAAACGTTTCATCGTCTCGGTGTTAGGGTTCGGTGTTGGGGCCTTCACGAAGTATCATCGTGGTGGCACCGATGGTGATAATGTCTCCGTCGGCGATGCGTCGTCGCTCGCGGTCGCCGAGTATTTCTGTACCCACAAAGGTGCCTGTGCCGCTCGGGGCATCGCTCAGTGTGAAGCGTGGCCTACCTTGTTTGTCGGTGTCCACGGCAATGCGGCAGTGGAAGGTGTCAACGCTGGGGTCCACCGTCTTGATGGGGCAGTTGATAGATGTGCCGCGTACGTAGCGCCCTATGTCGTTGCGCCCCTCGTGGAGCGACACCACCTGCTGCAGGTGGAAGGCGTTTTCCACTATGAGCAACGTGCCGACAGCGGGCTGTTCTCCGACGGGGGCTTCGTGGCGTGAGGGAAGGCGTATCTTAAATTGTTTGCGACAGTCGGGACATTCAAACACCAAACTCGAACCGGGCTCGTAGCCACTTGGGTCGAAGGAGATTGGTGTGTCGCACTTGGGGCAGCGTATCTTTTTCATTCTTATGCTTTCGGGGTTAGATGATGTGGCTAATCAGGCCGGCGATGCGTTCTAAGTGGGTGCGGTCGGTGTCGTCAAAGGCTGCGAGTTTGCGGCTGTCAATGTCTATGACGGCTTTGACGTTTCCGTCGGTGTCTTTCACGGGTACTACGATTTCGGAGCGCGAGAGGCTGCTGCAGGCGATGTGGCCGGGAAATTCTTTGACGTTGGGAACGATGATGGTTTCGCCTTGCTGATAGGCCGTGCCACACACGCCGCGTCCGGCGGCAATCCTCGTGCAGGCCACGGGGCCTTGAAACGGGCCGAGGTGGAGGCTATCTCCGCGCCAGAGGTAGAAGCCTGTCCACCAAAAGCCGAATGCCGTGTGGATAGCCGCGCACGTGTTGGCCAAGGCCGAGATGGTGTCGTCTTCGTCTTTTATCAATGCGGCGATTTGCGCATAGAGCTGGCGGTAGGTGGTGGGTTTGTCCATTGGTGTGCGCAATTTGTGGGCAAAGGTAGCAAGAAAAGGTTTTTTGCTGTGCCTTTTCGTCGTTTTTTCCGCTCGTGGGATGAACGGGGTGCGGGGTTTTGAAAAGGCGGGGTGCGACCATTTTTTTGCGCTGCGGGACGGAGGAAAAACTCGAGTGCTTTGATTTTAAAATCAATCCGATTGATTTTAAAATCAAAGCACTCGAGTTTTTCCTCCGTCCGATGAGTATTCTTCAGGGTCGGACGTGTGATTGTCTTACTGCGGTTGTTCGGTGTCGTTGGGCTTTTCTTTCAGCACATATACCGTGCGCCGCTCCACCTCGGTGGCTATTTTCCAGCCATTTTTGCGCAAAATATAAATAAGTGCTGGCAAACGGTGGGTGCCAATGTGTTTTTGGGCTTCCTCAAAGGTGATTTTGCCTTCCTCTGTCAATTGGCGCATCACCTGTTCCAGTTGGCTTAGTGTGGTTCCCTCTTGCATGGTTGCGTGGTTTTTGTTGTTACGAATAATAGCGTTTCTCGGCGGCAGCGAGTGTGTTGAGCATCAGCATACAGATGGTCATCGGCCCGACACCTCCCGGCACGGGTGTGAGTGCGCCTGCCACGTTTTTCACGTTGTCAAAATCTACATCTCCACTAAGGCGAAACCCGCTCTGGCGCGTGGTGTCGGCTACGCGTGTGGTGCCTACGTCGATGACTACTGCGCCGGGCTTCACCATATCGGCGGTGACGAAGCCGGGGTGTCCTATGGCGGCGATGAGGATGTCGGCACGGCGGCACTCTTCTTTGAGGTCTTGGCTTCGCGAGTGGAGTACGGTGACGGTGCTGTCGCCATACTGTTTCTGCATCATGAGGCTGGCCATGGGCTTACCTACTATGTTGCTTCGTCCGAGTACGACGCAGCGTTTGCCGCGTGTCTCGATGTGGTAACGTCGTAGGAGCTCGAGTATGCCGAGCGGTGTGGCGCTGACGTAGCAAGGCAGGCCGATGGCCATACGTCCTACATTGACGGGGTGGAAGCCGTCAACGTCTTTGCGGTGGTCAATGGCCTCAATGATGCGTTGCTCACTGATGTGGCGGGGCAGGGGCAGTTGTACGATAAAGCCGTCAATCTCCGCGTCGCTGTTAAGTTGTTGAACACGTTGCAGGAGCTCGGCCTCGCTTACCGTGTCTTCGTAGCGTATGAGGGTGCTCTCAAAGCCGCAGGCTTTGCAGGCGAGCACTTTGTTTTTTACATACGTCTCGCTCCCTCCGTCGTGGCCTACGAGGATGGCTGCCAGGTGTGGACGTTTGCCGCCCGCCTCGACGATTTCGGCGACGCGGGCGGCAATTTCTTCTTTGATAGTGGCGGCGGTGGCTTTGCCGTCAATAAGTGTCATAATAGCGGGCTTACTTGTTGCAGTGGTTGAAGAAGTCGATAGCCTCAAGCTCTTTACGCAGTTGGGCTTCCTCGGCATCGGTGACGTTTTGGAACGGCGTGCGGTTGGGGCCGAGGTCAAGGCCGATGAGCTTCATAATACGCTTTCCGCCGACGATGTTTCCACGGAAGTGGCAGATGACATCAATAACGTCCTGCGCATAGTTTTGTAGTTTGCGCGCCTCTTCTAAATCGCCTTTCTCCCAGGCTTCAAGGATACCCACGAGGCAACGCCCGTTGTAGTTTGTGGTGCCGCCTATGCCGCCTTGTGCACCGCCCATAGCCAGACACGGCAGTATGGTTTCGTCCTGTCCGTGGAGCATATCAAACTTGCCTCCGGCGTAGCGGCGGCAGCGGTTGTACTCGTAGAGGCTCTCAAAAGTGTATTTGATGCCGGCGAAGTTGGGGATACGTCCGTCAACGGCTTTGAGGAAGTCGAGCATTGAGAGGAAAGCCCCGTTGAATGCTGGGATGTGGTAGAAGTAGAAGGGTAACTGTGGTGCGCCGCAGGCTATTTCTTCGCAGTATTTCACGAGTTCTTCGATGCGTCCCACTTTGGGGAACGGCGGTGCCATAGCCCCTACGCCCCACGCTCCGATGGCTTGTGCGTGCTCGGCCAGGCGGCGCGACGACTTCACGCACGTGCTACCCACGTGGACGATTACCTTAAACCCCTCGGGTACGGCGGCCATCCAAGCCTCCGCCAAACTTTTGCGCTCCTCCTCGGTGAGCATATAGCCCTCACCGCTGGAGCCATTGATAAACACGCCTTTCAGCCCGTTGCGGGCAAGCAGGGCGGCATATTCGGGAATAACGCTGAGATTGAGTTCTCCTTTGCTATCGAACGGCGTAAACGGCGCGTCGATGAGACCTTTAATCTTTTCCATGTGTGGTTGGGAATTTATGTGGTTTAACTGTTGTTACGCTCGCAAAGGTACGAACAAAAAGCTGGATTTGCCAAGCGTGTTGCCACTTTGCCCCGCCAAAACTTGTAAAAAACACCTTTTTTCGCCTTTTTGAGCGAAAAAAAGCCGACGCGCCTTGTTAAATCGCTCTTTCTGGTGTACTTTTGTGGCGTTGAGAGAGTGAGGAGCTGCAAAGTTCCTCACTTCGTTTTATAAAATAGGAAAAAATTCAATGATTGACAAACAAGTCGTAGCAAACATTGTGGCCGAATGGTTAGCGGGCAAGGACTATTTCCTTACCGACCTGACGATTTCGGCGGACAACCGCATTGTGGTGGAGATTGACCACAAGGACGGCGTATGGATTGACGATTGCGTGGAACTGAGCCGCTACATAGAGAGCCGTCTCAACCGCGATGAGCAGGATTTTGAACTTGAGGTGGGCAGTGCCGGCATAGGGCAGCCGTTTAAGGTGGTACGCCAGTACGAGAACCACCTCGGCGACACCGTGGAGGTAGCCCCAAAGAAAGGACGCAAATACGTAGGTACGCTCACGGCCGTAGATGCCGAGGGCTTCAACGTGGAAGTGGAGCAGAAAGTGAAAAACGAGGGCGACAAGCGTCCCCACCTTGAACTGCTTGATATGCGCTTCGCTTTCGACGAGGTATATACTGTCAAGTACGTTATTCAGTTTTGAGAATAATTAACAAAGAAACACATAATGGCCAAGAAAAAAAATGAGGCTCCCCGCCTCACGGACACCTTTACGGAGTTCAAAGAAAACAAAAACATTGACCGCACCACGATGGTGGGTGTCCTTGAAGAGAGTTTCCGAAATGTCATAGCGCGCGAGTACGGCACGGACGAGAATTTCGACGTGATTGTCAACCCCGATAAGGGCGACTTTGAAATCTATCGCACCCGCGAGGTGGTGGAGGACGGCGAAGTGACCGACCCCAACAAACAAATCTCGCTGAGCGAGGCACGCCAGATAGAAGAAGACTACGAGGTGGGCGAGGATGTCAGCGAGAAAATCGATGTCAGCCAGTTCGGACGTCGCTCCATACTTACGCTGCGCCAGACACTGGCCAGCAAAATCCTGGAACTCGAACACGAAAACCTCTATCAACAGTATAAAGAACGCGAGGGCGAAATGATTTCAGCCGAGGTATATCAGGCGTGGAAGAATGAAACACTACTGATGGACGATGAGGGGCACGAACTCATCCTTCCCAAGAACCAGCAAATACCGCGCGACTTTTTCCACAAGGGCGACACCGTTCGTGCCGTCATCGACCACGTGGAGAACCCTAACGGCAATCCCAAGATATATCTCAGCCGCACGTGCGATGCTTTCCTGCTGAAACTCCTCGAACAAGAAATCCCCGAGATTGCCGACAACCTCATCACCGTGCGTTGCATAGCCCGCATTCCCGGCGAGCGTGCCAAAATTGCCGTGGAGAGCTACGACGACCGCATCGACCCCGTGGGAGCCTGCGTCGGGGTGAAGGGTAGCCGCATTCATACCATTGTACGCGAGATGCACAACGAAAACATTGATGTGATACACTACAGTGCCAACCCGCGCATACTTATACAACGTTCCTTGCAGCCCGCACAAGTGTCGAGCATAGAACTCAACGATGAAAAACACACCGCTGCCGTATATCTGCGCCCCGAAGAGGTGTCGCTCGCTATCGGTAAGAACGGCATAAACATCAAGCTCGCCTCAAAACTCACCGGATACAGCATCGACGTCTTCCGCGACGTGGTGAACGAGCAAGAGGAAGACATCTATCTCGAGGAGTTTGCCGACGAAATAGACCAGTGGGTAATCGATGCCATAAAAGGCGTAGGCTTCCGTACCGCACGCGAGGTGCTTAAAGCTCCGCGCGAACAACTTATTGAGCAGGCCGACCTTGAGGAAGACACCGTTGACGAAGTGTTGCGCATACTCAAAGCCGAATTTGAATAGTAGATAGTAAGCCAAACAACGTAAAAATCCCAAAACTCATCTATGAGTGTTAGAATAAGTAAGATAGTAAAAGAATTTAACGTAGGTTTCCAAACCGTTATTGAGACGCTGGAAGCCAAAGGCGTGGTCATTGAAAACGTCTCGCCCAGTACGAAGATCGACGACTCCCACTACGAACTGCTTAAAGAGGCTTTTGGAGCCGATAAGTCGTTGCGCAATGCTGCCGACGAACTCCTGCAAATGCGTTTCCGCAACAAACGGCAGAATGAGCTGGCAAAGGCTGAGCCTGCTGAGATAGAGACGCTACCCGAGGCGGAAGAACCGCCAACCAGCGAGCCTGCACCTGCGCTCGAGCCTGCCGAGGAACTCCCCGCCACCGTCGAGGAACTCCCCGCCGAGGAAATCCCCGCTACCGCCGAGGAACTCCCCGCCGAGCCTACGGAAGAAGAAGTGGAGGCCGCAGAAGAAGTAGTAGAGCCAGAGGTAGCCCCCGCTCCCCCGACAGCGCAGGAAGAGCCTACCCCCGTGGCAGCACCGGCGGAAGAGTCCGCACCCGTGGAAACCTTTGAGCCGGAGCTTCCCGCCGCGTCCGAGCCTGTAGAAGAAGAGGCCACCGCCACGGCTCCCGAGTCCGAGGAGGAGGAAGCCCCACAGCCCGAGGCGGAGCCTGAGCCCGTTGCCGCCTCCGAAGAGCCTGCGCCGACCGAGACACCCGCCGAGGAAGAGCCTATGAAAGAAGAGGTCGCTAAACCACTCTCTAAAAAGGAGCAGCGACTGGCACAACTCGGCACAGAGGAGGACGGCGTGTTTAAGCTGCACACCAAACCCGCGCCGCAAGGCCCCAAAGTACTCGGCACGATAGACCTCAGTGCCATCAACGACTCCACACGTCCTAAGAAAAAGTCGAAGGCCGAACTTAAGAAAGAACGCCTCGCCGCCGCCACAGAGAAGAAAAAGCGTCAGCGTATCAACTCACAGCGTGTGGACATCGCTGCCGCAGGGCGTCAGGCAGCCAATGCGAACCAAGGCGGGCAACGCGGTGGAAACAACCAACCGCAAAACCAAGGTGGCGGCAAAAACGCCAAGAAACAGAAGAAACAACAGCAACCCGTACTCAAACCCGAGGTGAGCGATGAAGACGTAGCAAAGCAAGTGCGCGAAACACTCGCACGCCTCACCAGCAAGAGCAAAACAGCAAAAGGGGCCAAGTATCGTCGTGAAAAGCGCGACCAAGTGCGCCAACAGCACGAGGAGCAGCTGCGCGAAGAAAAAGCCGAGAGCAAAGTACTTAAACTCACCGAGTTTGTCACGGCCAACGAACTGGCTTCAATGATGGACGTACCCGTGACGAAGGTGATAGGTACCTGTATGAGCATCGGCATAATGGTGAGCATCAACCAACGCCTCGATGCCGAGACGATAGACCTCGTGGCCGAGGAGTTCGGCTTTTCCACGGAGTATATCAGTGCCGAGGTGAGCGAAGCCGTGGCCGAGGAGGCCGACCGCGAGGAAGACCTCCAGCCGCGTGCACCAATTGTCACCGTAATGGGACACGTTGACCACGGCAAGACGTCGCTCCTCGACTATATCCGCAAGACCAACGTCATTGCAGGCGAGGCCGGCGGTATCACGCAACACATCGGAGCCTACAACGTGACGCTCGACAGCGGACGACACATCACCTTCCTCGACACCCCCGGCCACGAGGCATTTACTGCCATGCGCGCCCGAGGTGCACAGGCCACCGACATAGCCATTATCATTATCGCCTCCGACGATGACATTATGCCACAAACAAAAGAGGCTATCAACCACGCTGTGGCAGCAGGCGTGCCTATCGTTTTTGCTATCAACAAGATTGATAAGCCCGGAGCCAACCCCGATAAAATAAAGGAAGGCCTGGCGCAACTCAACTTCCTCGTGGAAGAGTGGGGCGGAAAGTACCAGAGCCAGGACATTAGTGCCAAGAAAGGTATCGGCGTGGAAGAACTCTTGGAGAAAGTACTCCTTGAGGCCGACCTCTTAGAGCTGAAAGCCAACCCCAACCGCAATGCTTCGGGTACCATCATAGAGAGTTCGCTCGACAAAGGACGTGGCTATGTGGCTACGGTACTCGTCGGCAACGGCACGTTGCGCAAAGGCGATGTGGTGCTGGCCGGAACGAATTATGGACGTGTGAAAGCCCTCTTCAACGAGCGTGGCAACCGCATCGACAATATCGGCCCCGCTATGGCAGCCACCTTGCTCGGACTCAACGGCGCGCCTCAGGCCGGCGACCAGTTCCACGTGATGAGCAGTGAGCAGGAGGCACGCGAGATTGCTACTAAGCGCGAGCAGCTCGCACGCGAACAAAGCATACGCACGCAGAAGATGCTCACACTCGATGAGATAGGCCGACGCATCAAGCAAGGCAGCTATCAAGAGATGAATATCATCGTCAAGGGTGACGTGGATGGCTCCGTGGAGGCCTTGAGCGACTCGCTGATACGTCTCTCTACCGACAAGATAGCCGTGAACGTTATCCACAAAGGCGTGGGACAAATCAGCGAGAACGACGTGACGCTCGCCGCAGCCTCACAAGCTGTCATCGTAGGTTTCCAGGTGCGCCCCAGTGCTGCTGCACGCCGACAAGCCGAACGCGACGGTGTAGATATTCGTCTGTACAGCGTTATTTACGACACTATTGACGAGGTGAAGCAGGCGATGGAGGGTATGCTCGCTCCTGTTATCAAGGAGGAGGTTACCGCTACCGTGGAAGTGCGCCAGGTTTACCACATCAGCAAAGTCGGCCTCGTGGCAGGAGCATACGTGGTGGACGGAAAAGTGTCGCGCACGGATAAGGCACGCCTCATACGCGACGGTATCGTGATATTTACCGGAAGTTTGCTCGCCTTGAAACGCTTCAAAGACGATGTCAAAGAAGTTACCACTAACTTTGAGTGTGGTATCAGCCTCGCCGGGTGCAACGACATCAAGGAGGGCGATATGATAGAAACGTTTAAGGAAATAGAGGTGAAACAAAAACTCTAATCCGACAAGCACAATACGTACAAACTTAGTGCGACAATCTTTTGTAGCCATACAGAAAGATTGTCGCACTTGGTTTTTGAAGAGAGCGGACTATTTATTGTCCTTCGCCCTCGGGTGCTTGGTCAATGAGTTCCAGGAACTGGTCGAGGCGCGGGGTGATGATAATCTGTGTGCGGCGGTTGCGCTGCTTACCCACTTCGGTGCTGTTGGTAGCAATGGGGTTGTACTCGCCACGTCCTGCGGCACTCAAACGGCTGGGGTCAACGCCATAGCGTGTCTGCAACTCCTGCACCACGCTGCTGGCACGCAAACACGAGAGATCCCAGTTGTTGCGGATGTTCGGGCGCGAGATAGGTACGTCATCGGTGTTACCTTCTACGAGTACATCGTAGTCGCTATAGTCCATAATAATTTTAGCAATCTTGGAGAGTGTCTCGCCGGCGCGCTCTCCTATCTCGTACGAGCCGCTCTTATAGAGCATATTGTCGGCCAAGGAGATATAAACCACACCTTTCAACACTTGTACATCAACTTCTTGCAACTCCTCGCGGCTGAGGCTGCGTGTGAGGCGGTCGGTGAGTACTTGGTTGAGGGAGTCGCTGCGGTTCTTTGCGTCAACGAGTTGGTGGATAAAGCGGTTCGAAGCGTTGATTTCATCTACCAACTTAGAAATGTTTACGTTGCCCTGGCTCACACTTTGACTATAGTTCGACATCAGCGTGTTGTACTGAGCCTGCAGGGCGGCATTACGCTGACGTTCCTCGGCTAAGCGCTCCTCAAGGCTACTGCCTTGTGTGCGCAGGCTGGCAATGGTTACTTGTGCATCATTGTATTGCCCTTGCAACGATGCGTATTCACCACGCAGGCCAGCAATGCGCGAGCGCAAGCTGTCGTTCTGACCTTGAAGGGCTTGAAACTGTTTCTTGCTCACACAGCTGGTGGCAAGTAGGGTGGTAAGCATTAAGAGTACCAACCCAAAGAGGCTCTTTTTCATATTTGTTGTCCTTTTCGTTTTAGGCAAGAGTATAAGCAAGAAATACCGTTGCTTTGTGAAAACTTGCCTTAAGAGTGAATTGTAGAAAACAGCGCGTTTCTTTTTTGTACGCCATTTTTCTGACAGCAAAAGTACAGTGAGGTTTAATTGCGGCCAAATGTTTTAAGTAGATTTAGGATTAATTATGTAATTTCGCGGCGCAGAAACGAAACTTTTGCGTCAAGCAAGGAGAGTAAAGCGAAGCTTGCTTCAGCTTTGCCTCGGCGAGCAAAAGTCTGTTGAAACCGAAACTTATGACAGCAGAACTGATACGTTGGGTGCTTGAGAACCTAAACTATTGGGTGGTCACCCTCTTTATGGCCATTGAGAGTTCTTTTATCCCTTTTCCCTCCGAGGTAGTAGTGCCTCCTGCCGCTTGGCTGTCAATGGCTGGCGACAGTATGAACATCGTGCTTGTGGTGGTGTTTGCTACGCTTGGCGCCGATGTGGGGGCTTTGGTGAACTATTGCTTAGCACGCTATTTAGGACGTCCCGTGGTATATCGCTTCGCCAACAGCCGCTTAGGGCATTTGTGCCTCTTAGATAGCGCAAAAGTGGAGCACGCCGAGGATTTCTTTCGCCGCCACGGAGCCACAAGCACCTTTTTTGGCCGACTTGTTCCCGCCGTACGCCAACTGATTTCTATCCCCGCCGGATTGTCGCGAATGCCCATAGCTCGCTTCTTGGCTTTTACCACGTTAGGAGCCGCTGCTTGGAACACCGTATTGGCACTGATAGGATACGCCATATATCGGCTTACGCCACTCAAGACGACCGACGAGGTCTATCGCCTCGCCACGGAATACAGCCACGAGATTGGCTATGTGATTATTGGTTTTGTCGTAGTGGTTCTTGCGGTGATGATTTATAAGGCCTGGAAGAGATAACCTCCTTTGTTTAATGCAATGAATCTCCAATTTATTACTTCTGATATCAATGCCGTGCGCCGCGTGTTGGCTAACGGTTGTCGGTGGGTGGTGTATGAGCCAAAAGACCCTGAGGCTGTAAGTCTTGCTTCCGAGGCGGTGCGTCTATGCCGTGAGTCTGAGGCAGTACTGATAATAAAAGACGATGCCGCATTGTGCGAGACGGTAAAAGCCGATGGTGTACTCCTGAGCAGCCCTGACGCTGTCGGTGCCACGAGGCGGCAATTAGGCGAGGAACCTCTGATAGGTGCTTTGTGCGCCGATCTCGACAGTGTGAAAAAGTCGCGTGCAGGCGGTGCGGACTATATTGACGCCGGGAGTTTTGAGCATTTCACGCCCGAGGAGTTACGGCAGTTGGTGCTTGCGCTGTATGAGGCCGATATTCCCTTGCCGATATGTATCGGCGGAGCAGTTTCCGTAGATGATATCCCTACGATATCTGCTACCGGCGTGCGTGCTATTGTTACGTGCAACGAAGCATTTTTCACCCGCGATATTTGGCGCGTGATAGACAAACTTTCATAACAGCTTGCCCATTTTGGTAAGTATAGTCTAAACCTTTTAACCTATGCATACCCGAGAAGAAAAGATGCAAGCTTTCGGGCGTTTGCTTGA
Source organism: uncultured Prevotellaceae bacterium (assembly GCA_937877625.1). GTDB lineage: Bacteria > Bacteroidota > Bacteroidia > Bacteroidales > Bacteroidaceae > Alloprevotella. Next base: position 24,653 of record CALFJG010000020.1, read on the forward strand.
CATTATGGACGAGCTGCGCGAGAAATGTCCGTGGGACAATAAGCAAACCAACGAAAGCCTTCGCCCCAACACAATAGAAGAAACGTACGAACTCTGTGATGCGCTGATAAAAGATGATGCCGATAGCATTTGCGAGGAACTTGGCGACGTAACGATGCACATGGTGTTCTATGCCCTTATCGCACAGGAGCAGGGGCGTTTCGATATGGCAGACGTGTGCCACCGCGTGTGCGATAAACTTATCTTTCGCCACCCGCACGTCTTCCCGCCAGCCAATAGCGGCGAAAAGTCCACGGCGAAGAACGTGGAGCAGGTGCTCAACCAATGGGAACAACTCAAACAGCGCGAGCACCAAGGCAAGAAAACAGTACTCGGTGGTGTGCCCGAGGCACTCCCCTCGCTTATTAAAGCTTATCGCATTCAAGACAAGGCACGCCATGTGGGTTTTGATTGGGAAGAACGCTCACAGGTGTGGCAAAAGGTGAAAGAGGAAATCAGCGAGTTTGAAGCCGAGGTGGAACGTATGGACAAGGAACGCGCCACGAGCGAGTTTGGCGACGTGCTTTTCAGCCTTATCAATGCTGCACGTCTCTACCATATCAACCCCGACAACGCCTTGGAGCATACCAACCGTAAGTTTATCCAACGCTTCAACTATCTTGAGGCCGCAGTGAAAGCACAAGGAAGAAGCCTTACCGACCTTACCCTTGCCGAGATGGATGCTATTTGGGAGAAGGCCAAAGAGACGGAAGGTGCTCTTTAATTCCTGATGAACTAAAAAGCATTTGTTTTTTGCGATGCACTAAGCCGTAAATACAGTTCTTTTTGCGCTGTTACTCCATATATATATATAGCTCCGCCATATACTATGCTTCGCCCGATAGATTTCCTGAACGCACCGTGTTTTGCTTTGTATCGTTTGCCGAACACGGGTAAGGTGTATGCGCTCAGTGCTTCCCGAGCCGATGAAGTGGTGGGCGGCATAGACAGGGTGGGGGAGCGCGAGGGCTTTTTTATTGCACCATACGACGCTGCCAAATACCCGCCTTTATTTATTCCTGCTGAGAAAAGTGCGCGTTTCAACGGGGCCACCTTGCCCAATGAGCTGAAGCAACTCAGCGGCTACGAAGAGAGCGACCGCGAACTCTATATGAACGACTTCGCTGCGGTGCACCGCGCACTATGCCTGGGACGTGCTATGAAAATGGTGTTGGCACGCCGAGTAAGGCTGCGCTTAGTGGCTTATTCCTTGGAAATGCTGCGTGTGTTTGGTGCGGCCTGCAAACACTATCCGCACAACTACATAGCCCTTTGGCATACACCACAGACAGGCACCTGGCTTACCGCTACGCCTGAGCTCCTGCTGTCGATGAATGGTGAAAGACGTTGCCAGACAATGGCTCTCGCCGGAACAATGCTGGGCAACAACGACAAGGCCTTGTTTCTTAGTGGGTGGTCGCGTAAAAACATAGAAGAGCAACGACTCGTACAGCAACATATTTTCCACGTGCTCGGCGATTTCGGGGTACCCTATCAAGTAGGACGCTTACACATCGTACCCTCGGGCAACCTGCTCCATCTGCGCACCGATTTTAGCTTTCCCGCGCCGCAATCCATAGCCCTGCTTTTAGACTTGCTCCATCCCACACCCGCCGTGTGTGGTATGCCGGTACGTTCGGCCAAGGTGTTGTGTGCGGAGTTGGAGCATATAGACCGCCTATATTATGCGGGCTACACCGGCCCCGTGGCTGCCGATGGCACGTTCTCTTTCTTCGTGACGCTCCGCTGCCTGCATGTGGTGGACCAGGGGTGCGACCTTTACGCGGGTAGTGGCATCCTCCAAGCGAGCACCGCCGATGAGGAGTGGGAGGAAACCGAGCGTAAGCTCAATGCCCTACGTGCCTTGCTGCCGCTATTTGGATAAACATCTTACGTAAGCCCCCGCCAATATATGTTTTCCGCAAAGTCTTCTGTAAATCAATTGGCTGCGCTCCTCGTGGCGTATGAGGTGCGCCACGTGGTGGTGTGTCCGGGCTCGCGCAATGCGCCGTTGGTCAACGATTTCTACGAACTCTCCCTGCGTGGCGACTTATGCCTTTGGCCTGTCACCGATGAGCGTAGTGCCGCATTTGTGGCCATAGGTCTTTATTTAGGCACACGCCGTGCTGCAGCGGTATGCGTTACGAGCGGCACGGCGTTGCTCAACACGCTGCCTGCCGTGGCAGAGGCCTACTATCGCCACGCGCCGCTGTTGATTATATCTGCCGACCGACCGCCGTGCGACATCAATCAACTTAAAGGACAAACCATACCGCAGCAAGGCGCGCTGATGCCCTATACGCCTACGTGGCAAATACCCGAAGCGGCAGGCGACGTGGGAGAACGTATATGCCGTGAGGCACTACAAGCCTTGCACGGCAACGGTGGACAACCGGTGCATATCAATGTGCCGCTGAGCGAACCACTCCATATATATAATAAGGAGGAGTTACCCTTCGCTACCATCTTCCACGAGCCACAGCCTATGCCGGTTAACTCCCTGCCCGCCGAGACATTACAGATGTTTGCTCAGGCAGAGTTGCCTGCGGTGTTTGTGGGGCAGATGGATTTCCCGCCCTCGCAGTTGCTCGGAGAACTATTTGCTGAAAACAAACTTCTGATACTTAGTGAAGCCATAGGCTCTACTTATACCCTCGCGCTGAATGCCTATCGCGCTGCTACGTTCAGCCCACCGACACTTCTGCCCGATGTGGTGCTACATATCGGCGGCACAGCCATAGAAAAAGATTATGCCTCGTGGCTCTTCCGTGGCGATACCCGCGTGGTGCGTATAGAACCCACCGCAGCCGAGCCCGACACGTTTGGTCAACTCTATCAGGTGGTACACTGCCTGCCCGAAAATGCCTTGAAGCAACTGCGTGCCCTTCCCTCCAATGCCAATGTGGAGTGTATCAATCAGACGATATTGTCGGCTAAGAAGACAAAAAGCGTCTCTTCCCCTTGGACCTCTCTCTTCTCTGAGTTGCTTCGGCGTGCGGATGCAACGCAAAGGCCTGTTTGTTGGCACGTGGGCAACAGCACCCCCCTGCGTCTCTGCCAAACCATCAACGGCCATTATTTCCATTGCAACAGAGGCGTGAATGGCATAGAGGGTAGCCTCAGCGTAGCGGCGGGGCATAGCCTGGTGGAGAGCGGCCTCGTTTGTTGTGTCGTGGGCGATTTGAGCTTCTTCTATGACAGCAACGCGCTGTGGAACTCCAACCTTCGTGGCAACCTGCGCGTGATGGTACTCAACGATGGCGGTGGCGGTATCTTCCAACGCCTCAAAGGGCTAAATGCCTCGACGGCTTTACCTCTGGTGGCCGCCGTCCACACCACCTCTGCCAAGGGCATTTGCCACAGTTACAAGGCTGAGTATATCGGCACTTCTGTTCACGACCGGAAAGCCCTCGCGGAGGCTCTCGAAGCCTTTTTCGCTCCTTCTGTTTCTTGTGAGCGACCGCTTGTCGTGGAGGTTTGTCTTGATTAGCGTGGCTCGCTACTCTTTCCTACGAATGGAGATCCTCTTCTTGTTGTAGAAGAACGTGCTTTGCGTCTGGACGTAAAGAAAGTTCTTTATGTTTCTCCATTTTCTAATTATTAAATATCTTTGTCGCGCAGACACGGTTTACACACCAATACTTATATAGCAGTATGAAACTCACAACTTTTCGCACGCTGATGCTTTCCGGCGTGCTTCCCGCAACCGCTTTGGCACAGACCGTACAGCAGCCGAACATCATCTTCTTCCTCGTGGACGATATGGGCTGGAACGAGTCGAGCGTGCCGTTTTGGAGAGAGCGCGTGGCGCTCAACGACCGCTATCGCACACCGAATATGGAACGTTTGGCCAGCCTCGGTGTGAAGTTTACAAATGCCTATGCTTGTCCCGTGAGCTCACCCTCGCGCTGTTCGCTGATGAGCGGAATGAACGCCGCCCGCCACCGTGTGACAAACTGGGTGGAGGGTTATAACACCAATACCAATGCCAGTGGCGGAACACTGACGCTACCGCAGTGGAACTACAACGGCATACAACCCGCCACCACGCGCAAGGCGGTGGACAAAGTGCAGACAACGCTCGTTACGCCGCTGCCCCAACTGCTCAAAGATGCCGGCTATACCACTATCCACATCGGAAAAGGCAACTTCGGCACCGTGGGTACGAGTAGTGCCGACCCGCGCAACCTCGGCTTCACCTACCAAGTGGCAGGCAGTGCCGCCGGAGCACCGGGGAGTTATCTTGCCGCCGAAAACTACGGTAGCGGCACATACCACGTTCCCGACCTCGATGGCTACTACGAAAAAGGCACGTTCCTCACCGAGGCACTCACCATTGAGGCGGTGAGTTATCTGAACCGCGCCGTGCGAGCACACAAGCCTTTCTTCCTCTATATGTCGCAATACGCCATACATACGCCATACAACGCCGACAGCCGTTTCACCGGTAATTACGTGCAGAGCAACGGGCAGGGCGTTTACGACGAGCAGATAGGGGCCAACCTCAATACCAGTGAGATTAACCATGCCGCTCTTATTGAGGGAATGGACAAGAGCCTCGGCGACCTGATGGACTGGGTGGAGAGCCAAGACGACAGCATCGCTTCCAACACCATTATTATTTTTATGAGCGACAATGGCGGTCAGGCCGTTAGTCCGCGCCAGGGACGCTTGAACCACGACCCCAACTACCCCGCACGCGGCGGTAAGGGCAGCGGCTACGATGGCGGCATCCATGAGCCGATGATGGTTTACTGGCCCGGTGTCACCGAGGGCGGCACAGAAAACCCCAACCGCGTTATCATTGAAGACTTCTATCCCACCATCCTTGCTATGGCCGGCGTTACCGACTACACCACCGTACAGACTATCGATGGCAAGGACATCACCCCGCTCTTGCTCAACCCCTCCCTGCGCCGCGACCGCCCCGTCATCACACACTATCCCAACCGTTGGGGGGAGACCGCCGACCGCGCCGAGGGCTACGGCACATATAGCGGACTGCTCAAAGGCGACTACCACCTGCTCTACTTGTGGGAGACACAGGAGCGTCGTCTCTACAATCTCAGCGACGACCCCGGCGAAGAAAATAACCTGGCCGACGCTATGCCCGAACTCTTGCAGCAAATGGCAGAGGAGCTTACCGACTCCCTCAAGGCAATGGATGCGCAGCGCCCCACCATTGCCGCCACAGGCGAAGTAGTGCCTTGGCCGTCCGAGGCCAGTGAGATAGCCGACGTGTATGCCAGTGGCGATGTTATCCCCGCAGCTAAGGTAGTGAAACTCTCCACCGCCACCGAGAAAGTATATTACACGATACGCGACAATCGACCCACGAGTCAGGGCGGCCCCTTCTTCTGGACACAAGGTGTACACTACGACAACCCCACCATACAGTGTACCAACGAAGACTACGCCGGCACAGCCGATAGCACCAAGCAACTCTATTACTTTATGCAAGGTGCTGATGCCAAGACGTTCAACCTCTACACCTACGACGGCCAGCCCGTCAGTTACACCGAGGGCATTACGCGCACCTCTTGGAACGGCTCTACCACTACCACCGCCTCTTACCTACAGTACGGTGTGGCAGATGCCGAGGAGATGCGCCTCATCGTTACCGACTATCCTGGCTACTACGGGCTGCGTATGGCGAACGACGACCTCGTAAATGACCGTGGCACGAGCCATGGCAGCGGTGTCAATATGCAATGGGCGGTGTGGCCTTATAGCGGCAACTACACCGGCGACCCCGGCAGTCGTTACCTCTTCTCTGAGGTAGGTGTCGTTGTGCAAAAGCCCTTAGAGACGGGCGATGTGGTAAATCCTGCCACCGTGGTGCGTCTCAGCGACGAGAACACACACTATCTCTACACCCTCCAAGACAATCGCACGCCGCCTTTCTTCTGGACACTCGGCACATACAACGAAACGCCAGCCATCCAAATCAACAACGTTGACCTCGCTGACACCGAGCAGGCTACCTCGCAGCAGTTCTACTTCGTGGCCGACCCTGCAACCGAGAACGGAGTGCTGATGTTTACCGCCGACGGCCAGCCCCTCGACCTCGTTGCCGGTACCGCCGAGACCGGCCTCGGCAATGGCTCTTTCCAAGCCGCCAACTACTTGCAATATGGCACCACGGCCACTGCCGGCACTTTCCAGATGCTTTATAGTGGCATAGAGCACTACTATGGGCTTCAAATCAAGGGCGACCTGATGTGCGACCGTGGCAGTAGCCGTGGCGATGCTGTGAATATGGCGTGGTGCGTGATGACTTACAGCGGCAACCACCTCGGCGACAAGGGAAGCCGTTACCTCTTTACCTATGTAGGCGATGTAGCCACAGGCATCAGCCCGTTGCTTCCCGCCCGGGATACTCTTATCTACTACGACCTTCAAGGGCGTCGTGTTCTTCGTCCTGTTGAAGGCGGCATATATATTGTCGGCGGAAAGAAAGTAGTGAAGAAATAAGCCTCGGCCATCTTTGCCGTTTATTTGCCGTTTAGAAAAACAGCCGTGCCTTTTCAAAAAAAACTTGAGAGGCACGGCTGTTTGTGTATGGTGTGTCGTTGCTACGGGCGGCTACTTCTGACGGAAATAGATGTTGATGGGTGTGCCGTGGAAGTCCCACTTCTCGCGCATTTGGTTTTCAATAAACCGCTTGTAAGGCTCGCGGATGTACTGCGGCAGGTTGGCGTAGAACACAAAGGTAGGTATCTGTGTGTTGGGAATTTGTGAGCAGTATTTTATCTTGATGTACTTGCCTTTCATTGATGGCGGCGGCGTGGCTTCGATGATAGGCAACATCACGGCATTGAGCTTCGAGGTGGTTACGCGCCGCTTACGGTTAAGATAGACGTTCTTCGCCGTTTCCATCACGCGATATATTCTCTGCTTGGTCACCGCGCTGACAAAGATGACGGGGAAGTCGGTGAACGGTGCTAAGCGTTGTCGGATAGTGTTTTCAAAATACTGAATGGCTGCGGGCGACTTGTCGTCGGCGATGTCCCATTTGTTGATGGCTACAACGAGCGACTTGTTGTTGCGCTGAATGATGTTGACGATATTAAGGTCTTGTGCCTCTATGCCGCGCGTGGCATCGATGAGTAGTACGCAGACGTCGCTGTTCTCTATGGCGCGTATGGCACGCATCACGCTGTAGAACTCCAAGTCTTCTTTCACCTTGTTCTTGCGGCGAATGCCTGCGGTGTCGACGAGGTAGAAGTCGAAGCCAAACTTGTCGTAGCGTGTGAGAATGCTGTCGCGTGTGGTGCCTGCGCGGTCGGTCACGATGTTGCGTTCCTCGCCAATAAAGGCATTGACGAGGCTGCTCTTCCCGGCGTTGGGGCGGCCTACGATGCTGATGCGTGGTATGCCGTCGTCTTCCGCTCCCGCCTTGGTGTCGGGGCCGAGGCGCCGGAGCACCTCGTCGAGGAAATCGCCCGTGCCGCTGCCCGTGGCGGCACTGATGGGGTAGGGGTCGCCCAGGCCGAGGCTGTAGAACTCCGCCGCGGCGTATTGGCTCATGTTGTCGTCGCACTTGTTGGCACAGAGCATCACCTTGCCACTGTTGCGGCGCAGAATGGAGGCTACTTGCTGGTCGAGGTCGGTGATGCCTGTCTTGACATCTACGAGGAAGAGTACGAGGTCGGCCTCTTCGGTGGCGAGTGTCACTTGTTTGCGGATTTCCTCCTCAAACACGTCGTCGGAGTTAACCACCCAGCCGCCGGTATCTACCACGCTGAACTCGCGCCCCGTCCATTCGGCTTTACCGTACTGGCGGTCGCGTGTGGTGCCGGCCACATCGCTGACGATGGCCTGACGCTGCCCGATAAGGCGGTTGAAGAGCGTACTCTTGCCGACGTTTGGCCGGCCTACTATGGCTACGAGGTTCATTGTGATATTGTTGTTTTGCTGATTGCTCTATGTGTTTCTATTCTTGGTTGTATCCGAAGTTGCGTAGCTCGCGGTCGTTGTTGCGCCAGTCTTTATCTACTTTCACGTAGGTCTGGATGTTTATCTTTTTCCCAAAGAAGCGTTCCAGCGAGCGGCGTGCCTCTATGCCGAGACGTTTGAGGGCTATGCCTTTGTGTCCGATGATGATGCCTTTCTGACTCTCGCGCTCCACGTAGATTATAGCGCGAATATCGATGCGTGTGTCGGTCTCCTTAAACTCTTCCACCGCTACCTGCACGGCATAGGGTATTTCTTTGTCGTAGTAGAGCAGTATCTTTTCGCGTACTATTTCACTGACAAAGAAGCGCGCGGGTTTGTCTGTCCACTGGTCTTTGCCAAAGTAGGGCGGGCTCTCGGGCAAAAGGGCTTTGATGCGCGACAGTATGGCTTGATTGCCAAATTTGGCTTTGGCACTGATGGGAAACACTTCTGCGCGGGGCAGTAATGCTTGCCAGCGTTTAATGAGCGTGCTGACGATGTCCTGTGTGGCGAGGTCGATTTTGTTGATGACCAACAGCACCGGCACGTCCATCTGTTGCACCTTGGCGAGGAACGTGGCGTTTTTCTCAGGCTCTTCCACCACGTCGGTGACGTAGAGCAACACGTCGGCATCTTGTAGCGCACTCTCGCTGAATTGCAGCATTGATTCCTGCAACTTATAGGCGGGTTTCACCACACCGGGCGTGTCGCTCAGTACGATTTGTGCATCGTCGGTGTTTACGATGCCCATAATGCGGTGGCGCGTGGTCTGTGCCTTGAAGGTGGCAATGCTGATGCGCTCGCCGACAAGGAGATTCATCAGTGTGCTCTTGCCCACGTTGGGGTTGCCCACGATGTTTACGAAGCCTGACTTGTGCATCTCTTTTTATCAATATGCCCACTTGAGCCACGCGGCACCGTAGGTGAAACCTGCACCGAAGGCGGTGAGTACGAGGTTGTCGCCTTTCTTGAGGTTCTTTTCGTTTTCCCAGAGGGTCAATGGGATACTTGCGCCGCTGGTGTTTCCGAGGTGCTCTATGTTTACCATCACTTGCTCCATTGGCACGTCTAAGCGTGCTGCCACGGCCTCTATGATACGTATGTTGGCTTGGTGGGGCACGATGTAGGCTATGTTGTCCTTTGTTAGGCCGTTGCGCTCTACGATTTGTGCGGTGAGGTCGCTCATATTTGTCACGGCGAACTTATAAACGGTGCGTCCCTCTTGGTGGATGTAGTGCATGCGGTGGTCGATGGTGAAGTAGGAGGGTGGGCATACGCTTCCGCCGGCTTTCATACATAGGAAGGGTAGGCCTTTGCCATCGGTGCGCAGTATGGAGTCGCGCCATCCGAGGTCGTCGGTGGTGGGCTCTACGAGCACTGCCGCTGCGCCGTCGCCAAAGAGCGGGCAGGTGGCGCGGTCGGTGTAGTCGGTGATGCTCGACATTTTCTCGGCGCAGCAAACGATTACTTTTTTGTAGCGTCCGCTTTGTATCATTGAGGCGGCCTGGTCCATAGCGAAGAGAAAGCCGCTGCACGCTCCCCACAGGTCGAAGCCAAAAGCGTTGGTGAGTCCGTAGCGCCCTATGATAAGGCTTGCGGTGTTGGGAAACTTATAGTCGGCGGTGGTGGTGGCTACGATGAGTGCATCAACACTCTCGGGGTCGGTGTCGGTGCGCTGCAGGAGTTGCTTCACGGCTTTACGGCCCAGGTAGCTCGCGCCGAGGCCTTCTTCATTGAGTATGCGGCGCTCTTTGATGCCTACACGTGTGGTAATCCACTCGTCGTTGGTGTCCACCATGCGCGAGAGTTCGTCGTTGGTAAGGACGTAGTCGGGGATATAGCCGCCGATGCCGGTAATTGCCGCGTTGATTTTTTCCATAAACGTTTTTAGGATTAAGAATACTGAAAAACGGAACAAGTGACAGGTGGCCAAGCACATTTGTCAGGGGCTGTGCCTTGTCACTTGTCACTTGTCGTTGTTTTCTTGCTTCTCGCCAGAAAAGTGCCTTTTTTATTCGGCAGCCTCCATCACGATGGCTTGTTTGCCGCGATATTGTCCGCAGCTGGGACAAACGCTATGGCGGATGTGCCACGCGCCGCAGTTAGGGCATAGGGTAAGGGTGGGCATTGGTGCGCCGTCGTGCGTGCGACGTTTGCGCGTACGTGTCTTGGACTGTCTTCTTTTAGGATGTGCCATAGTTTTGTGTGTATTTCTTTTTGTTTGTAATTATTCTTCTTGTTGGTTTTCTGCTGTGCCGCTGATGTGGGAGAGTGTCGCAGGGTTACACTGACCCGGGGCGTGGTGATAGCCGAGCGGGCGCGCCAAGGCAATGGTCTCAAAGATGTCGTGTCCGAGGTCGTACACGTCGCCTCGTCCTGCTACGGGCAATTCGGTATCTACGCCGTCGTGTATGGCGTAGGCGGCAACTTGTCGCAGGTCTTCGGTGTCGAGGGTAAGCAATGCTGGCTCGTTGCAGCGGTCGCAGGGCGTGAACACCTGGCCTGTTATGTGATAGCTCACCGTATATACGCCGCCGCGTGGCGGAGCAACGCGGATTGTGACGCGGATTGTGCCTGCGGTTATCTCGTCGTCGGCGAGCGACTGGAAAAAGTCGTCCCCGCAGTCTATCGTCAGCGGCTCTTTGTCGTTGGCAAGAGCACTGAGATTGATGAGAAACGGACTTTCTTCGTGCATAGCGGCTGCAAAAATAGTTTTTTTTTTACATTTGAGAAAGATTTTGCCGTATTGCTCGCTTTTTTTGTGCTTTCTGAGCGCATTAGGGTGCTTTTTTGCCAATTTTGGCCGCTTAATTGTCAATCTGTGGCCTTGTTTCTGGGTGCGTACGCGAGCCGTGTGCTTGTCCTTACAGGGCGATTTCACGAGCCGCCCGTTCTGTTTAATTGACGTGCCGAGGAATTTTTTTCGTCCTCGGATGAATTATTCAAAGTGTGGCTATATTTATACAAATAAAGCCTATACGTGCAAAAATATAGGCTTTGTTTGTATAAATATAGCCACACTTTGAATTCTTTGTGCCTATGAAGAAAATTATTGGTCGCACCTGTGTGAAAAGCGTAGCGATGGCGGGAGGAATATGTATAGCAACGTTATTGCCTTTTCAGGGCGCGATATCGTCGTGTGTTTGTAGCCGCAGGGCGTTGTCCTTTGCTGGTGGCTCATAGCCCTTTGCTGATGGCTTGTTGTCGTTTTAAGGCTTTTTTTGTGGGAGGTTAGGTGATTATAGTTCGGCATCTTTCAGTCGTTCAGCATTCTCGGCCACGATGAGGTGGTCAATGCAGTCTTGTATGTCGCCGTCCATAAATGCTGGTAGGTTGTAGATGGTATAGCCTATGCGGTGGTCGGTGATACGTCCCTGTGGGTAGTTGTATGTGCGTATCTTAGCCGAGCGGTCGCCTGTGGAGACGAGTGTTTTTCGTCGTGAGGCGATGTCGTCAACGTATTTTTGGTGTTCGCGGTCGTAGATAAATGTGCGCAGACGTGCCAGAGCGCGTTCTTTGTTTTTTGGTTGGTCGCGTGTTTCGGTACATTCTATGAGTATTTCCTCTGTCTGGCCGGTGTTAGGGTTTTTCCACGGATAGCGCAGGCGTACTCCGCTCTCTACTTTGTTGACGTTCTGCCCGCCGGCACCGCTGCTTCGGAAGGTGTCCCACTTGATGAGGCCTTCTTGTATCTCGACATCGAAGGGCTCGGCCTCGGGCAGCACGGCGACGGTGGCGGCACTGGTGTGTACGCGCCCCTGTGTCTCGGTCTGTGGGACGCGTTGCACGCGGTGTACGCCGCTTTCGTATTTCAGTGTGCCATACACGCTGTCGCCCGTGACGGAGCAGACGATTTCTTTGAAGCCTCCCACGGCACCCTCGTTGGCATTGCTCACCTCCAAGTGCCACCCCTTGCGCTCGCAGTATTTGGCGTACATGCGGAAGAGGTCGCCGGCAAAGAGTGCCGCCTCGTCGCCGCCGGTGCCGCCACGGATTTCCAGGATGGCGTTTTTGGCATCTTCGGGGTCTTTGGGAATGAGCATCAGTTTGATGCGCTCCTCCATCTCCGGCAGACGTGCCTCGCTCTCGGAGATTTCCTCGCGTGCCATTTCTTTGAGTTCGGCATCGGTCTCTGTCATCAGCAGCGTCTTGGCCTCGCTGAGGTTTTGGAGCAACGCGGCGTATTCCTTGCGCGCCTGCATCAGGTCTTCAAGTTCTTTGTATTCGCGGGCTAAGCGCACGTAGCGTGTCTGGTCGGCAAGGACGGCGGGGTCGGTGATAAGTGTCGCCGTCTCCTCAAAGCGTGCGCGCAGGGCGTTGAGCTTGTCTAAAAGGGTTTGCATAGTAAGGATAGGGGAGTGTGCGGGTTTTTCTTTGTGGAAGGTCGGGGGCTTGATGTCGTCCCCGTAATCTGAGCGCGAAGGTACGCTTTTTCCTGCGATGAGACGCTGCGGGGAGTCTGTTTTCGGTGATATTTGTATGATGAACCACCGCCAAAGTAGTGAATTGGGTTGTAAGGTGTAACTTTGTGTTGAAGTAAGTACGCCCTTCGGCTTATGCAGTAGGCGGTTTTTTCTTACTTTTGCAGCCAGATATGCAAAAACGCACTCTTACATACGTGCTTGTTCTGTGGTTGACGACCCTCGCCTCGGCCAGTGGGCAGGTGGGTGAGGCACGAAGCGACTTAGCCGTTGGCGGCAGTGCCGGCGTGGCGCTCAATACGATAGACTTCGACCCGTCTATCAAACAAAAACTTCACGCCGCCCCGACTTTCGGTCTGACGCTGCGCTATTCGTGTGAGAAGTATTTCAACACGTATTGTGCGCTCCAAGGCGAAGTAAACTTTACGCGCCTTGGTTGGACGGAGGACATCCAGAACAGTGCGGGGCAGCCCTTGCCGGATACCTACCGCCGCGACTTGGACTACATACAAGTGCCGCTGTTGGCACGTCTGGGTTGGGGCAGAGAGCGGCGCGGCGTGATGTTCTACGTGTTGGCCGGCCCACAAATCGGCTTCTGCATCGCCGACCGTGCTAAGCAAGGCTCCACGTGGACCCTGACAGCCGACGGCACGCCCGACCGCCCGAACAGCCTCGTGGAGCAGTACACGATGGACATAGAGAAGAAGTTCGACTACGGCATTGTGGGAGGCCTTGGCGTGGAGTGGCACACGCGTATCGGCCACTTTATGCTCGAGGGACGCTACTATTTCGGCCTGGCCGACATCTACGGCAACGCCAAAAAGGATGTTTTCGGACGCTCCGCCCACACTACTATTTTTGCTAAACTGACTTATCTGACGGATATACTCCGCTAACCCTTATAATCTCCTCCTCCCTTTTGCTCTCGGCTAACGACATATCCGTATCCTTTGGTGCTACCCCGCTTTTCAGTGGGGCAACGTTTGTTATCAACGCTAAGGAGCGTGTGGCACTGACGGGAAAAAACGGGGCGGGGAAGAGCACGCTATTAAAAATCCTTTCGGGCTTGCAACAGCCTACGTCGGGCAGCGTCAGCGTGCCCACGGGAGCCACTGTGGGCTATCTGCCGCAGGTGATGCAGCCCGCCGATAGCCGTAGTGTCATAGACGAAACGCTCACGGTGTTTGACGACGTGAAACACTTGCAGGACGAGGTGGACCGCCTTACCAGCGAGCTGGCGGAGCGCCGGGATTACGAAACACCCGCCTATGCCACTTTGCTCGAACGCTTCGCCTCGGAGACGGAGCGTCTGGCTTTTTTCTCCTCCGACAACACACGCGCCGAGGCCGAACGCACACTCCGCGGGCTGGGTTTTGAGCCAACGGACTTTCCTCGTCCCACGAGCGAACTCTCCGGCGGGTGGCGTATGCGTATAGAGCTTGCTAAGCTGCTCCTGCAGCGCCCCGATGTGCTGTTGCTTGATGAACCAACAAACCACCTTGACATAGAGAGTATCCGTTGGTTGGAACGCTATCTGTCGCGAAGCCGTGCAGCAGTGATGGTGGTGAGCCACGACCGTGCGTTTCTTAACAATGTCACCAACCGCACGATAGAAATCTCCTGCGGCACGCTCACCGACTACCGCGTGCCCTACGACCAATATGTGAGCCTGCGTGCCGAGCGTCGCGAGAGCCAACTGCGTGCCTATCGCAACCAACAAAAGGAAATTGCCGATATCAAAGCCTTTATAGAGCGTTTCCGCTACAAGCCTACCAAAGCCGTACAGGTGCAGAGCCGCATCAAACAGTTGGAACGTATCGTTCCTATTGAGGTGGACGAGGTGGATAACAGCGCACTCCACCTCCGCTGGCCGCCGTGTCAGCGTGCCGGCGACTTCCCCGTGATATGTGACGATGTGACAAAGCGATACGGTGAACACACCGTCTTTTCCCACGCTAACCTCACGGTGCGCCGAGGCGAAAAGGTGGCTTTTGTAGGCAAGAACGGCGAAGGAAAGACCACGCTCGTGAAGTGTATTATGGGCGAGATACCCTACGACGGCACGTTGCGCATCGGGCATAACGTAAGCATCGGCTATTACGCCCAAAACCAAGCCCAACTGCTTGACGGCGAGCCTACGGTGTTTGAGACCATCGACCGCGTAGCCACCGGCGAGGTGCGCCTGCGATTGCGTGACATCCTCGGGGCCTTTATGTTTGGCGGCGAGGCATCGGACAAGAAGGTGAAGGTGCTTAGCGGCGGCGAGCGTAGCCGCCTGGCAATGATTAAGTTGTTGCTTGAACCCGTCAACCTCCTTATCCTTGACGAACCTACCAACCACCTCGACCTACGTACCAAAGACGTGCTGAAAGAGGCTATCCGCGCTTTTGACGGCACGGTAATCCTCGTGAGCCACGACCGCGACTTCTTAGACGGCCTCGTGGAGCGTGTCTATGAGTTTGGCGGTGGCCGGGTGCGCGAATATATCGGCGGTATCTACGACTATCTAAGCAAAAAAGATAGCGATACGCCTCTCAACGGCGAACAGTCCTCCGTTGCCGCCGTCCCGTCACCCGTTGCCGCCGTCACCGAAGCAAAAGCCACGGCACGCCTGTCGTACGAGGAGCAAAAGGCCGCCACCCGTGAGCGGCGCAAATTGGAACGCGCTGTGGCACAGGCCGAGGCCGAGGTGGCACGCCTTGAGGAAGAAATTGCCGCCGTAGAAACGCAACTTGCACAAGGCGACACCACACCTACGCTATACACCCGCCACGCAGACCTCTCCTCACAACTGCAAGCAGCGATGCAGCAATGGGAGGAAGCCGCTAATCGCTTGGAGAACGAATAGCACTCTCTTTGCTGATGGAATAAATTATCGTAAGTTTGCGGACGGAAAAAGGGATAACAATGCAAAATCCTGTCAGAATCATAGACCTTTTTGCCGGAATGGGCGGCATACGAAAGGGACTGGAACTCGCACTCGCGGAGCGCGGACTGCAGTCCGTATGCGTGTTTACGTCCGAAATAAAGCCCGCAGCTATCAAGATCCTGAAACAGAACCATCCTGAGGACGAGATATATGGCGACATAACCACCGTTCCCACAGCAGATATTCCCGACTTTGACATCCTTTGCGCAGGTTTCCCGTGCCAGGCGTTCAGCTATGCGGGAAAACGCCTGGGTTTTGCCGACACGCGCGGAACGCTTTTCTTTGAGGTGGAACGCATACTGCGCGACAAAAGGCCTGCGGGATTTATCCTCGAGAATGTAGAGGGGCTGCTGACGCACGACCACGGCAACACTTTGGGTACAATGTTGGCGCGGCTTAACGCGATGGACTACAAAGTTTCATATAATGTGCTTAACTCCCGCGACTTTGGTGTGGCACAGGAAAGGAAGCGCATTTACATTGTGGGCAATCTCAACGAAAAGGCGGATTTAATAACGTTTATCCCCAAGAAAGCAGTATTGGGGGACATTCTCGAAAAGGGGAAGCCTGTAAGTGATACGCCTTTTGTTCGCAACTTGCTCTCCAGATACTCCGTTGAAGAACTCTGCGGGAAAGCCATAAAGGACAAACGTGGTGGCAAGAACAACCTGCATAGCTGGGACTTGGAAACGAAAGGCCCCACTTCAGTTGAGGAACGTGCGTTGCTGAACGCGATGCTGACGGAACGCCGCAAGAAAAAATGGGCGGAACAATACGGCATTGAGTGGATGGACGGTATGGCACTGACGGAGGATATGATACGCAGTTTCTGCGATATGCCCGATTTGCGCGAAACGCTGGACGGCCTTGTACGGAAAGGTTACCTTGCTCACGAACATCCGAAACGGCAGGTGCGCGAAACATCTGCGAACGGAACGCCAGTCCTGCGCCGCGAACAAGACCCGTCGCTTCCGAAAGGCTACAATATCGTGGCAGGCAAACTGAGCTTTGAGATAGCCAAGATACTAAGCCCCAAGGAACTTGCACCTACGCTCGTTGCAATGGATATGCAAAAACTCTACGTCGTGGACGGCAAAGGATTGCGCCGCCTCACCTTGCGCGAGGGATTACGGCTTTTCGGTTACCCAGAAGACTTCAAGTTCGATATATCCGAAAAAGAAGGCTACGACTTGTTGGGGAACACCGTGGTCGTTCCCGTCATCAAAGCTGTGGCTGGCAAATTGTTGGATAAAATACTGTAAGCAAGATGACAAGAGCAGAGGAACTATTCAAGGCCTTGAAAGATTTCCTTGCAGCACTTGAAGAAACCATCTATCAGTATCACGACACGCGGGCAACCGTCGCCGAACACTGGAGCGAGCGACTCTGTAAGAGCTACGAGAAGCATTACGGCAAGAAGCTTGTACTGCCACGTTGGAATGACATCAAGCAGAAATATCTTATTACTGCTGTCCGCTAAAAGTTTGTCGTTAGCAGACGTTTGCTCGCCAAGGCAAAGCTGAAACACGCTTTGCGTTCCTCTCCTGGCTTAACGCCAAAGTTTCTGTTTCGGAAGCAGGGAAAAAGCCCCGTTAGGGCTGATGGCTATAGCCCTTTCAGGGCAAGCAGGTAGGCAATCAGGCGAGCCGTATGCCGGAGCGCAGGCGGCTCGCCTGCAAAATGAAGCACGCGAGCCGCGTGCGCTCCGACAGGTGTCCTCGCCTGCAAAATACGCCAACACGCGGTTCGTACTAAGTTCAGATTAATCCTCGTAACTCTAATTGTATCCAATTTGTTTTCCATCCCTTAGTCCTTGAGTTGCTAATATGGAGGGAATGTCACAACCAGTTCCGCAGATTCGTCTTGAATTTGTGAATACTGCGACTGTCACTATTTATCAGGACATATTGAGTGGCATTGTCAGAGGTTCTTAAGGCGTTCTATCTCTTTGCCGATACTTTCTATGACATCTGTGTTTGCAATCTCACCTTTCTGGCTATAGACGACGAACACTTTGCCGCCATATTGCTCTGTGAAATCGTTGAAGCTGGCCTTCATACGCTCGCTCAGAGAGTAGCCGCCAAAGTTGGAATTAGCGGTCACGGGCTTCACCTGAATGCCGAATTGATGGTCGCCTACCTTGACCACGTAATCAATGTCACCAGCATGGTCAAGCTCAAGGTCGCTTTCCTCAAACTTCACATGGGGGAACTTCTTTGCCAAACCGTCGTTAACGACAGACTTTTCGCGAATATAGCCATCGTAGGTGCGGTTGATGGTGAGATTGTAGATGTAGTCGATGCAGTCTTGCAGGGTCAGCTGGCTGAAAACTTCCTGCCAGTCAGGAATGACGAAAGTTTGTATTTTCTCATAGAGACGTTCTCCGAGTTCCGTAAGACTTTCCAACGACAGTTTGACGGGAGTATTCGTGGCTGTATAAGCATTGGCAAAATACCACTCTTTCCATTCATCGTATGACGTGGGTTGACATTCGCGAATCAAGGCCATAACAGCACCTACTTTCGTGGGGCGTGACAACTGATAGAGCTGGCATGCATAGTTCAGCACATGCTCCTTTTTGCCGAATTCCATTGAATACTTTTCCATGTTTTCAAATGATTTGTTAGATTAATTGAAAAGGGATGTTGCTCATATCCGACAATGCTTCGTAGTCGGCTTTGTAAAAGCCGTCTTTCGTCTTACGTATCGAGGTGATGTAGTTGAAGGTTATCTGCTCTTCCTGCCCCGTCATCACAGGTACGTTAAGGACTTTGTTGAAGTGCTTCACTTCTTTGCCCTGCTTTTTGCGCTCTTCTATAAAACTTACGTGGCGGTCGAAACGCTGCTTGATGAAACGATTACACATATCTACATCCATCGTAGCGATGCCGTGTTCTATAAGTTCTTTTAATGCAGGGTCTATCTCATAGCCTTCGGAATTACGACCGCACATCAGAGCAGCTTGCATCGTAGTGCCTGTTCCGAGAAACGGGTCGAGTACTGTGTCGCCTTTCTGCGAGAACATATTGATAAGACGGTAGGGTATCACAAACGGGAAAGCAGCACTGCGCTCGCGACTTCCCTTGTGTTCCATCTTTTGCTTTGTTCCTTTCACATCCCACACGTCGGAGAACCACACATTGCGCTCTTCCCAGAAGAATGAACTTTCCATACGCTCATGCTTCTGGTCTTGTGTCTTGTACTGCCGCTTGTCACCCTTCCTGAACAGCAGAATCCACTCGTGTTCCAGCGTCACATATGCCCCGCAAGGCAACATACCGCTGCCCATAAACTTGTTGGGGGCATTCGCCTGCTTTCGCCAGATGATGTTTGGCAGGGTAGTGAAGCCGATGGAATTGCAGAATTCGGAAATGCGAGAATGGTTGTTATAAAGCTTAAACTTACCATTGATAGTTCTTGTGGCATCTCCAATGTTTACACAGAGAAAGCCCCCGTTCTTCAAAACCTCATAGCATCTCTGCCACACCTTGTCTAACTGCTTGTGCATCAGTTCAAATGCCGTATCAGGCGTTTCCTTAACAGACCCTCTTATCTTAGTGTCCTGTTCTGCGAAACACTCATCCCACATCTCTATCATTGGATATGGCGGTGAGGTTATAACCACATCTACCGAATCAGGGGAAGTATTGTTCATCAATCGGGCATCACCCGTGTATGTCTTATGTATTGTGTACATATTTGTCTTTCTTATGATTTGCCAAGCTCTGACTACAAAAATATATAAATTATAGCAAATCGGCGTATGAAACGAGTTTTCATCTGCATGAGCTACGAGAAGCATTACGGCAAGAAGCTCGTACTGCCACGTTGGAATGACATCAAGCAGAAATATCTTATTACTGCTGTCCGCTAAAAGTTTGTCGTTAGCAGACGTTTGCTCGCCAAGGCAAAGCTGAAACACGCTTTGCGTTCCTCTCCTGGCTTAACGCCAAAGTTTCTGTTTCGGAAGCAGGGAAAAAGCCCCGTTAGGGCTGATGGCTATAGCCCTTTCAGGGCAAGCAGGTAGGCAATCAGGCGAGCCGTATGCCGGAGCGCAGGCGGCTCGCCTGCAAAATGATGCACGCGAGCCGCGTACGCTCCGACAGGTGTCCTTGCCTGCAAAATAAAGCACGCGAGCCGCGTGCGCTCCGACAGGTGTCCTCGCCTGCAAAATGAAGCACGCGAGCCGCGTGCGCTTCCAGAATAAACTAACGGGCATCTGACTTTGAAGAACAGATGCCCGTTAGGTATTTCTTGTAACTGTTGTTGGCGTGTTTTATTTGCGAGCCATCACAATGCCGTTGACACTATCGGCGCGGCGGTAAACGAAATGGTCGCTCTGCATTTTGCGCCCGGGAATGTCGAAAAGCAGTGAGGGGTCGATGGCTTCGCCGAGCAGACGTGTTTCAAAGTGGAGGTGGGCTCCGAAACTGCCTCCTGTGTTTCCTGCCAGTCCGATGGGCTGCCCTGCTTTCACCTCTTGGTCGGTGGAGCAAAGCTGCTTAGACATGTGTCCATAGATGGTTTCCAAACCGTTGGGGTGGCGGATTACCACAAAGTTGCCGTAGCCATTTGCTTCGTAGCGTACGACGCGTACCTTGCCGTCCCAAGCCGCATAGATGGTGTCGCCCGTGGTGGCACTGATGTCTAAGCCTTTGTGCATACGGTGGAAGCGGGGGCGATAGCCGAAATTGCTGCTGATACGCGCGCTGGCGATAGGCATACAAAAGCCTGAGAGGTCGATGTCGAAACTGTCGGGCTTAGCAGTGTTGGCGTAGCAGTGTGCCCGCGTGGTGTTCCAAGAGTCGTAGAGTGCGTAACCATCCATTTGTGTGGCTGCTTCGGGCATCCTGAGTACTTGGTCGAGTGCGGTAAAAGTGGTGGCGCGAAGGGGCTGGTCTGTGGGAGCCTCCATAACGGGGGCATCTTGTGCGTTAGCGGTAAAAGTGAAGAGGGAAAGCAGCGAGAAAGCTGCGGTTTTAAGTATCGTTGTGCTAAAATTCATACGGATTTGTTTTGTAACTCGGCACAAAGGTAAGCATCGCGCGGAGTTTTTCCAAATTTTTGCTACATCCTTTAACAAACTCGCTTGTTTGTTAAGACTTATTAAGATTTTAGACTGTCTTATTGCTGATTAGGGCTAACGGAGTTTGTTAGCGTTTGACTTTTCGTATGGTCTGTCCTTGCTTGACGATATAGATGCCTGCGGGCAATGTTCCTGTGGTGGACACGGGGCGGCCTTGTAGGTCGTAGATGGTGGTGCCTGTGGGCAGTGTTGTGGTAAGGCCGGTGAGGGCTGTTACAGCGTCGTCTAAGTAGAAATACTGTGGCGTGGAGCCTGCGGTGTTGGCTAAGTAGTATGCTTTGAAGCCCGCCACACCACGGTCGGTGTCGCTAAGCAGACGGAAATAGGCAGAGGTGCCATTGTCGCTAAGGGCGTAGATATAAACTTTGTCTGTGGAGGGGATGAGTGTGCCTCCAAGGTCGGTGGCTCGTAGCAGATTGCCGTCAATGGTGCTGCCGCTCGTTGCCAGGCTAATAGTAATCTCGCCGCCGCCTGCTTTATGTATCATCACTGGTACGTTGGCGGCTATGGCGGAAGTGCTGGCCTCGGAGATGGTGAGCAGGTTGTCGTGAACCCGGGAGGCATAAAGCACGGTGACATCGCTCGGCACGCTAAAGGGGACGGGCAGGTTGAGTGTGGCATAGCCCACAGCGGTATTGATGTTGAGCGGCAGTTCGTTTACTTCTTCCAGATAGAACTCTGCTGCTGCGGCATCGCCAGTGGCGGCTACGACAAGTGCCTCGCTCGTGGCTTGCATATAGTTGCTACCCGAGGCTATGCTATACGTGCCGGCCTTAGCACCCGCGCTCACAGCACTCACGCTATAGGTGTATGTAGAACCACTCGTGCCTATCTGTCCTTTGGTGTAGGCGGTGGTTTCTTCGTTAACAAATGCACCATTCTGGAAGTTCACAAGTTGTCCCTCGGTGGTGACATAGAAGATGCCTGCTTCATTGGTGTTTGATACCATCGGTGTGGTAGTGTTTGTCGGAACGCCGACATACGCATCGGTGTCCGCACTCTTAATACGTACAAACTTTCCGACGGGGCTGGGCAGGTCAAGATATTGTAGGGTGATGGTATTATCGCTGTTTTCTGCTATGTTGTAAATCGGTGTGCTGATGCCGCTACCAGTGAAGGTGCTGAACGAGGCAATGGAACTTACGGCAGAGGTACCGGGGAAGACATCGCCTTGGAACTGTTCGTACGCCTGTGCTGAGGTTAGGCCGTTGTTGCGCAGCGTGGCGAATACCTGGTTTGTGCCGTCGGCGGGCAGTACTTGGAGACGTGGGTGGCTGGCGGTGCGGTTAAGTGAGTTGCCCGACCAGGCGGAGGCCAAATAGTCAACGTGGTAGATAAGCAGCCCCGTGCCGAGTTCGGAGGGATACCAAGTGCCTGCCTGACGGTTCTCTAAGATATAGTACTCTTTGTCGTTGGAGGGGTTGACAATTCGGTAGGCTTGTGCCTCGGTGTTGTCGGCAGAGCCGATGGGGTATATAGTGAGTGTCTGCGGGTCGTTGCCGAGGTCGTTGATTTTAAGCCACCCCATAAAGTTGCGCTCGTAGGCATTGTAGCCGAGGGGTCGGTAGCCGTTGCGCCAATACTGTCCGTAGTCCATTACGCTCCAGAAGTCCACCACACCGGCCCCGGACGATGTGTTGTAGAAGTCGGGCAGCCCGAGGGCATGGCCGAATTCGTGGCAGAACACACCCATTCCTTCAAAGGTAGAGCCGGTGACGTTGTAGACGTATGCTCCCGAAACAACAGAGACGCTGTATTTCTGTAGGATTTCGTCGCCCACGAAAAAACTGGAGAATGACGGGCCGCCGAGGGAGGACTTGTAGGAGAAGGTGTTGAACTGTCCCCAAATGTAGTCTTCCGCTCCTGTTTCATAAGCATTGTGTTCGCCTGGGCCTGCCAGTATGACGGAGACGAGAGGCACTTTGTTGTTGACGAGCATTGTTGAGAAATCTACACCGGCGTAGAGGGCGCTGTCGATGGCTTCTTTTATAAGATTGGTGAGACAGGTGTCTCGACGGCTTGAGGAGTTGCCACCATAGTAGGCATAGTCGTGCGAGGCTTTCACTTTTGCCACAACGTTGAACGTTGGGCGGAACATATTGTTGCTTTGTGCGAGGAAATAGTCGCGTACGCTGCCGGCGGTATATGTTTCATCGCTATAGCCTTCTTCGTTGAGGAAGCGCGACAGTTTATCTATGGTGCTTGTTTCTTGGAAAGCGCGGTTGGGAAACTCTACCATAATCACGGGAATGGTGATGTTGCCGATGCTCGACACGGTGCCGTTGGCTGTCTTTCCGTATTCTCCGAGGCCGCTTGTTGTGCGGGCTGTGGCTTTCAGCGGGCTGCGATGCATGGTGGGCGAGGCGTAGGCTTGCTCGGCGGTAATGGCCGAGGCCGCTACGAAGGCTTGTTCTTCCGGTGTGCGCTCGGCGGGGTCGTGTGCCTGTTGCTCGGTGGGGGCTAAACCGTCGCTACCAAACTTGGCGTAATAGTATCCGCCGTCGGGCTCGTGGAGCACCACATAGCCGTCCAGTGTGGTGTAGAAAGCCACCGTGCCGTTGCCTCCTTTATAAATGGTGAGCATCGTGCCGTTAGGCTGTATGCCTGTCATAGGCATCTGACGAAATGATTGCGCTGTGGCACTAAGGAGTACCAGAGAAAAGAGAAAGAGAGGTAGAAGTCGCTTCATCGTTTTTGTGTGTTGTAAGTTTCGTTGTTTTGCTCATTCAAGGTTTGGCTTTTAGGTATGTAGGCAAAGCAAGCCTGCGGCAAAGCAACGTATAACGAAACAAATCTTTTGTTCATTGGTGATGCGGCAAAAGTAGATTGTTTCAGTGAAAAACACAAACTTTTTGTGCTTAAAGATGTTTAAGCGTATCGCCGCGGGCTTTTAAGTATAAGAAGTTTAATATGGAGTTTCAATCTTTTTTTCTTATTCTACCAAGGTGTAGGGTTTGCCTTCCAGCAGTGGTTGCAACACACGGTGGAGGCGTAGGCACGCGTCGGCATCGGTGGCGGCATATATCTTTTGTGCCTCGGTAAGCACATCGGCTTCCCAGTTGCTTCGTTGTTGGCTTTTGCTGATGCGCTGTTGGAAGACGTTTGCAAAGAGGCGTGCCAGCCCGATGTCCTCCAAGCCGAGTTTCTTTGCTGTGTCTTGCAGGTCTATCCAACCACCTGGCTCCAGGTGTCCGCTGTGTCGGTTGAGTGCGCTGCGGTCGTCGTGGAGGGAGATACCTACTTTCAGAATGTCGGGGTTGCTTAGTATCCAAGCTAACGAGGGCAGTATGCCGCTGTGGTGGATACGAAAGAGGAAACAGATGTGGGGTGTGGAGAGTTGTACCAATGCGGGCGGTCGCATAGAGCCTTTGCGAAAAAGGGGGCGTGTCTCGGTGTCGAAGCCTAATATCTTCTCTTTGCTCAAAGCTCGCACGGCTCGCGTCGTTTCGCTACTGCCTTGCACCACATAGATGCGCCCGCTAAACTGATAGCGCGGCAAGGTGGCGATATACGTTTTGGGTGTGCTGACGTGGAGGAGCATAGGGAGAGTATAGTCTTTCGTGGTGAACGACGTGTTACGGCGACGTTGGCGTGAGCGGCTGCTCTTAGGGTTATCCTTTTTTAGACTTCTTTTTCTGCGTTATATATAATATGGAGTGTGCGTAGGGCGGCGAGGAGTTTGTCGCCCCAAGTGAGGCGAAACTCTTCAAGGGTGTCGAAGAGGCTTTGTGTCATAGCCTCTTCGTGTCCGTCGCGAAATGTTTCTACGAGGTTGCGAAGCTCTTGATAAACATCGGCAAGGTATTCGCTCACGGTGCAGAGTACCGGTTGGTCGCTGTACTTATATTCTACCACCTGTACATCAAGGAAATCGTCGTCTTCGCGCAATATGTCGCTCACGTTCTTGCGAACAGCGTTATAACTGTCCTCTGTGACATAGGGCTGAACGTATGCATCTAAGTTCTCAATGCTTTTAGGCAGTGTGATAATCTTGATATAAACCATCGGCAGCAACGCCAGCAACGTCTGGCAGAAATCCGGTTTGTTTTGCTCTGTACACGTCTCTAAGTACTGGCAGTATGCTTGGCTTACGCGTATGAGTTCCAGCGTGGTGGTGTGGTAGATAGGGTTTTCCACGTATTTAGTTCGGTTGGTTTCTATCGTATGAAGAGCATTTCGCGATACTTGGGGAGTGTCCAAAGCGAGTCTTCCACTATTAGTTCGAGTTTGTCAATGTGGTAGCGTATGCTCTCGAGATAGGGGGCTATGGTGTCGTGGTAGGCAATGGCTTTCTCGCGTAGGGTGGGGATGGTGTTGGCTTTTTTGCGTGCCTCCACCATTTCGTTGGTGGCTTGAGCAATAAACGTGGTGTGCTTGTTTATCTTTTCTATCAAGTCGATGTTATAGCTGCCTAATCGTTGGGCATCGTCTTTGTTAAAGGCTTGCTGTAAGCGCAATACGCTCTCGGTGAGTTGTGTCTGATAGCGTGTCGCCACGGGTATGATGTGGTTCATTGCCAGGTCGCCCAGTACGCGGCTCTCTATCTGCACACGTTTTTGATACGTCTCCCACTTGATGTCGTTGCGTGCTTGCAGCTCGGCTTTTTTCATCACGCCCATTCGCTCAAACATTGCAATGCTCTGTGGGTGGAGGTAGGTGTCAATCATCAGCGGCACGCTCACCTCACAGTCCAAGCCACGTTTCTCTGCCTCTGTCTTCCATTCGTCGCTATAGCCGTTTCCCTCGAAAATGATGGGGCGAATATCTTTTATATCTTCGCGAAGCACATCGAGCAGTGCTGCCGTCTTGGTCTGTCCTTTTTCTATGCGCCCTGATACCCGCTCGTGGAAATCGGCAAGTGCCTCGGCTACCGCCGTGTTGAGTACAATCATCGCGCTGGCACAGTTGGCCGACGAGCCTACGGCGCGAAACTCAAAGCGATTTCCCGTGAAGGCAAACGGAGAGGTGCGGTTGCGGTCGGTGTTGTCAATCATCAGTTCAGGGATCTGAGGAATATCGAGGCGCATCCCGTGTTTGCCTTCGAGGGTGAAGAGCTGTTCGGTGGTGGAGTGTGCTATCTTCTGTAGCATATCGCCGATTTGCTTTCCCACGAAGGCCGATATTATCGCTGGCGGAGCCTCGTGTGCTCCGAGGCGATAGGCGTTGCTGGCGGAGGCTATGCTGGCTTTGAGCAGCCCGTTGTGGCGATATACGCCGCGCAGCGTTTCTACGATAAAGACGGCAAAGCGTAGGTTTTCCTCCGGCGTACGCCCGGGGCTGTGGAGCAAGGCTCCGTTATTGGTAGTGAGCGACCAGTTGTTGTGCTTACCCGAGCCGTTGACACCGGCAAAAGGTTTTTCGTGGAGCAACATACGGAAGCCGTGCTTTTTCGCCACCTTGCGCATCAACGACATCAAGAGCATATTGTGGTCAACGGCCAGGTTACACTCCTCAAAGATAGGCGCCAGTTCAAACTGGTTGGGTGCTACCTCGTTGTGGCGTGTCTTGCAAGGTATGCCGAGTTGCAAGGCTTGTATCTCCAAGTCTTTCATAAACTCTGCCACGCGTTCCGGGATAGCTCCGAAGTAATGGTCGTCCATCTGTTGGTTTTTAGCACTGTCGTGTCCCATCAGCGTCCGGCCCGTGAGCATAAGGTCGGGGCGGGCGTGATAGAACGCTTCGTCCACGAGGAAGTATTCCTGTTCCCACCCGAGGTTGGCGGTGACGTGGCTCACGTTCTCGTCGAAGAACTTTGCTACCTTGGTTGCGGCTTTGTCCACTGCTGCGAGGGCTTTCTTGAGCGGTGCTTTATAGTCGAGTGCTTCGCCTGTGTAGGAGATAAACACGGTGGGTATCATCAGTGTGTCGCCTATGATAAATACGGGCGAGGCGGGGTCCCAGGCCGAGTAGCCGCGTGCCTCAAACGTAGAGCGTATGCCACCGCTGGGGAAAGAGGAGGCATCGGGCTCTTGCTGTACGAGTTGCTTGCCCGTGAAGTCTTCTATCATACCGCCTTTCCCGTCGTGAACGACGAAGGCATCGTGTTTCTCTGCTGTGCCTTCGGTGAGCGGCTGAAACCAGTGGGTGCAGTGTGTCACGCCCATTTCCATTGCCCATTTCTTCATCCCCGAGGCCACCTCGTCTGCCACGGCGAGCGAGAGTGGTGTGCCCTCTTCTATGGCACGGCGCAATAGGCGATACGTTTCGCGGGGCAGGTAGCGAAACATCTTTTCTTGGTTAAAGACGTATTTGCCGAAATAGTTTGAGGGTCGTTCGGCGGGCAGGCTGATTTCTACGGGTTGCCGCTTAGAGGCTACTTCTACGGCTTTGAAACGCAGGGAGGACATAGGGATTAAGTATTTTTGACGGTTAAGAGTTTTAGTTTATTTTCTTATGCGGCGCATCGCTTCGGTACACTCTTCGCGGCTGCCGAAGGCGGTGAGGCGGATATAACCCTCGCCGCTGGGGCCAAAGCCCACGCCTGGCGTGCTGACAATATTATACTGTGTGAGGAGTGTTTCCCAGAATCCCCACGAGGTAGTGCCTTCGGGTACGCGGAACCAGATGTAGGGTGCGTCTTGTCCGCCGAACACTTGCAGGCCTGCCTCGGTGAGTGCCTCGCGCATAATGCGTGCGTTCTCCATATAATAATTTATGGTCTCCTGCACTTGTTGTTTGCCCTCGGGCGTATAGATGGCTTCGGCGGCGCGTTGTACGATGTAAGGTGTGCCGTTGAACTTGGTACACTGGCGGCGGTTCCAGAGTGGGTTGAGAGCCACACGGCTACCATCGGCGGCTTTGGCGGTGACTTCCTGTGGCACCACGGTGAAACCGCAGCGCAAGCCGGTGAAGCCTGCCGTCTTGGAATAGGAGTGGAACTCCACGGCGCATTGCTTAGCGTCTTTTATCTCGTAGATGCTGCGCGGAATGTCGTCGTGGCGTATGTATGCCTCGTAGGCAGCATCGTAAAGGATGAGCGCACCTGTCTGGTTGGCGTAGTCCACCCAGCGTTGCAGGTCTTCACGGCGTAGCACAGTACCCGTGGGGTTGTTGGGGTAGCACAAATAGATAATATCTACAGGATTTTCAGGCAGTGCTGGCACAAAGCCATTTTCGGCGGTGCAGGGAGCATAGGTGATGCGGCTCCACACCCCGTTGAGTATCTCTCCGGCACGTCCGGCCATCACATTGCTGTCGATATAAACGGGATAGACGGGGTCGGTGATAAGAACGTTGTTGTCCGTGCCGAGGATGTCGCCGAAGTTGCCCGTGTCGCTTTTTGCGCCGTCGTTGATAAAGATTTCGTCAATGCCGATTTCTATGCCGCGGGGCAGGAACACATTGTCTTTAATGGCTTGTCGCAGGAAGTCGTAGCCTTGTTCGGGGCCATAGCCGCGAAAGGTGTTGCTACAGGCTTGTTCGTCAACAGCCTTATGGAGTGCCTCAATCACAGCGGGGGCGAGCGGACGTGTCACATCGCCGATGCCAAGGCGAATAACAGGGGCATCGGGGTGTTCGGCTTTGTATTTGGCTACGCGTTGTGCGATGTCCACAAAGAGATAGTTCTTCTGAAGTTTGAGGAAGTTGTTGTTTAGAGTTGCCATAGTTTCTTTCTTTCTTTTTATGGAGTGGTGGGGATAACAGGTTTTTGTGATAGTGTTATTCTTCTATGCCTATCTCGCCCTCAAAGACCGTGGCGGCGGGGCCGGTCATATAGATGTGGTTGTCGGCTTCTCGCCATTCGATATGCAGCTCGCCGCCGTCCATAATGATGCGGCTCTCTCGGGCGGCGTGGCCTGTGAGGAAGGCCGCTGTAGCAACAGCGCAGGCTCCTGTGCCGCAGGCTTGGGTGATACCCGTGCCGCGTTCCCATACACGTACGCGCAGTGCGCCGTCTGTTTGTTTCTCTACAAATTCTATGTTACAACGCTCGGGAAACACGGGGCTGAGTTCCAGTGCGCGCCCCTCGCCGGTGAGGTCGATGTCTGTCATCTTCGGCACAAACACCACAAAGTGAGGGTTGCCCATACACACATAGGTGCCGATGTATTGCTTTCCGGCGGCTTCTACAACGCCGTTGTGCAGTGAGCCGTCGGGCGTGGCGCATTGCTGTGGGTTGCTCAGTATTGGTTCGCCCATATCCACAGTGACGCTTTCCACTAAGCCGTCGTTGCCTACGTGGAGGTGCAGTACTTTTATGCCCGAGAGGGTCTCAAGAGTCACCGTGGTCTTGTCGGTGAGTTTGTTGTCGTAAACGTATTTTGCGATACAACGTGTGCCGTTGCCACACATCATTCCTTCACTACCATCGTTGTTGAACATACGCATAGAGAAGTCGGCCACGTGGCTCTTTCCTATAAGTATTAGCCCGTCGCCGCCGATACCTTTGTGGCGGTCGCTCCAGGCTATGGCCAGTTCTTCGGGTTTTTCAAGTGGAAAGTCGGGCGTATAGACATACACGTAGTCGTTGCCCGCACCGTGCATCTTAGTAAAGTGGATAATGCGTTTCATATCCTTGAGAGGTTTGGTCTTAGTGGTTTGGTTGATTTGTTTGGTTGTTTGAAACGATGAGAAACGACTAATCGTTTTCCTGCTACTCTTCTTTCACTTCTATCATCAATTCCTCGCTCGCAGCGTTTTTGGCAGCCTTTTTCACCGCGCGGCTCACGGCGATGGCGGTGAGCATCTGCAAGGGGGCGTAGATGATTAAGGCGTAGCCCATAATAAGGAAGGGCAGAGCGGCTACCTCGTTCCAGAACACGAGTACCAATACGCCTGCTACAAAGAGCAACACGGGAAAGAGGTAGTGCCAGATGGAAATGGCTGGCTCGGTGCGACGTGCGCGCCACACATTCAGGCAACCCATTGTGCCGAACATTATCAGCACGCCGGCCAGTGCATAGAGCAAGAAAGCAATAAAAGCATTGGGGAAGCACAGCAGATAGATGCCAAAGAGTATGCTCCCACCGGCGGTGAATGGTATCATTGGCATATAGGTGGCATCGCGGTCGGTGATGAGTGCTAAGAGTGTTACTAAGCCGGGCAACATAAATAGCACGCCACAACCCATTACAATCCATTTTGGAGCGTCGGGGCTAAAGGTGACGAGCAACACACCGAGTAGCAGCAACGTGATGTTGCGCAGCAGGGCTTGGAGGAGATAGTTTTTTGTGGGCATAGTGTAGTGAGGTTTTTGGTGTGCTTAGAACACAAAGTTTCTAAAGTCGTTGAAGATAGCAAATACCATAAGTGCCAGGATGAGAAACATTCCTATCGTCTCGGCACGCTCTATGAATTTGTCGGAGGGTTTTCGTCGTGTGATGATTTCCACGATGAGGAAAAGCACGTGTCCGCCGTCGAGTGCGGGTATAGGCAGTATGTTCATAAAGGCGAGCATCAGACTGATAAAGGCAGTGAGTTCCCAAAAGCGTTGCCACTGCCACGTTTCGGGGAAGAGGCTGCCAATAGCGCCGAAACTGCCTACGCTCTTTGCACCATCGGCGGTGAAGAGATATTTCAGGTCGTCCACATATCCGCTTAGTACCTGCCAACCGTGGGAAACACCTGCGGGGAAACTTTCAAAGAAGCCGTAACTCTGTTTTACGGTCTTACACGTCTTGAGTGGCGAGTTCCACATCACGCCGAGCACATAGTCTGCGCCGAGGCTCAGTGTCAGGGTGTCCACTTGGCTCGCGCCGCGGTGTGTCAGTGCCACCGAGATGTTTCGCAGGCGCATACTGTCTTCGTGTGTGCCTGCCTCAAGCACGTCGTTCATCTGTCCGCGCAGGGCTGCATATTCGTTCCAGGTGGCCATCGGTTGTCCGTTGAACATTTTTATGGTGTCGCCGGGTAGGATGCCTGCCTTCTCTGCGGGGCTTCCTGCTACAACGCTATCTACGAGGCTTGCTGTATAGGGTTCGAAGAAGCGCGGCTCTGTTTTGAGCATCTGCAACATATCCAGCCCGTCGTCGGGCATAGTGATTTCCACCTCTTTGCCTTGACGAAGCACCGTCACTGTCTTTGCCTCGCTGAGGCTGCGATACAGTTCCATGCCGAAGCGTTCAAAGGCTATGCCGTCGATAGCCACGGGAATGTCGTGTTGTTCAAAACCCAGCGCGGTGGCTTGCTTGTTGTAGTAGAAGCCCTGTGTGATGTTTCTCATCGGCACATACTCATCGCCCCACGTGAAGAGTATCAGGGCGTAGATGACAAAGGCGGTGAGCAGGTTCATCAATACGCCGCCCGTCATAATCAGCAGGCGTTGCCACGCGGGTTTCGCGCGAAACTCCCACGGCTCCACCTTTTCCGAGAGTTGGTCGGCCTTTTGTGTCTCGTCCACCATACCGGCTATCTGTACATAGCCGCCCAGCGGTAGCCAGCCGATGCAGTACGTGGTGTCGCTACCTTTGGGCTTGAACTTCACCGGTGTGAACCAGGGGTCAAAAAACAGAGAGAACTTATTGACGCGCACCTTAAAGAGTTTGGCGAACAAAAAGTGGCCGCCCTCGTGGAGCAACACAAGGAGCGACAAACAAGCAATGAGTTGCAGGGCGCGAATGAAAAATACTTCCATAAGAATACAAGAGAGGGTTGCTAAGGCTTGGGTGAAACCTAATGGTTGTTGTTTTGTTGGTTACTGTTGTTTGTTGATGTATGCTATTGCTTTGCTACGTGCTTCGTGGTCGGTGTCGAAGCAGTCTTTGAGTGTCGGCGAGGGGTTTGAGGGGATGTACTCCATACAATGTAGTATGGTGTCGCATAGTTGTGTGTAGCTGATTACGCCGTCGCGAAACGCCAGGTTTGCCACTTCGTTTGCTGCGTTCATCACGCACGGCATTGTCCCGCCCGTTGCTGCGGCGGTATAGGCATAGGCCAAGCAGGGGAAGCGCTCGGTGTCGGGGCGTTCAAAGTGCAAGGCTCGGAGTGTGAAGAGGTCGATGCGTCCTGCCTCCAGCGTCAGCCGCTCGGGGTAGCACAGGGCGTGTTGTATCGGCAGACGCATATCGGGCACAGCGAGTTGGGCTTTCACGCTGCCGTCCACGAACTGCACGGCACTATGTACCACACTTTCGGGATGTACCACTACCTCCACCTGTTCGGGACGCACGCCGAAGAGGTGGCACGCCTCTATCATCTCAAAGCCTTTGTTCATCATCGTAGCACTGTCGATGGTGATTTTCTCGCCCATTGTCCAGTTGGGGTGTCGCAAGGCTTCTGCCGCGGAGACGTGCGCCAGGTCTTCGCGGCTATACCGCCTGAAGGGGCCGCCGCTTGCGGTGAGCAATATCTTTTCTATCGTAGCCGGCTCTTCTCCTTGTAGGCATTGGAAGATGGCCGAGTGCTCGCTGTCGATGGGTAGGATGTCCACGCCGTACTGTTTTGCCAGTGGCATAATCAGTGAGCCTGCCACCACGAGCGTTTCTTTGTTGGCCAGGGCAATGGTGCGCCCGGCTTCTATGGCGGCGATAGTGGATGGCAGCCCCGCGAAGCCCACCAATGCTGTCACCACGGTGTCGATGCCGTCCCACGTGGCGGCCTCGCACAGTGCGTCGTTGCCCGAGAGTACCTTTGTCGGTGTATGGGAGAGGGCGGTCTTGACGTACTCGCGGCGTGTCTCGTCGGCGATGACCACCACCTCGGGTCGAAATTCTAAGGCTTGCTCCACGAGCCGGTCGGCGTTGTGTCCTGCTGTGAGTGCTACGGCACGAAAGCGGTCGGGGTGGCGGCGCACAATGTCGAGCGTTTGTGTGCCGATGGAGCCGGTGGAGCCTATAACAGCAAGGTTTTTCATTATGCTTGTGGCGTTTTATTCGTTGATACTGAGTATGCCCTGCGGGAGGTCTAAGCGTAGCAGACGTTCTTCCTCGTAGTGTGCGCTGACAAAGTCGTCGTGCAGGGGGAGCAACACTTCTTTCCCGTTTTCCGTGGTGACGTAGAGCAGGATGTTGGCGTTGCGGTCGTCCACGGCAGTCACTTTACCGATAGGTAGCCCCTGGGCTGTTTCTACGCGGTAGCCCACAAAGGCGTGCCAGCCGCTCGTCTCGCCTTGTCGTGTCGGCACCTCGTCGGTGGGAAGGGATATCTCGCACCCCACCAGTTCGGCGGCACTCTCCTCGCTATCCACGCCGTCAAACCTCACGATGTAGCTCGCTCCGCCTTTGCCTCGCCAGTGGTTTATGAAGTAGGGTACGGGCAGGGAGTCTAAGGTGACGAAGACGTACGCGGGCATTTCGTTCTCGCTGTTTTCCAAGGCGTGTGTGAGGTGGAGCGTCAGCTCGCCTCGTGTGCCGTGGCGGCGTCCTATGCGTCCCACCTGTGTGAGTGGCGGCAAGGTGTTCATCCTTCGCGATATATCTTAGCGCCGAGGCTACTGAGGCGTTCTTCTATACGTTCGTAGCCACGGTCTATCTGTTCTACGTTTTCTATCACACTTGTTCCCTCGGCGTTGAGTGCGGCGATGAGCATCGCTATGCCGGCACGGATGTCGGGCGAGGCCATGCGCCGCCCGTGCAGGCGAAGTGCGCGGTCGTGGCCTACCACTACGGCGCGGTGTGGGTCGCAGAGTATGATCTGCGCTCCCATCTCAATGAGTTTGTCGGTGAAATAGAGCCGGCTCTCAAACATCTTTTGATGGATCAGCACACTGCCCTTAGCCTGTGTAGCCACCACGATGAGTGCGCTGAGCATATCGGGTGAGAGGCCGGGCCAGGGGGCATCGGCGAGTGTCATAAACGAGCCGTCGAGGAACGTGTCAACCTGATAGTGCTCGTGGCGTGGGATGAACATGTCGTCGTCGGCGCGTTGCTCAAGCGTCACTCCCAGTCGGCGAAACGCTTCGGGCATTATGCCGAGCCAGGGCCACCCCACGTTTTTAATGGTTATGCCGTTGCCCGTCGTGGCTGCCATTGCTGCGAAGCTTCCTACCTCAATCATATCGGGAAGTATGCTGTGGTTGGCGGCACCCAGGCTCTCCACGCCTTTTATAGTGAGAAGGTTTGAAGCAATGCCGCTTATGTTCGCACCCATCTTGCACAGCATCTTACATAGTTGTTGGATGTAGGGTTCGCACGCGGCGTTGTAGATAGTTGTTGTGCCCTGGGCGAGTGTGGCGGCCATAATGATGTTGGCTGTTCCCGTCACGCTTGCCTCATCGAGGAGCATATAGTTCCCGCGTAGGTGTGTGGCTTTGAGCAGATAGATGCTGGAGGCCTCGTCGTAGCAGAAGGTGGCCCCGAGCTTTTCAAAGCCGAGGAAATGTGTGTCTAAGCGCCGCCGCCCTATCTTGTCGCCGCCGGGGCGGGCTATGGCTGCCTGGCCAAAACGCGCCAGGAGCGGGCCGGTAAGCAGTATGCTGCCGCGCAGACGGGCGCAGCGTTCTAAGTAGTCCTTGCTGTGCAGGTAGTCAAGGTTTATTTCGCGGGCGGAGAAGGAGTAGTCGCCGACGTTGTGCTTTTCCACTTCCACGCCGATGTCCTGCAGCAGTGCGATAAGGTTGTTTACATCGGCAATATCGGGTACGTTGCTGATGCGCACGGGCTCGGGGGTGAGCAGTGTGGCACTAATCACTTGCAGGGCTTCGTTTTTCGCGCCTTGTGGCGTGATGGTGCCTTGCAGGGTGTGGCCGCCTTCTATGATAAAGGATGACATTTATGCTGTTTTCGTTTTTACAACGCTGTGGGTTTGTTCTGCGACGTACTTCTTTGTGTTTCGTCCGCTTATATCCCTTGCGCGTTGTTCCTTATTTCTTTTTGCGTTTCTTGCCTTGCGGCTTCTGTTCCGCTTTGATGGCTTGCAACGGTTGCTGGTAGAAGTTGGCTTCCACGGCATCGTTGCTCACCCGTGCTATGTCGTGTTCTATGCGTCGGTCGTCGGGTGTCTCGCTCCGGAATTCTATCAGGCAGCGTTTCATACGTGTTCCGATGCCGCGAAGCAGCTCTTTGCGTGCGGGGTCTTTGGGCAGCGTAGCCACTGTTTGCAGCGCGTCTTCTATGAGTGTGCCATAGTGGCGGAAGCGTGTGCGGTGGGTGGGGTAGGGAATGGCGGGTGGCTCTTCTCGCTCGGGCTTGCGTATCTCGCAGGGGTAGTCGATGTCCAGCTGGTAACGACTGATATAGGCCAGATGGTCCCAGAGTTTCTCTCGGTAGCCCGCCACGTTCTTCATCTGTGGGTTCAGGCCGAGCATCACGCCGACAATGGCTTCGGCGTATGCCTGGCGCTCGGCGCGATTGTCGATATGCAAAGCCTCTTCCACCATCTGTTGCACCAGACGTCCGTATTCGGGCATCAGAAGCGTGGGGCGTTGTGTGTTATAGTCCATTTTTGGTGATTGTGCTTCGGGGTTAGCCGAGCGGGTTCTTGCTCTTTTTGGCTTCAAATCCTTTGAGGTAGAACGGCTCAAAGTAAGCAACGTCTTCTACTTTGCCGCGCATCAGTGCCATCTCGGCCAGGGGCATCATGTTCTTGGCGAGCGGCAGCTCTTCGGTGAGGAAGTGTGCATTGGGGTGCCGAATGACGCTGCGGCATTTCTCCGCGCCGCTTCCGATAAAGTAAACGCTGCTGCGGTCAAGCCACTCTTGGTAGGTTGCTGCGCTTACTATGTCGGCTTGTACGGGGCGCACCGTGCGCAAGGCACGGTCGAGTACGGTGGCATAGACTTCCATCCGCCGGGCATCTATCATTGGGCAGAGCAGCGCGCCTTCTTCTATCCGTTCTTCCAAGAGGGGTGCTACGCAGAGCAGGCTTAGCGTGTCGACAGCCACAAGTTTCAGCCCACGGGCGTAGCAGATGCCTTTGGCGGTGCTCACACCGATGCGTAGGCCGGTGTAAGAGCCTGGGCCGCCCGACACCGCCACAGCGTCGAGGGGCATAGCGTGGCTGTCGGCAAACGACACCGCTTCGTCGCAGTAGGGTGCCAGGAGGCGGGCGTGGTTCGGCCCGTCAAGGTCTTCTTTGTGGAATACCACTGCCCCGCGCTCGCTGAGTGCCACGCTACACGCCGTGCCCGAAGTCTCTATGTGGAGTATGCAAGCCATAGCCCTTAGCTTTTGAGCCGCAAATGTAACAAATTCCTACGGCACGACAAGGTGTAAGGGTGGGAAAACGCTTGTTCTGTAGTTTTTGAGGCTGATCCGCTTGGGAGTTTGTTTCCACGAAATGAAGTTATCCCACTGTCTTGCCCCATAAATGTGGCTCTTCGCCGCGGGCGATGGTTTCTGACAGCCGGCCTGCGATGCCCGTACCCGCAACGTGGTTGCCCGGGGCGCATTCTTTTTGGATTGTTTGCCTCGTGAGCAAGAAGGTAGTACCTTTGCACAAAAATCGAACGAACTATGACATCTTCACGAAAGGACATTGCCGCCGAGCGAAAGCGGACGGGGACGCATAATTGCGCGCAGGCCGTGGTGTGTACGTATGCCGACGTGGCGGCGTTGGACGAGGCTACGGCACGGAGCGTCGGTGCGGCATTCGCTGCGGGTATGGGCAATATGGAAGGCACGTGTGGTGCGTTGGTGGGTGCCGGCATTGTGCTGGGCTGTGCCTTGCCCCACCCGGGGGACGCGATGAAGGCACAGCGCAGGCTGATGACGAGTTTTCAGAAACGGTGCGGTGCTACGCAGTGTAGGCTTCTCAAAGGCGTGGGGGCGGAGCGTGCGTTGCGTCAATGCCCCGATTGTGTGTCCGATGCGTGTGAGTTTTTGGAGGAGGAGTTACGGGCGGCTAACAAACGCCTTTGATTGTTACACCATCGCTTAAAGAATAACGAATGGACATTGAGCGTTTACGACTTTACCTTCTCTCCAAGCGTGGCAGCACGGAGGATATGCCTTTTGGCGAGGATTGCTTGACATTCCGCGTGGAAGGCAAAATTTTTGCGTGTCTTGACCTCTCGCGCCCCGACCGTGTGGTGCTGAAGTCAAGTCCCGAGCGCACCGCCTACCTCACGTCACGCTACGCAGGCGTTATCGGAGCGTGGCACTGGAACAAACGCCACTGGATAGAGGTACTCTTCGGGAGCGATGTGGCTGACGCCTTGCTGCTACGCCTCGCCGACGATGCCTACACCACCGTGCTTCACGCCCTGCCCAAGAAACGCCAGATAGCGTTTCTGACGGAGGGACTCCCGACGCAGGTATATTTCAGCCACACAAACACGTGCACCTCTACCAACGACCTCGCCTGGCAGGTGGGCGAGGAGCAGTGTATAAGGGGGCATTATCTCCTGGGCGTTGTCCATAGCGATTTGCAGCGAAATGGACGCGGGCAGCAGGGCACGCGCTGGGAATCGGAAAACGCCAAGAACCTCACGTTCAGCCTCGTTGTCAGCCCCACGCTGTTGCCCCCGCTGCGACAGTTCGTGCTCTTGCAACTCACAGCATCCGTAATTGTCAAAACTATAGCGCAACTTCTCCCCGACGAAGCCCACCTGTTTTCTATCAAATGGCCTAACGACATTTACTACCGCGACCGTAAACTCTGCGGCACGCTCATTCAGCACGCCGTCTCCCACGGAAAACTGCGGTTGTCGGTCATCGGCGTCGGGCTGAACGTTAACCAGACGTCGTTCTCCCGCGACGTGCCAAATCCCGTGTCGCTGGCCGAAATCAGAGGGGGAGAAGTCAATCGCTTCACACTCCTTGAGCAGATTATTCAGGAGTTTGTGGAGCAATACTCGCGCCTGGCAGCGGCACTAACGGACAATCCGTTGCCTCTTTTCGAGGAATTACAAACCCAATACCGCGCCCGTCTCTACCGCAGCCAAGGAATGTACCGCTGGGCGGACAAAGGCGGCGACTTTGAGGCACAAATCGACGACGTGTTGCCCGACGGCACCATCAGACTCCTCCTGCCCAACGGCGAGCGGCGCACCTATCAATTCAAACAACTCACATATAAATAACAGCCGAGCAGCGCAGGCGAGCGATATAGACCGAAAAGCTATATCGCTCGCTTGCGTTTCTGGCATAGTCCGACAAAGATTTTTCGCCAAGCCTTAAATAATTGAAAGTGTGACTATATTTATATAAATATAATTTATATTTGTATAAATATAACCTATGTTTTTATAAATATAGTCACAATTTTAATTCTTTCTCGGACTAAGAAAAAAACGAAGCCGCCCCGGAAAATTTGTTTACCAAGAAAGGCGGTTAAAAAAAGCGGTAGTATGTAATAAAAGTGCGATTTGTGCGTTTTAAAGTTTGGGTATAACGTGCGTGCGCGCGGCGCGAACGTGCGCGGAGGCGGTGTGCTGCCCGGCAAAACGAGCCTCGAGCTGAGCCATAGCGTTCCACCGTCGCACAAATCGCTGATAGGTGCTATCGGGTCGAATGTGGCACAAGCGATATGCCCCAAAGAACCGACCAACAAACTAAAGAAAATCGTGATAGCCTATATTGAAGGAAAAATAGACGAGCTCACCGCCGAGGTGGCCGTGATAGAGGCCCAGGGCGTGGGTTTTGACCTCGCCATTTCGCTCCAGACGTACGAGGCCCTCCGAGGGCGTGAGCGTGCCCGCTTATATGTGTACGAACAAGTGCGACAGGACCAGGCGACGCAGCTGTTCGGTTTCTCCACCAAGGCCGAGCGCGAACTCTTTCTGTTGCTTCTCTCCGTCAGCGGCATAGGCGGACAAACGGCGCGAAGCATCGTCTCGGCCTATAGCCCCGACGAACTCACACGTATCATTGCCAACGAAGATAAGCGTGCGCTCACCGCCATAAAAGGTATTGGCAAGAAAGCCGCCGAACGCATTGTGGTGGAACTGCGCGACAAGGTGCAGCTGCCCGTCGGTGCCGGCTATGCGTCGCC
The DNA here is from genome assembly GCA_937877625.1 of uncultured Prevotellaceae bacterium. GTDB lineage: Bacteria > Bacteroidota > Bacteroidia > Bacteroidales > Bacteroidaceae > Alloprevotella. The sequence goes on from CALFJG010000020.1 coordinate 62,874, forward strand.
GCCGGGCAGTGCCACAACGCTGGCGCAGGCCGCGGCGCAGGAGGCCGTTTCCGCCCTCACCACACTGGGCTTCCCCTCGCCGATGGTGGCAAAAGCCGTGGCCGCCATCACCGCAGCAGCACCCGGGCTGGGTGTAGAGGAAATCATCAAGCAGGCGTTGAAACAGATGTCGGCAAAGTAACTCGGAGCAATGAAACACACACGCATCGGAAGCACGCTTATCTCTGCGCTGGTGGCCCTGGTAGCCGCCGGGGCGGGGTGGGGCGGTGCCGTGGGTGCGCGTCCTATAGCACACGGCGCGCCGGCGGAGCCTGCCGACGGCGTGACGATGCCTACCGACGGCGTGGCGGTGTACCCGCGTGCGCGCGTGGTTTCATACGGAGGCAAACACTACGCCGCAGCAACGTCCACGCTGCCGCTGTCCCGCGTGGCGGACGAGCCCGATGCGCTACGCGCTGACACTATCATAACCCCCGTGCAACGCACCGACCCCGCCGACCCCTTCGCCCCGCAGCAGTACAGCGGAGACTTGCGTACGCCCGAGAACATACAGACCGGCGTCTTCCTCGACGAACGCACGGGGCAGTATCGCTTCGGCACGCGCTTCAAAGGCTCCGACCGTTTCCTCTCTACACCAATGACGCTCTCGCCCGATGAGTTCGCACGGCGTAGCACACGCCATATCCGCAACCAGTGGTTCGTCGAGCAAAACCGCAACGCCGCCCTGCAGCAAGGCAAAGAGAAGTTCGACTTCACAGATATGCACTTCGACCTGGGGCTGGCAGAAAAAGTGTTCGGCCCGGGCGGGGTGCGCATCAAGACACAGGGCTCTGCCTCGCTCAAAATAGGGGCCAACACACGCTTTGTGGACAACCCCTCGCTCTCGGAGCGAAATCGCAACGTCTTCGGCTTTGATTTTGATGAAGACATCAACCTCTCGCTCAACGCACGTGTAGGCGACAAGGTGAATATGGACTTCAACTACAACTCCAAGGCCGCTTTCACGTTCGACACACAGAACATACGGCTGCGCTACGAAGGCAAGGAGGACGAGATACTGAAACTCGTTGAGGCAGGTAATATCTCGATGAACACTTCCTCGTCGCTCATACGCGGAGCAACGAGCCTGTTCGGTATTCGCACCGACTTCCAGTTCGGAAAGTTGCGCCTCTCGGCGGTAGTAAGCCAGAAAAAATCGTCGTCGACAAATGTGAGCAGCGGCAGCAGCGGTGTACAACTACAAAGCTACGAGATTAACGCCACGGACTACGACGAAAATCGCCACTTCTTCCTCTCCCACTACTTCCGCGACCGCTACGACACCAACATGTCGCAACTGCCCAATATCCTCAGCGGGTTTACTATCAACCGCATAGAGATATGGGTGACCAACAACACAGGCCAAACCACCAACACGCGCGATATTATCGCCCTTACCGACCTCGGCGAGCAGACCCACTTAGACGCTAACCTCTGGACGCCCGCAGTAACGCAAAACCCCGCCAACGCGAGCAACGATGAGTACGCCACCCTTTCCACCACCTATGCCGCCGCGCGCGACATCTCGCAGGCCACGGCAGTGCTCGACGGTATAGGAATGACCGGCGGAACAGACTATGAGAAAGTGGGCTCGGCGCGCCAACTCAACTCCTCGGAATATAAGCTCAACAGTGCGCTGGGATACATCTCCCTGAGTAGCACGCTGCAAACCGACCAGGTGCTCGCCGTGGCCTACGAATATACCTTCCGCGGCCAGACCTATCAGGTGGGCGAGTTTTCTACCGACGTGGCCGACAACAATAAGGCCCTCTTTGTCAAAGCCCTGAAAAACACCGCCTGCACGCCGCAGCAAGGAAACTGGGACTTGATGATGAAGAATGTGTACTACCTCGGGGCTACCAATGTGCAGAAAGACAAGTTCCGTCTCGACATAAAATTCCTCAGCGATACCAGCGGCGTGCAACTATCCTATCTGCCCGAGCCTGGGCTGCGTGAGAAGAAAATCATACAACTGCTCGGCATGGACCGCTTGGACAACAACAACAAGCGCAACCCTAACAGTTACTACGACTACATAGAGGGCTACACCGTAGATGCCAGCAGCGGACGTGTGATATTCCCCGTTGTAGAACCGTTCGGCTCATATATGCGTGCCGCCATCGGCGATGATGCCGTGGCCGACCGCTATGTGTTTCAGGAACTCTACGACAGCACACGCACCATAGCCCGACAGATAGCCGAGAAAAACAAATACACCATCGCCGGCGAGTACCGCGCCAGCCGCAACGACGAGATATCGTTGGGTGCTACAAACATACCACGCGGCAGCGTCGTAGTGACCGCCGGCGGACAAACGCTCACCGAGGGAACGGACTACACCGTGGACTACTACAGCGGCGTGGTACACATCGTCAATCAGAGCATCCTGGCAGCAGGCACACCCGTCAACGTCAGTCTTGAGAGCAACACCGACTACGGTATGCAGCGCAAAACAATGCTCGGACTTAACTGGCAATACGATTTCAGCAAGAACTTCACCCTCGGCGGCACGGTGATGCATCTGCGCGAGCAAGCCCTCACCACAAAAGTGTCGTTGGGAAGCGAGCCTATCAACAACACGCTCTGGGGTGTCAACCTCGCTTGGAAGACAGAGAGCCAGTGGCTCACCAACCTCTTCGACCGCCTGCCGTTGCTCCATCTCTCACAGCCCTCGAGCATCAGCCTCTCTGCCGAGTTCGCACAACTTGTGGCAGGAAAGAACAGCCAGTCGCAGGGCGGCTCGTCCTATCTCGACGACTTCGAGAACGCCAACACCGACTACGACATCTCCGACCCGCGAGAGTGGGTACTTAGTAGCACACCCTCGATGTTTGTGGAGAGTACCTACAGCAACGACGTGCGCTACGGCTACAACCGCGCTTTGATGGCATGGTACTATATCGACCCGCTCTTCACGCGCCGCAGCTCGTCCCTCACACCCGGATACATCAAAAACGACCTCGCACAACTCTCCGACCCCTTTGTGCGCGAGGTGTATATCAACGAACTATTTCCCAACCGCTCCATAAACTATAAGGAAGCCTCTACGCTCAACGTGCTTAACTTAGCGTTCTATCCCAACGAGCGCGGCCCCTACAACCTCGACCCCTCGCTCGATGCCGACGGACACCTCAGCGAACCGCAGAAGCGTTGGGGAGGAATGATGCGCAAACTCGAGACGACAGACTTTGAAACATCCAACATAGAGTTCGTGGAGTTTTGGTTGTTAGACCCCTTTGTCAAAGCACGTACCGACGGCTCCGACCCCAGCGGCGACCTCTATATAAACCTCGGCGAGGTGAGCGAGGACATACTGCGCGACGGCAAGAAATTCTACGAGAGCGGAATGCCTACCACCGACGATGCCTCACAGTACGAGGAGACCATCTGGGGGCGCGTGCCTAAGCAGACAAGCGTCACCTATGCTTTCAACACAATGAGCGGTGCCCGCTCGCGACAAGACGTAGGACTCAACGGCCTCACCAGCACCGAGGAGCAAACCTTCGGCATATATGCCGACTATCTCGCCAGCGTACGCAATGTAGTACGTCCCGAGGTGTACGACAGCCTATTGGCTAATCCCAGCGGCGACCGTTACCACTATTTCCGTGGTACCGACTACGACGATGCACGCCTCGGCGTACTCGACCGTTATAAGTATATCAACAATCCCAATGGCAATAGCGTCGATGCCGACAACTCTCCCGAGAGTTACTCCACAGCATATAAGACAACGCCCGACGTGGAGGACATCAACCAAGACTACACGCTCAACGAATACGAGAAGTACTATCAATACCACGTACACATCGACCCCGCACAAATGCAGGTGGGACAAAACTTTATCGTTGATAGCCGCACCGCACAGCCCACCCTGCGCGACGGCTCTAAGCAGGAAGTGACGTGGTATCTGTTCCGCATACCCGTGGAACAGTACGAGAGTCGTGTGGGCAACATCAACGACTTCTCCAGCATACGTTTTATGAGAATGTTTCTCACCGGCTTTAGCGAGCCTGTGGTGCTACGCTTCGGCACGTTCAACCTCGTGCGCGGCGAGTGGCGCACCTATGAGCAGGCACTCTATAGCGGCGAGGTGCCCGATGGCAGCGGCACACTCGCAGCCAGTAGCGTAAGTTTTGAAGAAAACGCCGAGAAGACGCCCGTCAACTACGTCATACCGCCAGGCATCAGCCGCGTGCTACAGCCCGGCTCTGACCAGATACTTGAAAACGACGAGCAAGCCCTGGCCCTCGTCGTGGAAAACCTCGCCAGCGGCGATGCACGTGCGGTATATAAGAACACCAACCTTGACCTGCGCAACTATCGCCACCTACAGATGTATGCCCACGCCAATGCGCTGACCGGCGACAACGAACTCGAGAGCGGACAGATGAGTATCTTCCTGCGCCTCGGAACGGATTTCAAGAGCAACTTCTATGAGTACGAGGTGCCGCTGACGCTTACCCCCGAGGGGCGTTACACCCAAGGTGCTAACGGAGCGCGTGCCGTGTGGCCCGAGGAGAATATGCTTGAGATAGACTTCGACAAGCTCACCGGCGTGAAGCGCAACCGCAACCTGCGCAAGAGCCAAGGTCAAGCCTCCTTCGGCACACTCTATAGCGAATACGACCCCGACAAGCCACAGGCCAAAATCAGTGTGATGGGAAACCCCTCACTCGGCGACGTGCGTGTGATGATGATCGGCGTACGCAACAATAGCCGCGCCACACGTAGCGTAGAGGTGTGGGCAAACGAGCTGCGCCTTCAAAACTATTCTAACAACGGCGGCTGGGCCGCCAAAGGGCAACTCAATGTGCAGATCAGCGACTTCGCCTCCGTAAACCTTACCGGACACATAGAAACCGAGGGCTTCGGCGGGCTTGAAGAGACCGTCACCCAACGGCGCAACGACAATCTCACCGAGTATTCCGTTACTACCAATGTGCAGCTCGGCAAACTTTTGCCCGAGGCGGTGAAACTCAACGCACCGCTCTACTATAGTTATGGTAAGCAAACCGTACAGCCTAAATACAACCCGTTAGACACCGATATGTCGATGGACGATGCCCTTGACGGCCTCGCCACGGAGCACGAGCGCGACTCCCTGCGAAATATCACCAACCGCGTAGTGCGCACGAGCAACCTCAGCCTTACAGGAGTGCGCTTCGGCATCAGCACCAAGAACCACCCGATGCCCTACGACCCCGCAAACTTCACCTTCGGCTTCGCTACGCAGAAACGCTATACCACCGGCGAGACCACCGCGTGGGAGCGCGACCAGGAGTGGAAGTACAGCCTCGCATATAGCTATTCACCCGTATTCAAAACATTCGAGCCGTTCAAGAAACTAAAAAGCCCGTGGCTTAAAATCCTTAAAGAGTTAGGCATAAACTTCCTGCCACAGAGTGTCACGTTCAACAGCGACATCACACGCCGATACTATGAGTTCCAAGAGCGCGACATAGAAAACCTCGACAACAACAGCCTGCCCTTAGCCTGGTCGAGCGACTTCTTCTGGAACCGTAGCTTCTCCATGCGCTGGGACCTCACAAAGAACCTGCACGCCAGTTTCCAGAGTGCCACAAACGCCGAGATAGAACAGCCTTATACGCCCGTCAACAAAGACCTCTTCCCCGATGCGTATACCGCTTGGAAAGACAGCGTGTGGCGCAGTATAGCTCATCTCGGTACACCGCTCACGTATCAGCAATCGTTTGAGACAAGCCTGAAACTGCCTATCAACAAAATACCCGCTTTCGACTGGCTCACCGCCGATGCCACCTACAACGCCACCTACAACTGGACACGCGGTGCCGACCTCGACGATGGTTCCTCGCTCGGAAATACCATAGCCAACAATCGTAGCATCAACGGAAACCTGCGCCTCAACTTTGAGACGCTATACAACCACATTCCATTCCTCAAAGCCGCTAACCAACGGTTTAGCACAAGCAACAACTCCTCCAGCCGCACCAATAACAACCGACAAGGCAATAACCGCCAGGGCGGTGCCGCGGCCAACCGACCGCGAAACTTTGAGAAAGAGGTGCAGCTACAAACCGACACCATCGTGACGCTCCGCCACGGACAGAAGTCGAAAAAGATACGTGTCAGTGCTATACGCGAGGACGGCACGCGCTATCCTATTAAATACAAGATAAAAGACACCAATACCATCCTTATCCTGTCGCAAGACTCTGTGAAGGTGAAAGTCACCGTGGCCACAAAGCGCAAATCCGATGAGACACCGTTCTACAAAGCCATGCAGACGGTGTCACGTGTGGCGATGATGGTACGCAACGTCAGCGTGGCCTATCGCAACACGTTTAATATGAGCATTCCCGGCTTCTTGCCCAATGTGGGCGATGCGTTCGGACAGCGTGGTGTCAACGGGTTGGCACCGGGCTTGGACTTCGCTTTCGGCTTGGCGGGTGAAAGCTATATCGGCAAGGCCGTTGAGCGTAATTGGCTCTTATGTAGCGACTCGATAATTACGTCTGCGGCTACCTCGCTCACCGAAGACTTGCAAATACGTGCCACCCTCGAGCCCTGGCCTGGCCTAAAGATAGACCTCAGCGCCGCACGCACCAAGAACCGCTCGCGCTCCATACAATATATGTTTGAGGGTATGCCTACCCTTGAAAGCGGCGGGTTCAGTATGACAACCATAAGCCTCAACAGCGCTTTTGCGTCTATGGGCAACCCCGACAATAGTTACAGCAACGCCACGTTCCGTAAGTTTGTCAGCACGCTCGAAGGCGTGCAACACTCCGTGGAGGCGCAGTACATAGGAACCACCTACCCACAAGGCACGTCGCTCGCCGGCGAGACGTTCGACCCCGCCAACGGGACGGTGTCGCCATATAGTGCCGACGTGATGATACCCGCCTTCCTACGTACTTACACACTCAGCGGGGGCTCGCTTGACATCTTCCCCGCCTTGACGAAACTACTGCCCAACTGGACGGTGCAGTACAGCGGATTGGCCAAGATACCCGCGATGAAGAAAATCTTCAAGAGTTTCAACCTCAACCACGGCTATAAGAGCCTCTATAAAATAGGGTCTTACAATACGTTTACCAGTTTCTGCGCCCTTACCGGAGGCCTCGGCTTTGTACCCGACGTTACCACGGGAATGCCTATCCCCTCAAGTATGTACGATGTAAGTACCGTCTCGCTGGAGGAGTCGTTCTCGCCGCTCTTTGGTGTGGATATGACGTTCCTCAACAACCTGTCGGCAAAGGTGGAGTGGCGTCGCACACGTGTCACCACGCTCTCTATGACATCGCAACAAATTACCGAGCGTCTCTCTAACGACTTTGTCATAGGCTTAGGCTATAAGATTGTGGGTCTGCAACTCTTTAAGCAGAAGCGTACCATTCGCGGCAGAGGACGTGGCAACCGACGCACCGCCGATAGCGAAAACACCTCGCAGAGCCGCTCGCAGCAGCAAAGCCGCACCACAGGGTGGGCAAGCGACTTGAACCTGAAGTTGGACATCAGCATTCGCAACCAAACAGGCGTGCAGCGCAACATACAAACGCTCCTTAGTCAGGCCACCGAGGGCAACAAAGCCGTACAGATCAGTTTTAGTGCTGACTACGCGCTGAGTCGTTTCCTCACCGTCACTGCGTTCTACGACCGGCAGATGAACAAGCCTCTGCTCACTTCCACCTCCTATCCCGTCACTACGCAAGACTTCGGCGTAAGCCTTAAGTTCTCCCTCACACGATAGTCGGTACAACACGCTCGTTATGAAATTCATTGCTTCATTATCCGCTACGGCATTGCTTCCGCTCTCTCGCGATGTGTACTACACGTTGCCCGACACGGCTTTAAAACAAGGCGGACAGCCCTTTTTTATCCCCGACAAAGGGCATCCGTGCGCAATCGTGGCGTGTCTGGCCGTGAGGGTTTGCCGGCAGGGTAGGGCTATCGGCGAGCGTTTCGCTCATCGCTACTACGACGGGGTGGCGTGTGCCACACACTTCGTGCTACAAGGCTTGCTGTCCTCTTGCCGCCGTGAGGGTTTGCCGTGGGACGAGGCCGTGGGATTTGACGGCGCGGTGTGTCTCGGACGCTTTGTGCCTGTTGATGAACACCTCGCCGCTTTCTCTACAGAGATTAAGATACAAACCCAAAACGACAACGTGAAAACACTCCGTACGTCAGTTCACAAAGACACGCTCCATCGTTTCATCGCTGATGCCAGTACACACTTCACCTTTCACCAAGGCGATGTGCTTTTGTTGGCCAGCGATGTTTTCGCAAAAAGTGTTGATGTTGAGCAGGACAGCCATGTTTGTGGCACTTTGAACAACGACACGCTTTTGTCGTTCAATATAAAATAAGGTGCGTGCTATAAGAAACCTCTTAGGACATTTTCGTGTAGTTCTTCCTTTAAGGGATTGCAAGCAAAGCTGTTGAAAAAGAGAAAAGAGTAAACAAAGATAAGTTGTGGAAAAACAGAAAACCGCATAAGAAAAATAAACCTTACACTATGATACGCAGAATCTCCTTTGTGGCCGTGTGCTTTATGGCACAATCGCTCTTTGTGCTTCCTGCGCTTGGCCAGTCTATAACGCCTTCTCCCGACAGTGTAGCAACGGACTTCACGGCTCTTCCCGCAGCCGAATATCCTGTGGGTACTGTATTTGGCACACAACTGCGCGGTGCCACCGCTGCTACACTATCCTATCCCGAGTATCTACCGTTGTCGCGCGAGGAGATACAACAGGTGAAGGATGCCGGGCTGGTGCTCTCCGACCATTTGCAGCCCGAGTTCTTTGTAGCGATGGAGCGCAAGGAACCTGTATTAGAGATGAGTTTTGTGCCATTCGTGCTGCGCGACGGAAAGTACTATCGAGTAGCATCGGTGAAGATAACGCCTATTGCTCCACCCGCCGTAGCGCACAGCCCGCGCCTCGCCGCAGATGGTTCCACACGCTATGCCAACAACTCTGTACTCGCCAGCGGGAAATGGGTGAAGATACACGTGGAGAAAGAGGGTGTTTATCGCCTTACTCCTTCATGGCTCGCGTCGCAGGGCTTCAACGACCCAGACAAGGTCCGGCTCTACGGCTACGGCGGCAGGCAACTCCCCGAGGTACTTTCTTTCAACGCTGCCAGCACACTTGTTGACGACCTTTGCGAAGTACCTATTCTGCGGAGTGGTAGCGATCTCCTCTTTTTTGCCGAGGGTGTCACCAGCTGGACTTGGGACGATGAGTTTGAGGAGTTCTCCCACCAACAGAATACGTATTCGCTCTATTCTTATTATTTCCTTACCGAGGGAACCTCATCGTTGGCTCTCTCTACGCTTGATGCCGTGAGTACGAGTGCCGCTACACTCACCAACGTTTGGCACCACGCCCTGCTCGACGATGATGCCTTTGCGTGGTATGGCGGCGGGCGCAACTTCGCTGATGCCTACGATTTCGCTTCGGGTGCCACCCACGCTTATACGTTTGACACTCCCGGTGTCGTCTCAGGCAGCGATGCCGTTCTTAATGTAGCATTCACTGCTGCAGGTGCTACGTCGGTAACACCCGTAAATGTAAATCTCGGCGGGGCACTGTTGGGGCAAATCACTATACCCGCCTTTGTGGACAACGAGAGTGCCCGCGAGGTTGTTCGTTCCTACAACACCACCGCCTTACAGCCTACAAATAGCGTGTCGTTCTCTGTAGGACGCACCAATCCTTCACGCTTAGACTATATCAGTGCTACATATAAGATGTCGCTCACGGCCTCGCTCCACGGAGTGTCGTTCTCGCCGTGTACCTACGGTGCGGTGACGCTAAGCATTAGCAATGCTACGTCCGACACACAATTATGGCGCATTGGCGAGGGCAAGACCACCACAGCGCGTGTACCCGCCACACTCGCGGGTTCTACGCTAACTGCTACGGTGGACGATGGCTTGGCGCGTTATGTAGTAGTCAACACCTCTGCTGCCTACGACACGCCGATAAGCGATGGAGCGATTGCCAACCAAGACCTCCACGGCGACCACGAAGCCTACGATATGGTTATCATCGTGCCGCAGAGTGGTCTACTCGATGAGCAGGCTACACGCCTTGCGGCACTACATACCAACAACGATGGGCTACGCGTGAAACTTGTACACGCCGACCATATATATAATGAATTTAGTAGTGGCACACCTGACGCTACGGCTTATCGCCGCTATGTCAAGATGCTCTACGACCGTGCTTCATCCACGGACGATGTGCCGCGCTATCTCCTCTTCTTCGGCGACTGTTTCTACGACAACCGTGGCGTCACTGCCGAAGGTAAGGCACTTAACTTAAACGACTTCCTCCTTGCCTATGAGGGTAGTATGGGCTACGCCACCGACTTTGCCATCGGCACGCTTAATAGTTATGTCACCGACGATTACTTTGGCCTGCTCGACGATGGCGAGGGGGTGGCTATCTCCCGTGAGAAAACCGACATTGCCATAGGACGTATCCCCGCCCACGATGTGGCAACCGCCAAACTACTTGTTGACAAGATTTGTGACTATGCAAACAACGAAGATGTCGGAGCTTGGCGCAATCGCATTGTCTTTATGGGCGACGACATTGACAACAATATCCACATGAAGGGTGCCGAGTCGGGCATTGCTCAAGCCGAGGCCGAGGCTGGAAGCATTGTGGTGCGCCGTGTCTATCCCGATGCCTTTAAGCGTGTGGCTACAGCCACTTATTTCAACTACCCCGAGGCCACGGCGCGTATGATTTCTGAGATGGAGCGCGGAGCATTGATGTTCAACTACACGGGTCACGGCGGTGCGTCGCAAATATCGCATGCCCGCCTGCTCACTATCGATGATTTCGACGTTCACGGCGGTACGCATCCCGCATTATGGGTGTTTGCCGCCTGCGAGATTACGCCGTTCGACCAACAGGAGAACGACCTCGGACGTCTCTCGCTCTTTCGCCAACAGGGTGGTGCCGTGGGGCTGATGTGTAGTTCGCGTGCCGTATATGCCAGTTACAATAGCGCACTCAACGATGCCTTTTGTCGCTATCTCTTCGCTACAAGCTCTACAGGCCACCGCTACACCATCGGTGAGGCACTGTGGCTTTGTAAGAATAATCTCATCTCCAGCGGGCGCGATGCTACGGTCAACAAGATGAAGTATGTGCTACTCGGCGACCCTGCCTTGACACTTGCCCTACCCACTGGCAATGTAGTACTCGACAGTATTGACGGCCAACTGCTCACCGACGACTCTTTTGTACAACTTAAGGCAGGACAGGTAGTGCGCTTCAGTGGACACGTGGTGGACGATGCATCGTTCAACGGCATTGTCACCGCCTCGCTCTTCGACCGTTTAGAGACCGTTACCTGCCTCAACAACGCGCATACCGCCGACACGCCGATGACCTATCAGGAGCGCACCTCTCAACTCTTTGAAGGCTCTGACAGCATACGCAATAGTAAGTTTAGTTTTGAAATAGTTATTCCGCGTGCTATAAGTTACTCCGAAGATGCTGCACGCCTTGTGTTGTACGCCGTGAATGCCGACCATAGCCAAGAGGCGCACGGAGAGTCAACTCAATTCTACCTCAAAGGCACCGACGCCAGCGTCACACCCGATAGCCAAGGGCCCACCGTGGTTCCCTATCTCGGCGATGCCGACTTTGTGAGCGGGGGTGTGGTGACACCCGATGTGATGTTATACGCCACTATTGCTGATGAGAGCGGCATTAACACCACCAGTGCCAGTGTCGGCCACGATATGGAGCTTGTTATTGACGGAAATATCAACGATATGCGGGTTCTCAACGACTACTTCCTCTACGATTTCGGCTCTTACCAAAGTGGCACGATAGCCTACCCACTCACCGACCTTGACGATGGGCACCATACGCTGACGCTCCGCGTGTGGGACGTGTTTGACAATAGCACTACCGCCACACTCGCCTTCGTGGTGCACGATACGCCGACCACCGGTATCAACGTCTTTACTTCTACCAACCCCGCACAGGGTAACACGCGCATCATTATTCAAGGACTTGATGCCAACAGCACAGAGCCCGTTGTGCTTGAGGCTTACGACGTGTCAGGCCGTCGGATATGGTCGCAGAAACTCTACGCCGCTGGCAAGACGTACGCCACAGTACAATGGTCGCTCATCTCCTCAGGCGGTGCGCCCGTCACAGCAGGACTATACATCATACGTGTGCGCCAGGGCAGCAGCGAGAGCAAAGGCACAAAACTCATCGTGGTACGCTAAGGGTTAAACCACGTTAATTTGCCCCGCCGCACACAATACAACGCGCACCCCTGCGTTATTTAAAAGGCATAAACCAAAACACAAGTATGACAACATTCAAAAGAGTTTATAAGTACGCCATGCTACTCCTCTTTGTCTCTCCGCTTGCTGCCACAGCGCAGGACGGCGACGACATTGTGGATAAGTTTAATCCCATACTCACCGCCGTCACATCGCAGAGCATTTGCCCCGAGGCACGTGCCGGCGGTATGGGCGATGTTGGTGTCGCCACCGATGCCGACGTACATTCTCAGGCTTGGAATCCCGCAAAATATCCATTCGCCATAAGCCGAGCGGGACTCAGCGTGGACTATACGCCGTGGCTACGCCAACTCACCGAGGGAATAAATATGGTTAACGCCTCGGGATACTATCGCATAGGCGACTATAGTGCCGTGAGTGCCTCCGTGCGCTATTTCTCCCTCGGCGATGTGGTGACGCAGGACGAGGCGATGACGATAAAGCCTTACGAGTTTGCCATCGATGCCGCCTACTCGCGTATGCTCTCCGAGACATTCAGTGCCGCAGTTGCGCTGCGCTATATCTACTCCGACCTCAGCGGACACTACGATGACAGCCAAGAGCCTGGTTCCGCCTTTGCCGCCGACATTGCTATTTACAACCAGAGTTATCTCAACCTCGGACGCCGCGAGTGCCAACTCGGACTCGGACTCAACATCAGCAATGTGGGTTCAAAAATTAGTTACGGCGACGATCGCTCCTATTTCCTTCCTACCAAACTTGCGATTGGTGGCAGTTTGATGGTGCCGGTCAACGAGTTCAACCGCTTCAGCGTGGCGTTTGATGTGAGCAAGCTCCTTGTGCCTTCTATGCCCTTGCAGCGTGCCGACGAGAGCGATGAAGACTTCAACCAACGCATACAGGACAACTACTACGATATGTCGTCTATCAGCGGTATCTTCAAGAGTTTTGGAGATAGCGAGAAGGGCTTTAAGGGTGAACTCGAGGAGATCTACTGGGGCATTGGCGCGGAATATACTTATAACGACAAAATCACCCTGCGCGCGGGCTATCACCACGAGAGCGATGCCCAAGGCGGACGAAAATACTTTACCGTGGGTGCCGGCTTCCGTATGAATGTACTCAGTATCGATGCCGGCTATGTCATCGCCACGCAGAGTACTAACCCGCTCGACCGCACCCTGCGTGTGTCCCTCTCTTTCGACTTCGACGGCCTGCGCGACCTTTTTGGCCGCCGCTAACAATCATTTCTTTACCTGCCTCCCTCGCGCTGTTGGGCTTAAGGATTATCCCGGCTCCCTCCCGTCTAACAGCGCAGTAATGTCTTACGGCGCAAAACAATCTTCTATAAAAATGTTTCGCATAGGTTTTGGCACAGACGTGCATCGCCTTGTAGCAGGGCGCAAATTATTTCTTGGCGGTGTGGAAATACCTTTTGAAAAAGGATTGCTCGGCCACAGCGATGCCGATGTGCTTATCCACGCTATTTGCGATGCCTTGCTCGGTGCAGCAGCTCTGGGCGACATAGGTAAGCATTTTCCCGATACGTCGAGCGACTTTGCCGGTATCGACAGCAAAATCCTTTTGCGTAAAACAACAGACCTGCTCCGCACGGCGGGTTACACGGTGGTGAATGTGGACGCTACTATTTGTGTACAACGTCCGAAACTTGCACCGTTCATAGAACAAATGCGCCACACCCTCGCACCACTGATGGACATCGCAGTGGACTGTATGTCTGTCAAAGCAACTACCACAGAAAAACTCGGCTTTGAAGGCCGCGAAGAAGGTATCTCGGCTCACGCCGTGGCTTTGATTTCAAGCCGCTAAAGAATGTGCGCTCACGAACAAAGGCTCTTCCTTGACGGATTCGTGCAGTTCGCCCTCACCAACAGCACACTGGATAGTACAACGGCGCGAACCTCGCTCCCTTAACAACCTGCAAGATAGGCGTGTCCGTGCTTTGGATTAGCACGGAGAGGATGGGTTATAAGACCATATAGCTTACACAATCTACGATGTAAAGCAAAAACGTTTTCACGCCTCAACAAGCAAATAAGTATTGTTTGTTGAGGCGTGAAAACGTTGCTTGGTATTCAAGGTGGGTTCTATTAATTCCACGGTTAAGTTTGACATAGACGGGGCTTTAACCGTTTGTCTTCTTTATGGCTTTTTTTGCTTCCGTCTGTATATTTCAGGCATCGTGTAGCCCGCTACACTCATTCTTCAACTGAAAGCAAAAATAGCTCAGCAATCTGACAAAGCGAATTAATAGAACCCACCTCAAGAGTTAGATACCGAGTTTTTTGCGTATTTGTTTGGGGATAGCGTTTTTGTTGATAAGGATGTTCATAGTTTTGTACGCCACGAAGCCTTTGCTGACGAAGAACTTACCCCCGTAGGGTTCGTACTCGCCCCAGGAGTTCTTCACCATAAAGAACTCCTTGCCGTCTTGGTCTTGAGCCAAACCGTAGATTACCATACCATGGTCGTCGGTGGTCTCCCAGTTGTCGTAGGCTTTTTGACGCATCTCTTGAGTGATGACCTTTTCTCCCTCATCAGCAACGGGCTGTATCGTGGTGGTGGCCTGTCCCGTCCAGCGTTCGGCATCGCTACCCGAGGTGGAGCGGTCGCGTAAGTCAGAGGGCACCATCGTTGCACCGTTGTACTTAAAGTACGGCTCGCTCACATCGGCACCCCAAGCGATGGCATAGCCTTGACGTGCGGCGTATTCCATAGTCTGCAGGAGTTCATCGAGGGGTAGGTTGTAACTCTGCGCCCAACGCCAGTTGTCGGGTATTTCCAGAGCAAAATGGGTGTAGAACGGTTCGTGGGTGTAACTGGTGAGCGACACATAGTCGTCCCAGTTTAATCCGAGCGAAGCGGCAAACGATTGTGGCGTATAGGATTTGCCTTGGTATTCGAAAGTAGTGGGCAGCTCACCGAAATAACCTTGAAGCACATTGGAGAGGTTGTCTTTCCATTGCAGAGGGATGGACTTAGCCTTGGTTTTGGCAATGGCATCAACGATTGCCTCGGCTTGTGGCCACATAGCGGTGAAGTTGAAGAGGCTGTCGCCGTAGAGCGAGCCGGGGAAAGGCATAGCCTCCTGCGGGCAAATACCATAGGTCTTAAGACAGTAGAGTACATCGTAGAAACTGCCGCCCTCGGCAAAACTTACATCTCCGTGGGTGCGTACACGCTTCGTGGCGCGATCCATATAAGTATGGTAGGCCACAAAACTCTCACAAAGGTCAAATTCGCCTTTGCCCAGTCGCAACAGTTCGCTCTCAAAATAGCTCAGCGAACTATAGTTCCAGCAAGTGCCACTGCGGTTTTGGTTTTTTACGGAGGTGAGGGGGGCTTCCTTAATCACTGTCCACTGACGCGGGGTGTTGTCTTTGTTGCGCGGGGCTTGTGCCCAAACGCCGCCAGCGAAGCAGATAAGGGTAAGGGCTGCGAGAAAAGTTTTTTTCATAGCTATAAAAGAATTTGTTTTTATTGTAAAGGTGTGTTCTATTAAGTTCCACGGTTAAGTTTGACATAGATGGGGCTTTAACCTTTTGTCTTCTTTTTTATGGTTCTTTTTGCTTCCTGCTGTAAGTTTCATCGGTCGTGCAGCCCGCTACACTCACTCTTCAACTGACCGACTGAAAGCAAAAATAGCTCAGCAATCTGACAAAGCGAATTAATAGAACCCACCTAAAAAAGGAATACGAAGTTTTATGCGTCTTCTTCTTGTATTTGTCGCATAAATTCTTCTACTTCTGCGGCGCGGTAGGGTATTTGTTCCTCTCCGAGCGGTCGGCAACCATCAACGGTGATGAGAATGTCGTCTTCTATGCGAATGCCGCCGAAGTCTTTATACTGTTCTATTTTGTCAAAGCAAAGGAACTCGGCGCATGTGCCTTCCTTACGCCAGAGGTCGATAAGTGCTGGTATAAAATAGATACCTGGCTCGTCGGTCACTACGAAGCCTTTTTGCAGGCGGCGTCCCATACGCAGGCTGGCGAGGCCGAACTGTGAGGAGGGGCGTGTCTCTTCGTCATAGCCCACATACTGCTGTCCGAGACCTTCCATATCGTGTACGTCCATTCCCATCATATGTCCGAGTCCGTGTGGTAGGAAGAGTGCGTGTGCGCCGGCTTGTACCGCTTCCTCTGTGTCGCCGCGCATCAAGCCGAGGGCTTTGAGACGTTCTGTCATAAGCCGACACACGTCGAGGTGTACATCAAGGTAGCGCACGCCAGGCTTTGCTTTTTCCATCGCTAAATCGTGGCAATCGGCCACGATGTCGTGTATCTCGCGCTGTTGCTGCGAGAACTTACCACCTACGGGCGAGGTGCGCGTGTGGTCGCTACAGTAGTTGCTATTGGTCTCTGCTCCGGCATCAACAAGTAGGAGGCGTCCCTCTTGCAAGGGATGGGTGGTGGGATAGCCGTGCATCACTTCGCCGTGTTGCGTCACGATACTTTGAAACGAGGTGATGCATCCGTAGCCTGCTGCTATGCCGCCGATATGTCCTGCAATAAACTGCTCCGTGTTGCCAGGCACGCAGTGGCGCATTGCGGCGGTGTGCATCGTATAGCCTATGGCGCAGGCGGCTTCTATCTCGCGTATCTCCTCAGGCGACTTAACGCTACGCATTTCTACTACAGCGTCTATCAGGCACTGGCTCGCTTGAATTTGTAAGGGGTGTGTGCCGAGCAAGTCGGCTAATAGAATTTTTATGTCGTGGCGATAGGGCGGCAATACGTGTATCTTGCGCCCGGCTTTCTTTGCCTCGGCCACCATTTCTGTCAGAGCTGCCAGAGGCTTTGAACCGTTAGCACCTACTTCTGACGACATATCAGAGACACTCTTTACCGTGCCGAACCAGATGATGTCGTCTATGTCGATGTCATCGCCCAGAAGCCAATCAATACCATTGTCACAGTCTAACACACCTACTAATCCGTCGCGGTTTTGGCCGAAGAAATAAAGGAAATTGCTGTCTTGGCGGAATTTATAGGCGTTAGCGGGATAGTTCATCGGGCTGTCGTTGTTGCCAGGCAGCACTATTAGTCCGCTACCTACCAACTCGCGGAGACGCTCGCGGCGCTCCACATAAGTTTGAATAGGGAAAAACATACGATTAAGGTTTTAATGCTTTTTTAACGCCACAAAGATATAAAAAACCCATTGAAAGGTATAATTTTGCCGTGGTTTTATACCAAATCAGCGTTTTTTGTTACCTTTCTTTTATTATGCAGTCGTTTTCCCATAGCGGGTTAGTGCTTGAGGGCGGTGGTATGCGCGGCGTGTTTACTGCGGGTGTGCTTGATGCTTTTATGGAGTTGGGGGTGGAGTTCCCTTATTGTGTGGCTGTGAGTGCGGGGGCGTGTAATGGCCTCTCGTATATGAGCCACCAAATAGGCCGCGCCCGCACGAGCAACATTGACATCCTAAAGAAGTATGGCTTTATAGGTGTAAAATACCTCTGGTCTCAGCATAGTGTGTTCGACCTTAAGACAATGTACGACACGCTGCCCAATCATATCCTTCCTTTCGACTACGCTGCCTGTTTCAATAATCCGATGCGCTTTGAGATGGTTTGTACCGACTGTCTCAGTGGTAGGCCTCTCTATCTGAGCGAGACGGCCGACCGCAAGCGTTTGTTGCTTATCTGCCGTGCCTCGTCGGCCTTGCCTTATGTGTGTCCTATCGTAAAGGTGGACGGACGTCCGCTGCTCGATGGCGGTATTGTTGATAGTATTCCCGTGGTGAGGGCGATGAGTGAGGGTTTTACACACAACGTCGTGGTACTTACGCGCCACCGTGGTTATCGGAAGACGGAGCGCGACATTCGCGTGCCACGCATTATTTATCGCCGCTATCCACGGCTGCGTGTGCTGCTTAGCCGACGCGTCTATGCTTACAATGCCCAACTTGCCTTGGTGGAACGCTTAGAAGACGAGGGCAAGGTGATGGTGATACGCCCCGAACAACCCGTGCGCGTAGATCGCCTTGAGACCGACACTGCTAAACTCTCTGCGCTTTATGACGAGGGGCTGCGCGTGGCAAAGAAGAAACTCGCCGCATTGTAAGTCTGACAGACAATACCATTTGTTTTGATGACGCTTCACATCTTTAATCCTGGTCACGACGATGCGCTGGCCGATGGTACACCTTATTATACGCATACGCGCATCGCGCGCGTTATGAGCGCCTCGCTCTCTGCCCTTCCTCGTTTATGGGCTAAAGAGGGCGATGTCGTTTGTGCGGCAGACGGGTTGCATCAGTTTTCCGACTGGCAACGCGTGGAGCGTATATCACCCTGGGGCTGGGATGCGGCATTGGTGCATCAGCTGAGAAAAGACGGTGCACCCGAATGTTTGCTTCCCACAAAAGAGCACATCGATATGCTTCGCGCCTTGTCGTCGCGCGAAACATCGGTGCGCCTCTTAGCGATGATTGACAAGCCCACGGGTTTGACGAGTCGTCTTGCACGTTCGTGGCAGGAGGTGTGTGCTTTTGCTCGGTGCTACGGACGTGTCTTGGCAAAAGCTCCGTGGTCGTGTAGTGGGCGTGGTTTGGTGGTGTTAGATGCTTCTCCCACCGAGCCGCAGCGACGGCGGGTGGAGAATATCTTGCGGCGGCAAGGTGGGGTAGCCGTGGAGCCTTTTTTAGACCGTGTGGCAGATTTTGCTATGGAGTTTTGGGCTGAACGGAATGGCGCAGTGCGCTACGAGGGTCTTTCTTTGTTCCACACCGACAGCCAAGGCCACTACCTTGATAACTTTGTGGCCGATGAGTGTACGTTGCTTTCTCTTCTTTCGCCTTTTCCTTTTGAACACACGCGCGAACAGGTGAGACGAGCTTTAGAACAACTACTCGCTAACCACTATGAAGGACCTATCGGCGTGGATATGTTACAGTATCGCACACCACACGGTATTTTCACGCATCCTTGTGTGGAAGTCAACCTCCGCCACACAATGGGTATGGCAGCACTGTCGTTGCAAAAACGCATCCCCTCGTCGGTACGCGTGGCGCGTTTTCAGATAGGGCGTTCGCAGGCTATGCCCCGCCAGGCACATTTGCTCTGCGGCCATGGGCATGAACTTGCCGCTTGGTGGGTCAACGAGAATGATTAACCCCTTTGCTGTGTCCGCCTTGGTTATATATATATGGTATTATCGCTGCCCGCTAAAACATGCAAACGCCTCAAATCTCCGTCCGCAATGCCGATAAACAGGCGTTGCAGATGCTTTTTTCAAAAAGTAAGCTCCTCTCTGTCGTGAAGCCTGGAAGCGCAGGCGGCTCGCCTGCATCCTCTTGCACGCGGCTCAATGTCGGAGCGCAGGCGAGCCGCCTGCGCTCCGACATTGAGCCGCCTGCGCTCCGGCACGGCTTGCTTGCCCTTTCAGGGCGTTCCTCGACGTGTCGAGGCTTCCACAGGCGAGCGACAGCTACTACTTGCGAAACCTGATTTTCTTTGTTTTGCGAGGGATTTTTTATCTAAGTTGCTCCACAGCCCGACGAATTCGGTGCATTGCTTCGCGAATACTCTCGTCGCTTGTGGCATAACTCATACGAAAACATTCGGGTGAGCCAAAGGCATCACCGCCTACGGTGGCTACGTGAGCCTCTTCGAGTAGGTAGAGTGCGAAGTCGGTGCTGCTTTCTATGGTGCGTTTCCCATCGGTTTTTCCAAAGAGTGCGCTACATTTGGGGAAGATGTAGAATGCCCCTTCGGGTTCGTTTACCTCGAAGCCGGGTATCTCGCGCGCCAGAGCCACGATGAGGTCTTTGCGGCGGGCAAAGGCTTGGCGCATAGTTTCCACGCAGGCTTGGTCGCCCTCGTAGGCTGCCAAGGCTGCGTACTGGCTCACGCTGCACGGATTGCTGGTATATTGCCCCTGCAGTTTCTGTGTGGCTTTGGCAATGTCGAGTGGTGCAGCAATGAAGCCGATGCGCCAACCCGTCATCGCGTAGGCTTTCGACACACCGTTTACTACTACCGTGCGTTCTTTCATTCCCTCACAGGCAGCAAGGCTGGCATGGTGGCCGGTGTAGTTGATGTGTTCGTATATCTCATCGGCTATTACGACAACTTGCTCGTGGTGGCGCAGCACGGCGGCCAGTGCTTCGAGCTCGCTCGCACTATAAACGGCTCCCGTGGGGTTGCTGGGCGTACATAATATCAAGACGCGTGTGCGCGGGGTGATGGTGGCTTCGAGTTGTTCGGGCGAAATCTTAAAGCCTTGCTCTATGCCGGCTTCTACAACGATGGGTGTTGCACCTGCCATAAGTGCCATTTGTGGATAGCTCACCCAATAAGGAGCGGGGACTATCACTTCGTCGCCCTCGTCGCAGAGAGCCAGCAGCGTGTTGCAGACGCTTTGTTTGGCGCCGTTCGACACAATGATTTGTTCGGGTGTGTAGTCCAGTCCGTTTTCGTTCTTTAGTTTCTGCACAATAGCTTTGCGCAGGGCTGGAATGCCCGGTACGGGTGTGTAGCGCGTTTGTCCGTCGTCTATTGCCTTTTGCGCGGCGAGGCGAATATGTTCGGGTGTGTCAAAGTCGGGTTCGCCCACACTGAGGTTTATTACATCAATACCTTGTGCCCGCAGTTCGGCACTCTTTTGCGACATTGCCAGCGTGGCCGACGGTTGTAGCCGCGTGACGCGAGAGGAGAGTTTGGTCATATCTTTTTTGTTGTTTCGTGGCGTGTTGTTTTTGCGTTATGAGCAAAGGGTTAAAACGTATATTCGCTTATTCCTATGTTGTGTTGCTGAAAGAGGCGACGTGCGGTAGCGATATTGCGGTTGAAGCGTTCGCGCTCGGCGGGTTTCATCTTCTCCTGTGGATAGGACGACGGCAGCACGGTGTGTACGCGCCGCCCGCTCACGGCGGGGCGAGAGCAGAAGGTAATGGTATAGCCGCAGTCGGTGAGCGACGTGAGGGAGTCCTTGCTGAGTTCCATACGTACCATAAGGCCTACCTCGGTGTTGTCTTTCGTCATGTTGGATATGTAGTTGCCGAGCGACCACACTATGAGATGCTTGTTGCCTTGTTTGTCGGTACGTACTTCTGCGGGTTGCACTACGTGTGGGTGTCCGCCTATTATGTGGTCAACGCCTTGCTCCAAGAGCCAGTCGGCCAGGGCGCGCATCTGTTGATTGGGCGTAAGAACGTATTCTATGCCCCAGTGCATATTGGCAATAATGACATCGGCGTTCATCTCCTTAGCGCGCGCAATGTCGGTAGCCATCTGTTTCTTGTCAATGAGGTTTACTATGTTTGGTTTATTGACGGGTATGCCGTTCGTGTCGTAGGTGTAGTTGAGTAATGCGATGCGTATGCCGTTGCGTTCAATGATAAAGGGGTAGTTCTTTTCGCGCTCTGCGGCGTTGCAATAGGTGCCGAGGTGAGGTATGCCGAGTGAGTCGAGTACGTGGATGGTGCGTTCCAAGCCTTTCTGCCGGCTATCACAACAATGGTTGTTGGCGGTGAGCATCACGTCGAAGCCTGCCTGCCACGCTGCAGTGAGGAACGCATCGGGGCAGCGAAACTGTGGATAGCCCGTGTAGGGCGGGCCGGGGAGTGTTACCTCCAGGTTGGCGATAGCAATGTCGTAGCGCGATACCTCTTCTTTCACCAGTGCAAAGCAGTCGGTGTAGTCGTATGTGCCGTCGGCCAGCCGTGCGGCATTGATTTGTCCTTGGTGCTGCATCAGGTCGCCGGCGAAGAGTAGTGTCACTTTCTGCGGTGTATCGATCGGTGTCTCGTCGGCTACGACGTGTGGGTTGCCGTTCGTTGCCGTGCTTTGGCACGACCACGTCAGCCACATCGCGATGAACAGCATTAGCACTTTCTGGTTCATAATGTTTTTTGCGGCGGGATTTGGACTGGCTTGTTCTTACTTGTCTTTGCCAAAGATGCGAAGCAGGTAGAGGAAAAGGTTGATGAAGTCAAGATAGAGTTCCAGACTGCCGAGCAGGGCTATCTTCATCGTGCTTTCGTTCACCTCCGTGCCGTGCTGTTGGAGCAGCATCTTTATCTTCTGCGCATCGTAGGCCGTGAGTCCAACAAACACCAGCACGCCGAGGTAGTTGAGTATGAGTGTGAGTAAAGAACTTTCCACAAACATATTTACCACCGTGGCGATAATGATGCCAATGAGTGTCATAATAAAGATGCGCCCCAGCATACTCAGGTCTTTCTTGATAAACGAGCCTACAAGTGCCATCGCGCCGAACGTGCCAGCCGTGATGAAAAATACGCTTGTGATGCTTTCCATCGTGTATATCACAAAGACGGACGAGAGCACCACTCCGTTTATCAGGGAGTAGAGTACGAACATCAGTGCTGCTCGTGTGAACGATATCTTCTCTATTGATGAACTGATGTATATGACGATACCCAGTTCGGCTATGATAAGTCCCCAGAAAACGAGGCTGTTACTAAAGACGATGTTGAGAAGTTGGGGGGAGTTTGCCACGTAATAGGCTGCCATTCCTGTGACAACAAGTGCGAGCGTCATCCATAGATAGACGTTGCGCATCAGTTTGGCGTAGGCGTTCTCTGACACCACGTCGAATGTGCGTGTTTGTGTGTTGGAAAGATACTGTTCCATCGTTTCTTCGTTTTTTTCTTTAAGGTTTGGTTTTAGGTATGTTCTTTAGTTTGCACGGGTTAGTTAGCATCGACGGGTTTTTGCCCCTCCTTTGTCTTTTATAGAACGCCTCTTAGGTGCAGCGTATGTCCCATTCGTGCTTGTTTGGTACGCAGATAGCGTTCGTTGTAGGGTGTCGGCTCTACCTCGAGCGGCACATTCTCAACTATTTCAAGCCCGTAGGCTTCCAGCCCCACACGCTTGACGGGGTTGTTTGTCATCAGTCGCATACGTGTTACGCCGAGGCTTTGTAGTATTTGTGCGCCAACGCCATAGTCGCGCTCGTCGGGGTCGTAGCCCAGGTGTATGTTCGCATCTACGGTGTCGTATCCCTGCTCCTGGAGTTTGTAGGCGGCAATTTTTGCCATTAGTCCTATGCCGCGCCCCTCCTGGTTGAGGTAGAGCACCACTCCTTTCCCTTCGGCTTCTACCATACGGAGGGCTTTATGGAGTTGTTCGCCACAGTCGCAGCGTGCCGAGCCGAAGATGTCGCCCGTCATACACGAGCTATGTACGCGTACCAACAGCGGCTCGCCTTCCTCCCATGTGCCTTTGATAAGGGCGACGTGTTCTAAGCCGCCTTCTTTTTGGCGAAAGGGTATAAGTCGGAAATGGCCGTATTGTGTGGGCATATCCACCTCCTCGCCGCGTTCTACGAGGCTCTCGGTGCGCAGGCGATAGGCGATAAGGTCGCGAATGGTGATGATGTGTAGCCCGTGTTTCTCGGCGAATACTTGTAGTTGGGGCATACGTGCCATCGTGCCGTCCTCGTTGAGGATTTCTATGAGGCAGGCGGCGGGTTGCATACCCGACAGCCGTGCCAGGTCGATAGCCGCCTCGGTATGCCCGGCGCGTACCAACACGCCGCGCGGCTGGGCGTAGAGCGGATTGATATGGCCGGGGCGTCCGAAGTCTTCGGGCTTTGCCTCGGGGTTGGCGAGCGCACGTATCGTGGCGGCTCGGTCGTGGCAACTCACGCCGGTGGTGCACCCTTTGAGCAGATCTACTGTGACGGTAAAGGGTGTGCCGAGCATGCTCGTGTTGTCTTTTACTTGGTGGGGCAGTGAGAGCTCGTGCGCGCGGCTTGTAGTGATGGGTGCGCAGAGCACGCCGCGTCCCTCGCGCAACATAAAGTTTACGGCTTCGGGCGTACATAACTCGGCGGCCATAATAAGGTCGCCCTCGTTCTCGCGATCCTCGTCATCGACGACGATGACAAATTTCCCTTGGCGAAAATCGTTGAGTGCCGTTTCTATTGTGGAAATGTTCATAAGAGGGTGGGGGATGCTGTTTGTAGTGTTTCGTCTTGCGCCTCGGTGGGTGTGATGCCTGCGATGCGCTCACAATGTTGTTGCAATTCGTGTGCCGTCTTTGCTATTTGCTGTAGGTCGTGCAGCAGTCTGACGCGAAATATCCAAATCCTTAGCCAGAGCACTGCACCTATGGGTACGAGAATGCCGGCGGCTTTGTTCCAACTGTCGCTATGGAACGGCGACACGTGGGCGGTGGTGTAGAGGATAGGAAAATCCTGAAGCGTATGGAGCAAGTGTCCGTCGCGACTGTTTCCCAACTCCTCGGCGATGGCTTCCATACATTCGTTGAGCTCCTCCACGGCGCGGTCGGTTTGATGGTGAAAGAATAGGTGTAGGTAGTTTGGTGCGCTAACTAAGCGATGCGCGGCAATGTAGTGTTGGCTGTCGGCGGCGAGTGTGGCGAGACGTGGGACAAGACGGGCGTAGTCGGGGTCGTTGATAATCACTTCTTTGAGCGGCACGTTGCGTTTTGTACGAAGCATAAGCAGGCGTGCAACGAAGTTGCGATAAACATCAATATTGAACACTACGCTGTCGTTGTTGCTCTTATAGGTAAGAAAGACACCCGTGGGAAGCAGAATGGCTGTGCTGAGCCACATTCCCACGATTAGATTGAGCGTGCCGTCGCGTGCCATTTTCATTGTGCTGGTGTTGATGATGAGGTAGATGATAAAGATAATCACACTCACCACGGCGGGGAGGCCGAGGCCTCCCTTGCGAATGATTGCTCCCAGCGGCGCACCAATAAGGAAGAATAGCAGACAGGCGAGCGACTGTGTGATTTTTGTGTGCCACTCTATGTAGTGTTTGCGCACGTCTTTCTCTATTGCACCCACTTCTTCTTTGCGAAACTCCAACTCGTTGTAGCGGTTCTTCACCGTGCTTGCAGCGGTGGCCATTGCCGCCTCGTATTTCTGCGACGGGAGGCGGGCCAGCAGCGTGTCGAACGGCAACGCCTCCGACTTTGTGGCGACGGCTGCGCGGTGCTCCGTGTTTTTATTACTCTTTTGTACGAGGCTGTCGGGCGGGAAATATGCTAAACCCAACGTGTGTTGATGCGCGGCGAGGCCGATGCTGTCCAAGTCGCGCTGCATAGAATCGGCATCTGCCACGAGTTCAAGCATATTCTTTGCCTTGGCCATCCCGCTGAGCATGTCCGCGTCCATCACCTTGAAATTGCTGTCGAAATCTATCAGGAAACGCTTGTGTCCGAATGTCTCGCGGTCGTAGGGCTTTGTGGCATTTCTCATCTCGCCCATCTGTCCATTCTGCAGGTTCTCAAACTGTTCGCCCTGCCAGATGTCGAGGATGAGGTGTGCCTTGTCTGCCGACGATGTCATACGTCCGCTGTCGGCCACCAGGATTTGTGCTTTGTCAAACCCTTGGTCGGTTTTATAGATCGTGACATCGTAGAGCATACCCGTCTCAACGTTTTTATGTTGTACGTAGAGGTTGATGCCTGGCACGCCATTATAGAAGATGCCTTCGGGTATTTCCACCGCCGGCGATGTTTGGCGCAGTGTCATCATCAGCGCCCCGAGTTGGCGTTGTGCCATCGGCGAGGTGACGTTTTGAAAATAAAACGACACACCGCCCATTGCCACACACAGCAGTGCGACGGGCAACATCACGCGAAGCAGCGCGATGCCGGCACTCTTCATAGCGAGTAGCTCGAGGCTCTCGCCGAGATTGCCAAACGAGATGAGCGAGGCCAGTAGTATGCCCACCGGGAGCGATTGAGGCACCATCGTGATGCTCATATAAAAGAAGAACTCTCCCAGAATGTCGAGCGTCAGCCCCTTGCCCACTAACTTGTCTATATGAAGCCACGTGAACTGCATCATAAAGATAAACAGACAAATGAAAAAGGCTGCCACAAAAACGAGGCAGAACTTTCCGAGTACGTATCGGTCTATCTTTTTTACCATATAAGGAAGACGCAGGATTTGTAAAGCGTGCAAATTTAAGCATATTGGCTTGAAAAATCGCTGTCACAAACGTATTTAATGTGCGCGCGCGAGAAATTTGCAATGTTCAACCGTTAAAAAAATCGGGTGCGGCTACCAATTTCTCCGATATTTGTTTTTCTTCCCCCCGATGTCAATCTACCAAATAGCGGGGTGGCGTTCTGACATACGATTACACCTTGTAAATGCGCGGGAAAGCACATTCTTTCATCTCGTATTCGTTGCGCAAGTGTGCATAATGCGACACGCCGCTCAGTTGTCAAAAAATGACTGCTTACTGTTAATTTTTGACAATTTTTGCTCGCTCGAGGATTTTAGGTTTGTCTTTTTTCGTTTCTCCCACTTTGCCCACGTAATAAGGGTTTTTGGTGTAGAAAATCTGTTTTTGTATCTTAGATTTTTCTTTTTCAACGTTAAAAAAACGCATCGGCTCGTTTTTTTCAACAAAAGTTTTTCAGAAAATGTCAAAACCTTTACTTTTGTACGTGTAAAACCCACAACGTCGTATGGAATACCTTGAAGCCGAACAATACCTCTTTCAGATTGCCCCGCTGTTTCAGCAGCGTGGCAAAGGGGCTTATAAGCCCGGCTTGGGTACGTCAGTGCGCCTCGACCAGCATTTCGGGCGGCCTCATCTTACCTACCACACCATACACGTCGGCGGCACAAACGGAAAAGGTTCCGTGGCGCATCTCTTGGCAGCCATTCTTCAGGCACAGGGCTACAACGTAGGGCTTTACACATCGCCTCATTTGCTTACCTTTCGCGAACGTATCCGTGTCAACGGCCAGATGATTCCAGAGGAGCGCGTAGTAAAGTTTATCGAAGACGAGCGCGCGTTTTTCGAGCCTTTGCACCCGTCGTTCTTTGAGCTCACCACGGCATTGGCGTTCCTATACTTCAAAGAATGTAGAGTGGATGTTGCCGTGATAGAAGTGGGGCTCGGTGGACGCTTAGACTGTACCAATATCATCCGCCCCGACCTAAGCATAATTACCAACATCGGCCTCGACCACACAGACCTCCTCGGGAATACACGCTCCGATATAGCCCGTGAAAAGGCCGGTATTATCAAGCGCGGTGTTCCCGTAGTGATAGGCGAGACAAGCGATGAAACGTTCGGTGTGTTTCGAGCCACAGCCGAGGTGGTTGCTGCCCCGCTATTCTTCGCTCAGACCGAGGGCGTGTTGCGACATAGCGAGACGCACCCCGACCGTAATATCTACGACACCACCGACTACGGTACTCTTTCCAGCCCCCTCAGCGGCACGGTGCAGGTCCACAACGCCCGGACGGTGCTCGCCGCCCTGCGCCACCTGCCACAACGCATAACGGCAGAGGCTGTTCAGCAAGGCTTTGCACAGGTGTGTAGCCTGACGGGCTTGCGAGGTCGGTGGGAGCACCTCGCGCAACAGCCCGAGGTAGTTTGCGACACCGGGCACAACGCCCACGCCTGGGAAAACCTCGGAGCGCGGCTCTCGCTTGAGACCGCCCACCGACACCTGCACGTCGTCTTCGGGATGAGTGGCGACAAAGACACCGCAAATGTGCTTAAAAATATCCCCCAAACCGCCACGTGCTATTTTACACAAGCCTCTGTGCGCCGAGCCTTGCCGGCAACAGACTTAAAAGCCTTGGCAGCCGAATATCATCTCAATGGCGAGGCTTACGACAGTGTCGCACAGGCCTATCAGACGGCCTTGCAGGCGGCATCACCCAACGACCTCGTCTTCGTTGGCGGTAGCACATTTGTCGTGGCAGACCTCTTGCAACACCTGTCCGAAAAAAATATGACATAAAGCGCATCGCCACCTGCGTTCCGCTCACAGAGGCGGAGAAGTGTGGCAGGAACTCTTCATTGTTAAGGGTGATTTAAGTGAATGGGTGCGGCTATCTTCGCGGTAGCCGCATTTTTTTGCGCAAAGTGCCGAAGAATTTGTAACAAGATGCCGAAGAATTTGTAACAAGATGCCGATGAAGAAAATACAAAGTCCGACTAAGAATTCAAAGTGTGACTATATTTTAAGAAATATAATTTATATTTTTATAAATATAGGTTATGTTTGTGAAAATATAGTCACACTTTGAATTCTTAGTCCGACCTTGTTTCTTTTTTGTTGGGTGCAAGAAAAAGAAAATACCGATGGTTCAAAAAAAATAAACCGTTGAGGAGCGTTAAAAGGCAAAAATATCCTACTTTCGCGGTGTTAATTCAAACAATAACAAACTAATCTTTTTTTCTAAGACCTATGAAGAAATACAATTTCGGTGCGGGACCCTCCATCCTCCCGCAAGAAGTAATGGCTGCCGTGGCCGATGCTTGTCGTGACTTTAACGGATTGTCGCTAATGGAGATTAGCCACCGCAGCAAGGACTGGCAGGCGGTGATGGACGAGACCGACGCGCTCTTTCGCGAGGTGCTCGGCGTACCCGACGGCTATAGCGTAGTGTTCCTCGGAGGCGGCGCAAGCCTCCAGTTCTGTATGGTGCCCTACAACCTGCTCGAAACGAAAGCCGCCTATCTCAACACCGGCGTGTGGGCAAAGAAAGCCCTCAAGGAGGCCAAGGGATTTGGAGAGGTAGTAGAAGTGGCCAGCAGTGCCGATGCTAACTACACCTTTATCCCGAAGGACTACGACATCCCCGCCGATGCCGACTACTTCCACATCACCACGAACAACACAATATACGGCACGGAGATACGTCGCGACCTCGACAGCCCCGTTCCCTTGGTTGCCGATATGTCGAGCGACATATTCTCTCGCCCCGTTGACGTAAGCAAGTACGGCATGATATACGGCGGTGCGCAAAAGAATTTGGCAATGGCCGGCGTGACTTTCGTTGTGGTGAAAAACGACTTGCTCGGCAAGGTAAGCCGTGCCATACCCACGATGCTTGACTACCGCACCCACATCGACAAAGGCTCTATGTTCAACACCCCGCCCGTGGTGTCTATTTACAGTGCTTACAAGAACCTGCAGTGGATAAAGAAGATGGGCGGCACCGAGGCGATGCAACGTCGCGCCGAGGCACGTGCCGACCTCCTCTACGGCGAGATAGACCGCAACCGCCTCTTTGTAGGCACCGCCAACGAAGAAGACCGCTCGCTGATGAACATCTGCTTCGTCCTCAAAGACGAATATAAAGAGCTTGAGAAAGACTTCTTCGACTTCGCCACCGCACGTGGCATGGTGGGCATCAAAGGCCACCGCAGCGTAGGCGGCTTCCGAGCCAGTTGTTACAACGCTATGGAACTCGACGGCGTACAAGCACTCGTGGCTTGTATGAAAGAATACGAAGCACAACACTAAACCAAACAGAGTTTCTGGGTAGGTCGGATTGACGACTATTCCCGGAAACTCTTCTTTTTACAAAAAACAAGTATCCTATGAAAGTATTAGTTGCTACCGAGAAGCCCTTTGCAGCCGCCGCTGTGGAAGGAATAAGAAAAGAAACAGAAGCCGCGGGCAACGAGTTGGTACTCCTGGAAAAATATACCGAGAAATCGCAGTTGCTCGCAGCCGTGGCCGATGTCGATGCTATTATCATCCGCTCGGACAAGATAGACGCCGAGGTACTCGCTGCCGCAAAGAACCTGAAGATTGTCGTGCGCGCCGGTGCCGGCTACGACAACGTAGATCTTGCCGCCGCAACACAGCACGGCGTAGTGGTGGAAAATACGCCCGGGCAAAACGCTAACGCCGTGGCAGAACTCGTCTTTGGCCTCTTGGTAAGTGCCGTGCGCGGTTTCTATAACGGCAAGGCAGGTACCGAGCTGCTTGGAAAGAAACTCGGCATACTGGCTTTTGGCAATGTGGGACGCAACGTGGCTCGCATAGCCAAAGGCTTCGGAATGGATGTTTACGCTTACGATGCTTATTGCCCCGCCGATGTGATAGAGGCAGCAGGGGTCAAGGCCGTAGCGTGTCAGGACGCGCTCTTTGAACAGTGCGATGTGGTTTCGCTCCATATTCCCGCTACGCCCGAGACGAAGCAGAGTATAGGCTACGACCTCGTCGGAAAGATGCAGCAAGGCGGTGTGTTGGTGAACACCGCACGCAAAGAAGTCATCGACGAGTCCGGCCTGCTGCGTCTAATGAGCGAACGCCCCGACCTGCGCTTCGTCACAGATATCAAGCCCGATGCCGACGCCGACTTCCAAGCCCTGGAAGGCCGCTATTTCAGCACGCCGAAAAAGATGGGCGCACAAACAGCTGAAGCCAATATCAACGCAGGTCTTGCTGCCGCAAAACAAATCACCGCATTCTTCAACGACGGCTGCACCAAGTTCCAAGTGAATAAGTAAACAAACGACGTTATTATGGCCACAATAAAACCCTTTCGCGGTTTGCGCCCCCCGCGCGAACTCGTGGAGCGCGTAGAGAGCCGCCCCTACGATGTGCTGGAGAGCGACGAGGCGCGCCTCGAGGCGGGCGACAACGAGATGTCGCTCTACCATATCATTAAGCCGGAGATAGATTTCCCTGAAGGCACGAGCGAGTACGACCCGCGTGTGTACGAAAAAGCCGCCGAGAATTTCCAAAAATTCCAAGACAAAGGCTGGCTCGTGCAAGACGACAAAGAGATGTACTACATTTACGCCCAAACGATGAACGGGCGCACACAGTACGGACTTGTCATCGGCGCACACACAAAAGACTATCAGACGGGGCTTATCAAGAAGCACGAACTCACACGTCGCGACAAAGAAGAAGACCGTATGAAGCACGTGCGCGTAAACAACGCCAACGTAGAGCCCGTGTTCTTTGCCTATCCCGACAACGACGTGCTCAATAGCCTTATTATGCGCTACGCCGCCACGACTCCCGAGTACGACTTCATTGCTCCTATCGACGGCTTCCGCCATCAGTTCTGGCTCGTTGCCGACGATGCCGACATCGCCACGATAACAGCAGAATTTGCCAAGATGCCCGCACTCTACATCGCCGACGGCCACCACCGCAGTGCTGCCGCAGCACTCGTGGGCGCGGAGAAAGCCGCTCAAAACCCCGAAAACAAAGGCACAGAAGAGTACAACTACTTTATGGCCGTGGCGTTTCAAGCCTCGCAACTGACGATTCTCGACTACAACCGCGTGGTGCGCGACCTCAACGGCCTCACCAACGAGCGGTTTTTGGAGTGCCTCGCAGAGAATTTTGTAGTAGAGGAGAAAGGTGCGCAGAACTATAAACCCGCACGCCTCCACGAGTTCTCGCTCTATCTTGACGGTACGTGGTATAGCCTCACGGCACGCCCCGGCACATACAAAGAAGACGACCCCATCGGCGTGCTCGACGTGGACATCTCCTCGCGCCTTATCCTCGACAAGATCCTCGGCATAACAGACCTGCGCTCGGACAAACGCATAGACTTTGTGGGCGGCCTGCGCGGGCTCGACGAACTCAAGCGGCGCGTGGATAGCGGAGAGATGCGAATGGCACTGGCACTCTATCCCGTGACGATGCAACAGATAATGGACATTGCCGACAGCGGCAACATTATGCCGCCGAAAGCCACCTGGTTCGAGCCGAAACTGCGCAGCGGATTAGTAATCCATAAGCTGAGTTAGCCGTAGCAGAGAGTACTGTCATATCAACGGCGGCGAGGAGGTGGTGCGCGAAGGTATCGTTACGCTTCCCTCCACACTCTGGCGCAAATACCGACGCTTGCAGCAGATGAAAAAACCGCCGATGATTGTACGGACTACGTAGATTTATACCTAATCGCTAAACACAAAACACCGTACGACCGCTATTTGCTCTTGTGGTCGTGCTATCATCAAAAAAACTAACCTCAACACATGAAAACCAACGAAATCTTGGCCTCCCTTGAAGCCAAGCACCCAGGCGAAAAGGAATTCTTACAAGCCGTTCGCGAGGTGCTGCTGTCCATTGAGGACGTTTACAACGAACACCCCGAGTTTGAGCGCGCCAAGCTCATCGAACGCCTTGTAGAGCCCGACCGTATCCTTACCTTCCGCGTGCCGTGGACCGACGACAACGGCGAGGTGCACGTTAATATCGG
Organism: uncultured Prevotellaceae bacterium; assembly: GCA_937877625.1. GTDB lineage: Bacteria > Bacteroidota > Bacteroidia > Bacteroidales > Bacteroidaceae > Alloprevotella. The sequence goes on from CALFJG010000020.1 coordinate 95,145, forward strand.
CTATCGCGTGCAGTTCAACAATGCTATTGGCCCCTACAAAGGCGGCATACGCTTCCACCCCAGTGTAAACCTAAGCATCCTAAAGTTCCTGGGCTTCGAACAGACGTTCAAAAACGCCTTGACCACCCTGCCTATGGGCGGTGCTAAAGGCGGTAGCGACTTCGCCCCACGCGGACGCAGCGATGCTGAAATTATGCGCTTCTGCCAGGCATTTATGCTTGAACTGTGGCGCAACATTGGGCCTGATATGGACGTCCCCGCCGGCGATATCGGCGTAGGTGGACGCGAGGTGGGCTATCTCTTCGGTATGTACAAGAAACTTGCCCGCGAACACACCGGCACCCTCACCGGAAAAGACCTCACCTTTGGCGGTAGCATACTTCGCCCCGAGGCCACTGGTTTTGGCGCTTTGTATTTCGTAGAACAGATGCTGGCCGATATAGGACAGAACATCACCGGCAAAACGGTAGCCGTTAGCGGCTTTGGCAACGTGGCATGGGGTGCTGTGACGAAAGCCACAGAACTGGGGGCGAAAGTCGTGACGCTGAGCGGACCCGACGGCTATGTGTACGACCCCACAGGTGTGAGCGGCGAGAAGATAGACTACCTCTTAGACTTACGCCTCAGCGGTGAAGACATCGTAGAACCCTACGCTGAACGCTATCCCGAGGCAACATTCTTCCCCGGTAAAAAGCCCTGGGAGCAGAAAGTGGACATCGCTTTGCCCTGCGCCACACAAAACGAACTCAACGAAGCCGATGCTAAACAACTGGTGGACAACGGCGTGATGCTCGTGGCCGAGGTGAGCAATATGGGGTGTACCGCAGAAGCCGTAGATTACTTTATAGCACAGCGCACACCGTTTGCTCCGGGTAAGGCCGTGAACAGCGGCGGCGTTGCCACAAGCGGCCTCGAAATGACGCAGAATGCTATGCATATTTCCTGGAGTGCCGAAGAGGTGGACGACCGCCTGCACCGTATTATGCACGACGTTCACGCGCAGTGTCTGAAATACGGACGCGAGGGAGATTACATCAACTACGTGAAAGGTGCTAATATCGCAGGCTTTATGAAGGTGGCGCATGCGATGATGGGACAAGGTGTTATCTAACCGTTCCTCGCTTGCAGAAAAGCGCACCTTCGTTCTCCGCGTTTAGCCTAAGTAAATCATCTAAGGCGTAACAAAAAACGCTATGCTTATTCCATCAAGTAAGCATAGCGTTGTTTTGTGCGTCGCCTCGCAACGGCGAAAAGATTGGCGTGAATGGTTTGGAAGAAAACTACTTTACGAAGACTTTTTTACCATCCACGATATAGATACCCGGAGCACTCGCAGAGGAGTGAGCGCGCCCTGATAAATCATAAATGGCAGAGGGTTCGGCTGTTGCAGTAGTTTGTACAACGGGTACGCTTGTTATTATCTTATCCACCAAGGCAAGGGAGAACTGACAGCCCGCATCGGAACGATCCAACCCATCCTGCTTGGTGCTCCAGTTGAATATCTTATACGAGTTGGTGGACGTGGTTTGGTTGAACTCTACTTTGCCGAGGTTGGTGCGAATGATAAATAATCGCGGCGTGTCGGCATAGGAAAAGAGAAAGCCGCGTGTAGGTACGGTGCCACGCATCTTTATCTGCTGGCCAAAGGTGCAGACGGGATTGATGAGTGTGCCGTATTTGCGGTTGATGATGTTGTACGTCACTCCGTCGGGGCGGAGTTCAAACTTCCACATTGAGGCACTATCTACCTCGGCGCGTCCCTCAAGACCTCCGTTTTTAGCCGTGGCGGTGACATAGCGATTGTCGCGCAACGAGGAACAAATGGTGTACCAGTACTCCACGCTGTCGTTGCTGGCCAGTGGCTTGTTGAGTGTTTCGCGGAAGGCCGAGGCTTGCTCGGAGAATGTTTCTGTAAAGGCGGCAATCTCTTCGCCCGAGGCATCGCTGTTGAGGATGGCGTAGGCGGCTTCACACTCGGTGTTGAAGCGTGCCAGACTATCGGGGTGGTACTCTCCCAGACCATCGCCGGCAGGCAGCGTGCCTAACACTGTAATCTTGCATAGTGCTTCGCGTGCGGCATAGGAAGCGATGAGCGAGTCGGCCTCTTCGTCGGTAACGATGGAGACGTTTTCTTCTTCGAGATAAGGTGCGAGTACTTGTGTCATCCGTGCATAGCCTTTGCCGTAGAGGTAATTGCCTGAGAAAAGCGTGCCGTTAGCGACGTTGTTTTTCACGAACGGCGTGTAGGTGTCAATGTATTCTACGCCGTCGAGACTGGCAGCCATCGTTTGCAATTCGGTGTTGAAAGGCACGACGCGGTTGGTGTTTGTGGTGGAAGTCGCCGTGGGGTGCAGGCCGAGCAGGTAGAGCTTTGATGTCGGAGCGAGTTCGCGGATTTTATCCACGACGGAGCGATAACTTTGCACCACGGTGGCTATCTCTGTGGAGCCATTTACATCGGACACGCCAGCGTAGAGCAATATCTTAGCGGGTTGCTCATTGTCGGTGCGCCCTTTTAGGATGATGGGTATCTCAGCCAGCGTGGTGGAGAGCGGTGGTCCGGGGTATCCCCAGCCTGTGCCACGGCTCTTGATGCGGTCGCACTGGAAGAGTTCATGCCACTCGCCGCCGTGTACCATTTCGTCACCGATAAAAAGCACATCCGTGCTACGTACCGGTAGCCCGCCGAACGATGTGATACGCATACCATAAGCACCACCTATACCTCCGTTTTGGTTTGTGGCCGATGTGGGGTAAACACACGAACTGCCTACATACTTTGCAATGGCGTTACACCAAATACGGTAGCCCTGCATCGTTAGGTGAAGCCCGTCGTAAGACAAACCGCCGCTGGTACTCTGCGTGATACCGGTGAGAAGCGAATAGAGGTCGATGTATGTAGCACCAAACTCCGTGCAGAGTTCTTTTAACTTTTGGTTCGTTTCCTGTTCCAGAGCCAGTGTGCGAATACCTACGGCACTCGGCAGGATACTTTGGATATACACCTCAGTACGCGGAGACTCCACAGCGAGGCGCATCAGCATAGAACGGACGTTGGCTTCCACGTGGTCGGAAGTGTTGATGCCCGTTGTGCCGAGGTCGTTGGTGCCAATCATTAGGAATAGCTTTGCGGGATGTCCGGCAATGGCTGTTTCAAAGTTTGCCAGCGTCTCATCGCTCACTGCCCCGCTGTTGCCGCGAGCACGTATGTTGGGATTGCCGAACGCCTCCCACCATTCGTGCATGTTCGTGATGCTGTTGCCCACGAAGACGATGCTGTTGGTGTCAACACGTAGGGTGGTAAACGCACTATAGCGATGGAGGCGGAACGGTTCGTCGGCCAGAGCCGAAAAGGTGGCCACACACAGTGAGAGAAGCAAAATAAAACGTTTCATTGAAGCAAATATGAATTTTGTAAGTGACGTGGTAAAAGAATTTGTTTTGACAATAAGGTTATGAGCCTCGCTTTTGTTAGCTTTTGTTAGCTTTTGTTTAAGGAGTGTGCTATAATAGGGTGGAAACCAAAAAAGCCCCCTTATAGACCAGCCTTTATCATTTTGTCGATGCTCTCCGCGGCGTGTTTGCCGTCGCCCATAGCAAGTATCACCGTGGCACCGCCGCGTACTATGTCGCCGCCGGCAAAGATGGTAGGAATGTTTGATTGCATAGCTTCATCTACGGCAATCGTTCCTTTGCGTCCTTGTTTCAGTTCGGGAAGGCTGGCGGGTACAATAGGATTGGGTGATACGCCGATGGCTACAATCACGAGGTCAACGTCCATCGTCTCTGTCGCTCCGGGTATTGGCTCTGGGCGGCGGCGTCCGGAAGCATCGGGTTCTCCGAGTTGCATCTTTTGAAGCACCATCTGGCGCACGTGGCCTTGCTCATCGGCAATATATTCTATCGGGTTACACAGTGTGCGGAATACCACACCTTCTTCCTTGGCATGGCGCACCTCCTCAAGGCGTGCCGGCATTTCTTGTTCACTACGGCGATAGACAATAACGGCTTCTTCTGCTCCGAGACGGCGTGCGGTGCGTACGCTGTCCATTGCTGTGTTGCCACCACCGATTACGGCTACTCGCTTAGCAAACGGTACGGGTGTGTCGGCCTTAGGATTGGAAGCGTCCATCAAGTTTACGCGCGTGAGATATTCGTTGCTGGAGAGAATGCCGGTGAAATTCTCCCCGGGAATACCCATAAAATTCGGCAGGCCGGCACCGCTACCCACAAAGACGGCCTTATAGCCGTCGGACTGTAACTTTTCTATAGTGACGGTCTTACCTACGATGCAGTCTTTTACGAATTCTACTCCTTTGCGGCGCAGATTGTCAATCTCAAAATCAACAATCTCGTTGGGCAGGCGGTACTCGGGAATGCCGTACTTAAGTACGCCGCCGAGTTCGTGGAGGGCTTCGAAGACGGTGACGCGATAGCCTCGGCGTGCCAGATCGCCAGCACAGGTTAGTCCTGCGGGGCCACTCCCTACGATGGCCACCTTCGGAGCAGCGGTGTTTTTGGGAATATCTGTGGCTTGTGCTACGGTATTGTGGCTACGCGCATAGTCGCGCTCGCAGTCGGCTGCAAAGCGTTCCAGATAGCCAATGGCAACAGGCTTTCCACCTGTCTTATGGTGTATACACTTGCTTTCACACTGCTTTTCTTGCGGACACACGCGGCCACATACGGCGGGTAGGCTGCTTTGTTGTTTAATACTGTGAGCGGCGGTTACGAACTCTCCTTTTTCAATGAGTTTAACAAACGTGGGGATATCTATACCCACGGGGCAACCCGTCACACATCCTGGATTGGCGCAGTCTAAGCATCGTGTGGCCTCGGTGATGGCTTGCTGTGCTGTGAGGCCACGTTGCACTTCTTTACGTAGTTCGTGGGAGCGCTCCTCGGCGTTGAGCTCTGTCATCTCGCAGCGTGCCACGGCCATACGGTCTTTGGGCTTCAAGGCTTGGCGAAGTTCTACGCGCCAAGGTGCTTCGCGGGTGAGTGGGAATTGTTCGGAGTTATCACAAATGCCGCTATTGTCAGTTTTGTTGGGGGAGGGGATAGGTGTGGGTTCTTGCTTTTCGTTTGTTTCTTTCTGTTGGCTGTAGCGTTCAAGCGATTCGCGCTCTTCCGTTCTAAAGGCACCGAGGCGCTTCATCATCTCGTCGAAATCTACTTGGTGACCGTCAAATTCAGGGCCATCAACGCAAACAAACTTTGTTTGTCCACCAACGCTCACACGGCACGCGCCACACATACCTGTACCGTCCACCATTATCGTGTTGAGCGACACATCGGTAGGAATGTCGTATTTCTTAGTGAGCAGGCAGCAGAATTTCATCATTATGGCAGGGCCAATGGCAAAGCATTTATCTACTTTTTCGCGTTGAATGACTTGCTCAATGCCTTGCGTCACGAGTCCTTTTTGGCCATAACTGCCGTCGTCGGTCATAATGATAACTTCATCACTGCTCTGGCGCATTTCGTCCTCCATAATAATGAGTTCCTTGGTGCGGCCGGCGAGTACGACAATAACACGATTTCCCGCTGCTTTAAGGGCTTGAACGATAGGCAACATAGGTGCCACGCCCACACCTCCTCCGGCACATACCACTGTGCCAAAGTTTTCAATGTGTGTGGCACGTCCGAGCGGGCCTACTACATCGGCGAGCGTGTCGCCGACTTTCATTCCTGTGAGTTTGGCAGAGGTGAGACCCACATTTTGTACCACAAGGGTGATTGTGCCGTGTTGTACATCGGCCTCGGCAATAGTGAGGGGAATGCGTTCGCCCTCTGCATCGGTGCGAACAATGACAAAGTGGCCTGCCCTGCGGCTTTTAGCTATCAACGGAGCTTCTACCACAATATTAAAGACTTTTTCGGAGTATTGGTTCTTTTCTACGATTTTATACATAGCAAAGACTTTTTAAGTAGTTGTTTAAGGGTTAAGACAAAATTGTGCTTACCTCACAAAAGAAGCCGTTTAACCTATGAATAAGGAAAAAGGGCAATAAGCAAAACTATACGGGAGGTATAGCGTAGAAAACAGATAGAGAAAGACGAAAGGGGGATGAAAGCGCACATTACCAGCGGCGTTTTTTCTTTCGTTTCGGCACGAGCCACCCTAACCGTTTTACGAGACGATAGCCCATCAGTGCTCCATCGGCAATGGTGATAGCCCTGCTGAAAGTGGCTGCAAACTGCTCCGCACGCGTTGTGGCAGGGTCGGGACGTAATAGGGTGTTGGCGGTTTTTATGAGTTCCTCGCGCTTCTTTGTTATCTCGCTACGAAGCTTGGCTTTGCGCAGTGCGAGTGCATCGGGAGAATAGTCTTGTTGGTTCATGGTGCGGAGGGGGTTGTTGTGTTGTCCTCATCGGAGATAAGCATACTACCAATGAACTGTGAAATAGGCTTAACAATCCAGACTTTGCGCATACGATATACCACGGCTGCTATACAAAGAAAAATGACCGACACGATAGCAAAGGCTGAGGCGTGGTCGTGGGTGAGATAGTGGCTGATTACAAAGGCCGCCGTACACGATAGGAGTACAATAAATATAGCACCAATCACAAAAAGCACCACAAAGAGAATGGTGGCAGAGAGTGCGGCGGTGATTTTGCTCGTGGCATCCAATTTGGCGTACGCTACTTGCATCTCAGCATACGCTTTCGTTTCCTTAAAGAGTGATACGATGCGGTCAATGTTTTTCTCGCTGGAAAGCATACTAAAACAAAATTGATTAAAGGTGTGTTCTTACTTCGGGAGGGATAATGATTGTTTTATGCGTTGTGCTTAATACTTGTTTATTTATTATTAAAGCGTATAGCCCGCTAATCTTACACCTTAAAACAAAACATAAAACTAATGAAAGAACCCTTCTAAAGAGTGACGCGGCGAATACTTGTGGGTACTGAGCCTTTGATAATTTGGCAGTCGGGGTGTACGCCTACAAAATTGACAGACGTAGGTTCGCTGCTTTCTATAGGATTGTAGTTGCTGTCTTGCCCCCAATAGGTACACACTTCGGGTACATAAATCCATTTCAGATTTGGAGCATCCTCTACTGCCCAGTATTCTATGGTCTTAACACTTGACGGAATAACGAGTGTTTCAAGAGATTTGTGGTGGTAGATAGCGTTTTTCTCCAACGTGGTCAGTTTGTCGGAGAGTTCACACCATCGCATAGAGGGTGGTACGATATTGAGTTGCACCTCATCGCCATTGCGACGGTAAACTACACCATTCTCGCTGTAAAAAGTGGAGTTGGTGTTGATGACGTGAATTGCCTCAACCGATTTGCCGTTGTTGAATACTCCAAACTCCGAACCATCGCCGAGATGTGTAATATTGGAACCGAGATAGACGGATTTGATGTTTTCTGGGAGGGAAGCCTGTGGGTTGAACGAGGAAATGCGAAGTTTATTGATGCTGAAAGGCACGGTGAGTATGTCGTTGCCTTGTTTCACCTCTGTGATGCAAAGGTTGGAGTTGTGCCAGGTGTATTTGAAGTTGTCATCCTCAAAAAGTGTGACATCAACCTGTACGGGGAAGTAGTAGTCCTTATAACTACTTGTGCCTGACATAAGGTGCATACGGTTGTGTGTGGCATCAACTACATACCAACGCCCATCGGCTTTAGCGCAGTTCCAAGCGTGGCCGAGCCAGCTTGACGTGGCGTACCCATTAACGTTGAAACAAGGAATGCCAGCGATGTGGCACATCACATTGACAAGATTGGCATAGCCCTGACAAATGCCTTTTTGCTCGTTGAAAGTATAGTATGCAGAATGTTCTGTTACGTCGTAACTATATTTGATGTTGCTCGCCACCCAATTAAAAATTTTGTCTAACTTTTGTTTTTCAGTGGTAGCACCTTCTGTAATCACCTCCACCTCGCCGGCAAGGTATTCTAATTCGTCTTCGGTGGCCATACCTTCGTTGAGTGTCACACCAACGTCATCGCCTGTTTTATACACACATCGATAGAGAGCCGTGCTTAGGTCGAGTTTTGCCAATTCGGTAGAGGTGTCTTCTGCCGGGAAATAGCGGTCGTCGGGCTGAGCCGGTGTATAGAAAACCGTGGGTTGCGTTCCTGCCCCGTTCTCAGCGAAAGCATCGTCGTCTATTATTGATATTGGTTCATCGGAACTGCAAGAAGAAAATAGTGTGCCAAGCAATAAAAGCACGATAAAGTATAAATGCTTCATGGTGTTTTTGAGGAATTTGTTTGTCGTTGTTTGTCGTTGGAGTATTACCGCGGCAAAATTACACTTTTTCAAATAAAAAAGGCTTCTTTACAGTTCTTTGTAATATGGAACGTCCTTAAGGAACTCATATTTCCGTGTGTTTTTGTTTATTCGGCACACAATGGTTTGCAGGCCATTGGAAACAAAGAGGTAATCAGTGTGAAGCACGCTATTGTACGAACAAATCTGTGTGAAGACGTTTTGCGTGATAGCCACAGCAGGGGATTTGTATTCCATTACAGCACGCGGTGTGCCACCTTCCTTATTATATAATATGGTGTCGCAACGGCGCGATGCACCACCCACGTTGATAGTAACTTCATTTCCCAAAAGCCCCTCGGGATAGCCACGATGGGTTATCAGGAAATGAACGAAATGTTGTCGCACCCACTCCTCGGGTGTGAGTGCCACATAGCGATGGCGCAGTATGCACCACACTTCCTCGCGCTTGTTGTTCTGTCGCAAACGAAGCGGGGCAGGGGGGATAGATAATGCAGGATGCATAGTGACTTATTAATACTTTCCTGCAGCAAAGGTAAGGCGTATTATCCATTCTTAAATGCAAAAGGGGTGGGAAAACCGATTTATGCCGTCTAATAAATCTCCTCCTTTTACATTCTCTTGGCTTTGTACGCTTTGACTTTGCAGTTGCATTTTTTCAAAAACTTTTTTTGATTTGTTTTCTTATGCGCTATCCTTGTACTATTTTTGCAGCCGTTTGTGAGCGAAAGAAAAAAGTCTTTGCGCTGCTTATATAATTAGGAAGAAACTAATCTCAAACAAATTACTAATGTCAAGCGTTAAATTCTACCAACAAGAGAATCAAGTTCCTTTAGAAATGCACAAAGTGCGTGTGGTTCAGAAACTCAATCTTATTCCCGTGGAGGATCGTCTTCGCGCCATTCAAGAAGCGGGCAACAATACGTTCCTGCTCCAAAATCGTGATATCTATATGGATATGATAACCGATTCGGGCGTGAATGCAATGAGCGACCGTCAGACGGCTGCTATGCACGTAGCCGATGATAGTTATGCTGGTTCTGAATCGTGGAACAGGGCTAAGGCTGCCATAAAAACTGTTTTTGGTGTAGATAATGTGTTGCCTGCCCACCAAGGGCGTGCCGCTGAGAATATTCTGGCCGAGACCTTTGTGAAGCCTGGAAAAGTAGCTTTAATGAACTTCCATTTCACCACAACCAAAGCTCACATCACACGCTTAGGCGGAGAAGTGGTGGAACTCATAGATAAGAAAGGACTTATACCACAGAGCGATGACCCTTTCAAAGGCGATTTCGACCTTGATGCCCTGCGCAGTATTATTGAAGAGAAAGGAGCAGAAAACGTTGCTTTCGTGCGTGTTGAGGCAGGTACCAATCTTATCGGCGGACAGCCCGTTAGTTTGGAGAATATGTTGGCCGTTACCGACATCTGCCACCAAACAGGTGTCGTTAGTGTACTTGATGCCTCGCTCCTGCAAGACAATGTATACTTTATGAAGAAGCGTGAGCCACGTTGCAACTATATGGAGGTGAAGGATATCTATCACCTGCTGGCCTCGCGTTTCGACATTATTTACTTTTCGGCACGTAAGCTGGGCTTCTCGCGTGGTGGCTTCATTCTTTCCACGGATGCCAAGTGGACACAAATGATGATGGAGTTTGTACCCCTTTACGAAGGTTTTTTGACCTACGGCGGTATGGAAGTACGTAGCATCGAGGCCGCTGCCGAAGGCTTGTTGGAAAGTTTGGATATGGAGTATATTAGCCAAGGCCCAGAGTTTATTGAGTATCTCGTTAATGAACTTGATGCCTACGGTGTGCCGGTGATTAAGCCCGCAGGCGGTCTGGGTGCCCACTTAAATTGCTCAGAGATTGTTCCCAATATACCGCATAACCAATATCCTGCAGCAGCCGTAGGTGCAGCCCTTTATATTGCAGGTGGCATACGTGGTATGGAACGTGGTACTGTAAGCGAGCAGCGCGAGCCAGACGGCACAGAACGCTACGCCGAGTTGGAACTCCAACGACTTGCCTTGCCGCGTCGTGTGTTTACACTCTCGCAGGTGAAGTATTGCGCCGACCGCGTGAAGTGGATGTACGACAATCGCAACCTCATCGGCGGCTTGAAGTGGACAGAAGAGCCAAAAGTGCTACGTTTCTTCTTTGGGCGTATGAAAGAAATTGGCCACTGGCAGGAAGAACTCGTAAGCAAGTTCCGTGAGGACTTTGGCGATAGCCTATAAATTCCTAAATAATAAAACGCGTAGGACAAAGCAGCCCTGCGCGTTTACTTTTTCTTTACGTTCGAGTTATAAAATACTCTTTAACATTGCCTTGGTAATCACAAAAACGTACTTTTGCACACTTGCAAATTCTCAACTCCCCTTTTTTTTATAATGAACAACCCCGTACGCTTAATGAATCTTGCAGCCGACAACATTCGTGTTCTGGCGGCAACGATGGTAGAGAAAGCCAACAGCGGCCACCCTGGTGGTGCAATGGGCGGTGCTGATTATTGTAATGCACTTTATGCCGAACAAATAATATACGACCCCGATGATCGCCACTGGATGTGTCGCGACCGCTTTTATCTTGACCCCGGACATATGTCGCCGATGCTCTATAGCGTGTTAGCACTGAGCGGCTTTTATAGCATTGACGATCTCAAAACTTTTCGTCAGTGGGGGAGTGCTACGCCAGGCCATCCCGAGCGCAACTTGGAGCACGGCATAGAAAATACCAGCGGTCCGCTCGGGCAGGGACATACCTACGCGGTAGGTGCTGCCCTCGCAGCCAAAATGCTCTATGCACGCACGGGTAATCCAGGATTTGAGCGCGAAAAGATTTACGCATATATCAGCGATGGCGGTGTACAAGAAGAGGTGTCGCAGGGGGCGGGTCGATTGGCGGGCCACTTAGGGCTGAACAACTTGATAATGTTCTTTGATGCCAACGATGTACAGCTCTCCACGATGACCGCTGACGTGATAAGCGAAGACACCGCGCAAAAGTATCGTGCCTGGAATTGGTTCGTTCAAGAGATTGACGGCAACGATATCATTCAGATACGTGAAGCCCTGGCCAAAGCACAGGCAGAGGACGACCGCCCCTCGCTAATCATCGGCCATACGATAATGGGCAAGGGTGCGCTGCGTGCCGATGGTAGCAGTTATGAAAACGACCCCGGCACACACGGATGTCCGCTCGGTGGTGATGCTTATATCAATACTGTGCGTAATCTCGGTGGCAACCCCGAAGATCCTTTTGCTATCCGCGACGAAGTGGCTGCTATCTACGATGCCAGAAGAGAGGAACTGCGTACGATTGTCAGCCAACGGCGCGCAGAGGAACAGGCCTGGGCTGAGGCCAACCCCGAAGTAGCACGCGAACTCAATGACTGGTTCGCAGGACGCTTGCCACAACTGCCGTGGGAGGAGATAGAACAGAAGCCCAACCAAAGTACCCGCCAAGGGTCAAAGGTCTGCCTGCAGATGCTTTCCAAATATATGAAAAACATGCTTGTTTCATCTGCCGATCTTTGCAACAGCGACAAAACCGATGGCTTCCTATCTCATAGCAAGGTGATTACACGCGATGACTTTAGCGGCGGTTTTCTCCAAGCCGGTGTGAGCGAGCTTACTATGGCTTGTGTATGCATCGGAGCGATGCTCCACGGCGGTATCGTTTCAGCATGTGGCACGTTCTTTGTCTTCAGCGACTATATGAAACCTGCCATTCGTATGGCGGCATTGATGGAAGTTCCAGTGAAGTTTGTTTGGAGTCACGATGCGTTCCGTGTGGGAGAAGACGGCCCTACGCACGAGCCCGTGGAGCAAGAGGCGCAGATACGTCTGATGGAGAAGCTTAAAAACCATAGCGGGCGCGACAGCGTACGCGTGTTCCGTCCCTGCGATGTACACGCCACTACGCAGTGTTGGCGTCAGGCAATGGAAAACCAAGACACTCCCACCGCTCTTATCTTCAGCCGACAAAACATTAAAGACCTTCCCGCCGATGCCGATTATAGCGGCGTGGCGCGCGGAGCTTACGCCGTAATTCCAGAAGACAATCCTGATGTAGTCCTCGTGGGAAGTGGCTCTGAAATCAGCACACTGGCCGAAGCCGGCGAGTTCCTGAAGAAGGACGGCATCCGTTATCGCGTGGTGTCGTGTCCGAGCGAAGGACTTTTCCGCCGTCAGAGCAAGGAATACCAGGAGACCCTTATCCCTCGTGATGTAAAAACCTTTGGTCTCACGAGCGGCCTACCCGTTAATTTAGAAGGCCTTGTCGGTAGCAATGGGCGTGTGTTTGGTATGGACGCCTTTGGTTTCAGCGCGCCTTATAAAGTGCTTGATGAAAAACTCGGTTTTACAGGCGAGAATATATACCACCAGATAAAAGCCTACCTTGATGAATAATCCTACAAGAAAAATGGGGCTTGCAAGCGACCACGCCGGTTACGAAATGAAAGCCTATGTCAAACAATTGCTTACGGCACGAGGTTATGAGGTAGTGGACTTTGGTACTCACAGCCAGGAAAGTTGCGACTATCCCGACTTTGCCCACCAACTTGCCACAGCGATAGAATCGGGCGTGGTTTCTCGCGGTGTGGCACTTTGCGGTAGCGGTGAGGGTATGGCGATGACGCTTAATAAGCATAAAGCGGTACGCGCCGCGTTAGTGTGGGAACCTGAGATAGCCCGAATGACACGCCTTCACAACGATGCCAATGTACTCGTGCTTCCTGCACGTTTTATTGATAACATCACTGCTGAGGCCTGCCTCAACCAATTCCTTGCCACAGACTTTGAAGGTGGCCGCCACATTCGCAGGCTTGAGAAAATGGTGATGTTTTAACTTTAGGCGTGTTCGCACAAAGCGGGCAGGTGCTTTGAGAAAAACAGGGAATTCCTCTATGTTAAAGTCTGTCATTCCTGCTGCGGTTACGTGATTCGGAACTGTTGTAATGCTATCTCCTGATGAAAAGAAAGACCAAGTTGTACCTTTGCACGCGTTATAACAAAAATAATTCGAATTATGATTGACATAAAGAATCTGAAATGGGATGAACAGACCTTCGTCGAGATGCCTAAGCGTGAAATGAACACGAAGGCACGTTGCACATTCCCATCTTCCTCCTTGCGATAGCACAGATTATCAAGGAAACGGTATATCTGATCAACGCTGTGCGTCATATGAAGGTAACGCTCCATATTTCTTTTGCATACCTTATTTGCCGCGTGTACATTTAATGGGCGCGATGTCTGTTGAACTTTTCAGAAATGCTTACCTTTGCCGCGTTCCTAAAACCTAAGCACAAAATTCCCGCCTTATGAAAAGAGCTTCATTATTATCAGTGTTATTCCTGTTTCTCCTCCCCTCGTTGTCGTTGTGTGCAGGCGTATCGTCGCTTT